>NZ_JBVVPT010000004.1:161151-323898 GCF_055811715.1 Bradyrhizobium sp. WSM4872 | reverse complement strand
TTGGCCATGCGGTCGGCGCTGGCGCGCGCCGCGCGGCGCCGCGGCGCGGCCGGGCGGGCGCCGGCCCCCCGGCTGGCGCTAGCGCCGCGCGGCGGGGCGCGCCCCGCGCGCGCCGGCCCCCCCTCGCCGAAGGCCAACTCGACGAGGCCACGGCCATGCTCGGCGCGCCCTGGTTCATCACCGGCGAGGTCATCCACGGCGAGAAGCGCGGCCGCGACCTCGGTTATCCCACCGCCAATATCCGCCTAGATGCCAATTGCGGCCTCAAGCACGGCATCTACGCGGTGCGGGTCGGCCGCGGCGCGGAGCGGCTGGACGGGGTCGCAAGCTTCGGCCGCCGCCCGACGTTTGATAATGGTGCGCCGCTGCTGGAGATCTTCCTGTTCGACTTCAAAGGCGATCTTTACGGACAGACGCTCGACTGCGCCTTTATCGGCTTCATCCGCGAGGAGCTGAAATTCGACAGCCTGGAGGCCCTGATCCGCCAGATGGACGACGATTCCGCCCGCGCCCGCGCCATGCTCGCCGCCGCCCCGGACGCGTTTCCGAGGCTTGGTGTCATCGATTGAGGTCGGAAACCGGCCCGCCGAACCTTTTGCGCTTCCCCCGCCCCCCTGCTATGGAGAGCCCATGTTTGCGCGGCGCATCATAGGGATTAGCGGCCCGGCTTCCGCCTGAGCCTTCGGCTCGGCGCAAGACCGGGATGTTGTCGTTTCACCCGCGATTCCGCATCGCCATCCGTTCCCGCGCCTTTCCGAGCCAGTCAGCCTCATGTCCGACAAGCCACAAAAGTCCCAAAAATCCGAAGCCAAAGACTATTCGAAAACCCTGTTCCTGCCACAGACCGAATTCCCGATGCGCGCCGGCCTGCCGCAGCGCGAGCCGGAGCTGCTGAAATACTGGAACGACATCGGCCTTTACGACAGACTGCGCCAGGAAGCCCAGGGCCGCGCCAAATTCGTGCTGCA
Organism: Bradyrhizobium sp. WSM4872; assembly: GCF_055811715.1. Lineage (NCBI taxonomy): Bacteria > Pseudomonadati > Pseudomonadota > Alphaproteobacteria > Hyphomicrobiales > Nitrobacteraceae > Bradyrhizobium > Bradyrhizobium sp. WSM4872. The sequence goes on along the minus strand of NZ_JBVVPT010000004.1, from coordinate 322,930 downwards.
TGACGGCCCGCCCTACGCCAATGGCAACATCCATATCGGCCACGCGCTGAACAAGATCCTCAAGGACGTCGTGACCAAGAGCCAGCAGATGCTCGGCTTCGACTCCAACTATGTGCCTGGCTGGGACTGCCACGGCCTGCCGATCGAATGGAAGATCGAGGAAGAGAACTACCGCTCCAAGGGCAAGCAGAAGCCCGACTTCCGCGACTCCGCTGCGATGGTGGCGTTCCGGAAAGAATGCCGCGCCTATGCGACACACTGGATCAACGTGCAGCGCGAGGAATTCAAGCGCCTCGGCATCATCGGCGACTGGGATCATCCCTACCAGACGATGAGCTATCCCGCCGAAGCGCAGATCGCCCGCGAGCTGATGAAGTTCGCCGCCAACGGGACGCTGTATCGCGGCTCCAAGCCGGTGATGTGGAGCGTGGTCGAGAAGACCGCGCTCGCCGAGGCCGAGGTCGAGTACGAGGACTACACCTCCGACATGGTGTGGGTGAAGTTTCCCGTCACGTCCCCGGCCCATGGTGCGCTCGCCAATGCTTCGGTCGTGATCTGGACCACCACGCCGTGGACACTGCCCGGCAACCGCGCGATCTCGTTCTCACCGAAGATCGCCTACGGCCTCTACAAGGTGACGGATGCGGCCGCGGACAATTGGGCGAAGACCGGCGATCTCCTGATCCTGGCCGACGCGCTTGCCGCAGAGGTGTTCAAGCAGGCGCGCGTCACGGCCTATGAGAAGCTGCGCGACATTCCCGGCGACACCTTGGACGCCGTGGAGTGCGCCCATCCCTTGCGCGGCCTCGATGGCGGCTACGAGTTTATCGTGCCGCTGCTCGCCGGCGAGCATGTTACGGACGATACCGGCACCGGATTCGTGCACACCGCGCCGAGCCACGGCCGCGAAGACTTCGACGTCTGGATGGCCAATACCCGCGAGCTCGATGAGCGCGGTATCTCGACCGCTATCCCCTACACTGTCGACGAGAACGGCGCCTATACCGCGCAGGCCCCCGGCTTCACGGGCAAGCGCGTGCTCAACGACAAGGGTGAGAAGGGCGATGCCAATGAAGCCGTGATCAAGGCGTTGATCGAGGCCGGCAAGCTGCTCGCGCGCGGCCGCCTCAAGCACCAATATCCGCATTCCTGGCGCTCGAAAAAGCCGGTCATCTTCCGCAACACGCCGCAATGGTTCATCGCGATGGACAAGGACGTCAGCGAGAATGGCCATGCAAAAAAGGGCGATACGCTGCGGGCCCGCGCTCTGCATGCGATCTCGGTCACGCAATGGGTGCCGCCGTCGGGTGAGAACCGCATCAACGGCATGATCGCCAACCGCCCCGACTGGGTGATCTCGCGCCAGCGCGCCTGGGGCGTTCCGATCGCCGTGTTCGTGCGCGAGAAGAGCGACGGCTCGGCCGAGATCTTGCAGGACGAGATCGTCAATCAGCGCATCACTGAAGCCTTCATGGAGGAAGGCGCCGACGCCTGGTACATGGAAGGCGCCCGCGAGCGCTTCCTTGGATCGCGCGCGAAGGAAGACTGGAAGAAGATCGACGACATCTGCGACGTCTGGTTCGATTCCGGCTCCACACATGCCTTCGTGCTCGAGGATCGCCAGAACTTCCCGCAGCTCGGCAATATCGTCCGCAAGGTCGATGGCGGCGACGACACCGTGATGTATCTGGAAGGCAGCGACCAGCATCGCGGCTGGTTTCATTCCTCGCTGCTGGAAAGCGCCGGCACGCGCGGCCGCGCGCCCTACGACATCGTGCTCACCCACGGCTTCACGCTCGACGAGAACGGCCGCAAGATGTCGAAGTCGATCGGCAACACCGTCGAGCCACAGAAGGTGATCAAGGATTCGGGCGCGGATATCCTGCGCCTGTGGGTCTGCGCCACCGACTATGCCGACGACCAGCGCATCGGCCCGGAGATCCTGAAGAACACCATCGAGACCTATCGCAAGCTGCGCAACACCGTGCGCTGGATGCTGGGAACGCTGGATCACTACAAGCCGGCCGATGCAGTCGCCCCCGCCGACATGCCTGAGCTCGAACGGCTCATGCTGCACGAGCTCGCGGTGCGCGCCAATGTTATCCGCAAGGCCTATCAGGAGTTCGACTACAAGACCGTGGTCGCAACCCTGTCCGCCTTCCTGAACAGTGAGCTCTCCGCGTTCTATTTCGACATCCGCAAGGACACGCTGTACTGCGATCCGCCGTCCTCGCCGACGCGCAAGGCGGCGCTGACCACGATCGATCTGTTGTGCAGCTCGATCCTGAAATGGCTGGCGCCGATCCTCAGCTTCACCGCGGAGGAAGCCTGGCGCATGTACAGGCCCAACGCCGAGCCCTCGGTTCATCTGACGCAGTTTCCCGACGACCTCGAAAGCTTGCGCGACGACAAGCTCGCCGCGAGGTGGGAAGCGATCCGCAACGTCCGCCGCGTCGTCACCGGTGCGCTGGAGCTCGAACGCGCCGCCAAGAACATCGGCTCGTCGCTGGAGGCCTCGCCGGTCATCTATGTCGCCGACCGCGACATGCTTGCGACGTTGTTCGACGCCGACCTCGCCGAGATCTGCATCACCTCGAACTACGAGGTGCGGGAGGACGAGGCGCCGGCTTCCGCATTCCGTCTCGATGCCGTGCCAGGCGTCGCAGTCGTGGTGGAGAAGGCCGTCGGCACGAAATGCGCCCGCTCCTGGAAGATTTCGCCGGCGGTGGGTGAAGACCCCGAATATCCCGACGTCACCCCGCGCGACGCCAAGGCGCTGCGTGAATGGAAGGCCCTGGGGGTCAGCGTTTAACTCTGCGTCGTCCCGGCGAAGGCCGGGACCCATAACCACGACCGCCAATTGCAGCGAAGGCCGATGACCACGAGTCCCTCAAACAACTTCCGCCTCGGAGTATGGGTCCCGGCCTTCGCCGGGACGACGGCGGTGTTTGTGGTGGCGACAGAGATCTCCCCTGCATGACCCCGCTCCGCGCCGGCATCCTCGCGGCCCTGGTCACGCTCGTGGCCGACCAGGCCTCAAAGCTCTGGCTGCTGAACGTGTTCGACCTCGCCCGTCGCGGCGCGGTCGAGGTGACGCCGTTCTTCGACCTGGTGCTGGCCTGGAACATCGGCATCAGCTTCGGCTGGCTCCAGAACGACGGCCAGGCTGCGCAAATGGCGCTGATGGCCGTCAAGGTCCTCGCCGTGGTCGCGCTGGCGATCTGGATGGCCCGCTCGCACACCCTGCTGGCAACCATCGCCCTCGGCCTGATCATCGGCGGCGCCATCGGAAATGGCATCGACCGCCTGGCCTACGGCGCGGTGGTCGATTTCGCCCTGTTTCACGTCGAGATCGGCGGAAAAACCTATAATTGGTACGTGTTCAACCTCGCGGACGTCGCCATCGTTGCTGGCGTGGCGGCGCTATTGTATGATTCCTTCCTGGGGGTACCCGCCGCAAAAGCGCCCTGATCCCGGCCGATACGGACCGGCAGGCGGAACCTTGCTTTTGCGAGGGATTATGCCGCGCGAGAGCGGCAAACTGCCACAATTTGGAACAGGTACAGTGATGCGCAGCTCGAAGACCAGCAGTTCGATGGTTGGAGACCCCCGGCAGGGGTTCTGGCGGGCGTTGAAATTGTCCGCTGTCGCGCTCGGCATCGGTCTCGTCATGTCGGCTGGCGCCGCTCGCGCCGGCGACGACGGCGAGGACGATGACGACATGACCTTCGAAGAGAAGCTCATCGACAATCTGATGTCCGGCATCGGCGCCAAGAGCATGGAGAAGAAGGGTATCGAATACCGCGAGCGGTCGCCGCTGGTGGTACCACCCAAGCTCGACCTGCCGCCACCCGCCGGCGTTGAAGCCAAGAACGCACCGAACTGGCCGAAGGACCCTGACGAGAGGCGCCGCAAGGAGGCCATCGCGCAGCGGAAGAAGGCCGTCAAGGCCACGGAGAGCTGGCAGGCAGGCCGGGCGTTGTCGCCCGCCGAGATGGAGGTCGGCAGGACAGCCGCACCCGAGCGCACGAGCAATGATCCTATTCAGCCGGGCACCAACGGCAATCCGTCGCTCAGCCCGGCCCAGCTCGGTTTCACCGGCGGCCTGTGGGGCATGATGTCGAACAACAAAGGCGAGGCCAAGCAATTCACGACCGAGCCGCCGCGCCAGTCCCTGGTCGAGCCGCCGCCGGGCTACCAGACGCCGTCGCCGAGCTACGCCTATGGCGCCGGAGAGGACAAGACGAGGCGGACCTATTTCGACATCATGTCCGGCAAGGACAAGGAACAATAGCCTCCTGTCCCTTTGCGACATCCCGACAGACCCGGTCCCGCGCCGGCGGCTCGTGTGCGCCGGACGCGGTCTTTAATTGCTTATCAGTAACTTGCGCCCGAGTTGAGTTCTCTGCTTCGTGACGCGAAGCGTTTGCCGCACGGTGTACCATGCCGTGCCTCCGAGCCGGACATCCGGGCTCGGCCTTTCAGAAGGATCATGATGTCCTCTTACCGATCGGCTGCCCGCCTCCTTGCCGCGCTGCTTTCGACGAGTGTTCTGACGGCCGGCGCATCCCTTGCGCAGACCACGGTGACATCGGCTCCGCCCGCCAGCTTCACGCTTGCTAATGGCATGCAGGTCGTGGTGATTCCCGACCACCGCACGCCCGTCGTCACGGAAATGATCTGGTACAAGGTCGGCTCGGCGGACGAGACGCCGGGCAAGTCCGGGCTCGCGCACTTCCTCGAGCACCTGATGTTCAAGGGCACATCGAAGCATCCGGTCGGCGAATTCTCCCAGACCGTGCTCCGCGTCGGCGGCAACGAGAACGCCTCGACCTCGGTCGACTACACCAACTACTACCAGCGGGTGCCGAAAGAGCAGCTGCCGAAGATGATGGAGTTCGAGGCCGACCGCATGACCGGCCTGATCCTCAAGGACGAGAACGTGCTGCCGGAGCGTGACGTCGTGCTCGAAGAGTACAACATGCGCGTCGCCAACAATCCGGACGCGCGGCTAAACGAGCAGATCATGGCCGCGCTCTATCTCAACCATCCCTACGGCCGGCCGGTGATCGGCTGGCACCAGGAGATCGAGAAGCTCGATCGCGAGGATGCGCTAGCCTTCTACCGCCGCTTCTATGCGCCGAACAACGCGACCCTCGTGATCGCCGGCGACGTCGAGCCCGCCGACATCCGCCCGCTGGTCGAGCGCAATTTCGGGTCCATCCCGGCCCAACCGGCGATCCCGGCGCGCCGCGTCCGCCCGCAGGAGCCGGAGCCCGCGGCGCCGCGCACCGTGACCCTGGCCGATCCGCGCGTCGAGCAACCCGGTTTGCGGCGCTATTACCTGGTGCCCTCGGCGACCACGGCTGCAGCCGGCGAAAGCGCGGCCCTCGACGTGCTGGCGCAGCTGATGGGCAGCGGCAACAATTCCTATCTCTACCGCGCGCTCGTGGTCGACAAGCCGCTCGCGGTCTCCGCCAGCGCCAGCTATTCGAGCATCTCGCTCGACCCGACCCAGTTCGCGATCTCGGCTTCCCCCAAATCCGGCGTCAGCTTCGCCGAGGTCGAGCAGGTGATCGACGGCGTCATTGCCGACATCGCGCAAAATCCGATCCGTGCCGAGGATCTCGAGCGGGTCAAGACCCAGCTCATCGCCGAGGCCATCTACGCCCAGGACAACCAAGCGGTGCTGGCACGCTGGTATGGCGGTGCATTGACCACAGGCCTGTCGATCGAAGACATCCGGAGCTGGCCCGATCGCATCCGCGCCGTCACCGCCGAGCAGGTCCGCACCGTCGCGCAGAAATGGCTCGAGAAGAAGCGCTCGGTGACGGGCTATCTGATCAAGGACACCGGCGCCGCCAAGCGCGAGGAGAAGCGTTCGTGACCTATCCCTTCCTTCGACGTGTTGCATTCTCCTTTGCCACCGGCGCGGCACTCGCGCTTGCTACCGTCTCTCCGTCGCAGGCGGCTGCAAAGATCCAGCACTTGACCTCGCCGGGCGGCATCGAAGCCTGGTTCGTGCAGGATGCGACCGTGCCGCTGATCGCCATGGAATATTCCTTTGCCGGCGGCTCGGCCCAGGATCCCAAGGACAAGTCGGGCGTCGCCAATCTGGTCGGCGATCTCCTCGACGAAGGCTCCGGCGATCTCGATTCCAAGACCTTCCATGAGCGGCTCGATCGCCGCGCCATCGAGCTCTCTTTCAGCGCCACCCGCGACACGTTCCGCGGCAGCCTGCGCATGCTGCGCGACAACAAAGACGAGGCCTTCGACCTGCTGCGAAGCGCGCTGACCTCGCCGCATTTCGAAACCGCCGACGTCGAACGCATTCGCTCGCAGGTAATCTCGGGCCTGCGCCGCGAGACCACCAACCCGACCTCGCTGGCGAGCCGCAAATTCCTGGAGGTTGCCTTCGGCGATCATCCCTATAGCCGGCAGTCCAACGGCAACCTCGACAGCGTTCCAACCATCACGGTTGCCGACATGAAGGATTATGTCGCCCGCGTGCTCGCCAAGGACACGCTCAGGATCGCGGTGGTTGGCGACGTGGATCCCGATTCGCTCGGAAAGCTTCTCGACCACACGTTTGGCAGCCTGCCCGCCAAGGCTAACCTCGTGCCGGTCCCCGACGTCGAGGCCGCCAAGCCGCCGCAACGCGCCTTCGTGGCGCTCGACGTGCCCCAGACCGTGATCACCTTCGGCGGCCCCGGGGTGAAACGCAGCGATCCGAACTTCATGGCAGCCTATGTCGTCAACCACATCCTCGGCGGCGGCGGGTTGTCCTCGCGGCTCTATCGCGAGGTGCGCGAGAAGCGCGGGCTGGCCTATTCGGTGTTCGAATCGCTGCTCTGGATGGAGCATTCGGCGGTCTTCATTGGCAATACCGGCACCCGCGCCGACCGCGCCGGCGACACTATCGACGCGATCGACAAGGAAGTGCGCCGGATCGCCGAGGAAGGCCCGACGCAGAAGGAGCTCGACGAGGCCAAGTCCTACCTCAAGGGCTCGCAGATGCTGGCGCTCGACACCTCCTCGAAGCTCGCGCAGGCGCTGCTGCAATATCAGCAGGACAAGCTGCCGATCGACTATATCGAGAAGCGCAACGCCGTCGTCGATGCGGTCACCATGGACGACGCCAAGGCGGCCGCAAGGCGCCTCTGGGGCCAGGGCCTGCTGACCGTCGTCGTCGGCCGCGCTCCGCAGGCCGCGGCGCAACCGGCAGCCACACCGGCGACGAAGTCGAACTGACGTCTTTCTTACGCTTCCTGAAATGGCCGGGCTCGCCCGGCCATTTGCATTTCGGGGCGCCATTGCCGAACTTGGGCGTCCGGGATATGTCCGGGCATCACGAATGGTGCCACCATGCTGCGGATATCCCGCGATCTCGTCATCGACGAGGACGACATCGAGATCGGCTTTGTCCGCGCCTCCGGCCCGGGCGGGCAGAACGTCAACAAGGTCGCGACCTCGGCGCAATTGCGCTTCGACACCCGGAAGCTGACGCTGCCGGAGGATGCCGCGTTGCGCCTCGCCCGGCTCGCAGGGCAACGCATGACCAAGGACGGCGTGATCGTGATCCAGGCCCAACGCTTCCGCACGCAGGAGCGCAACCGCCAGGACGCCATCGACCGCCTTACGGAGATGCTCGGCGAAGCCATGGTCCGGCCGAAGCCGCGACGCGCGACAAAGCCGACCTTTGGCTCCAAGCAGCGCCGGCTCGAGGGCAAGAAGCGCCGCAGCGACATCAAGTCGAAGCGCGGCGGGCATTTCGACGACTAGCAGAGACTGCAAAAGAACTCCGGCCGCACGGCGACCGGAGTTCTGCCGTCTCACTCCATTGGCTAGTAGCGCTTGCCCGTGGCTGCACCGCCTGTCGCGGACTCGTCGGCCGTCCCTTTGTGTGCAGCACTGCCCGTGGTGCCAACCGTGCCCCTGGTGCCCTTCGTCGGCTTCATGCCCGTCGTCTCGCCTCCCGCGCCCGGCTGGGCGCTCATCTCCTCGTCGCCGCTGCCCATCGTGCTACCTTGCATGGGTTTGCTTTGCACCGTGCCGCTAGACTTGGCGCCAGACGACGTACCTTGCGCGAGAGCCGGTGTCACAATGAGGGCCGAGACGGCGCATGCGATTGCGGAGGTCTTCACCAACTTCATCCATTTCTCCTGGATTTTCGCGATGATCGGTTCGGCGGCTTGATGCGCCGTCCGCCCGAGCCGAACCAATCCATCGCGTTGAGCTCGAACGGCGCGACCGCGATGCAATCTGCCTCGTGTGGTGATCGTTTAGGGATTTGACGGCGGTTTCGCGGAATTGTCCTCCGCATATGCGGCAGCGCGGAACAACGCTGCCCGCGCGCATCTCCGCACGCAGCGAAACAGCCCGCTACTACCACGGCTTGTTTTGCCGCGCCTAGAATTTGCGCACGCTGAATTGACGTGGATGGGCGGACTTTTGACGATGCGCGCGATCGTGCTGGGGTTGTGCACCGCGATGGTGCTGGCGATGCGGGTGGCCGAGGCGCAAATGCCCTTGCCGGCTGCAAAGCCGCCGGATGGCGCGACACTGTTCAAGCAGCAATGCGCGGTGTGCCACACCATGAACCTGTCAGAACCGGTGCGGCAGGGTCCGCCGCTGGTCAGGATCGTCGGGCGGCCCGCCGGCAAGGTCGAAGGCTTTCACTATTCAGAGCCCCTCGCACAAGCAGCCTTCGCCTGGGACGAGACGAAGCTAGACGCCTGGCTGACCGATCCGCAAACCGTGATTCCCGGCGTGGTCATGGTCTACCGGCAGGCGAAGCCGGAGACGCGCGCCGCCATCATCGCCTTTCTTAAGGAGCAGAACTGAATGGCAAAGCCGGTCCATTCCATGATCCGCGCACTCGACGAGGCGCGCTCGCTCGACTTCTACCAGCGGGCCTTTGGCCTGGAAGTCACCGACCGTCTGAAGTTCGCAGACTTTGCCCTGATCTATCTGCGTCATCCCTCCTCATCCTTCGAGTTGGAGCTGACGGTCAATTTCGATCGCAAGGAGCCGTATGCGCTCGGCGACGGCTACGGACATCTCGCCGTGGTGGTCGAGGATCTCGATGCCGAGCATGCCCGCTTCGGGCGCCAGAAGCTCGCACCGGGCCCGCTGCGCGACTTCAAGCACGACGGCAAAACGCTCGCGCGCTTCTTCTTCGTCAGCGACCCCGACGGCTACAAGATAGAGGTGATCCAGCGCGGCGGACGTTTCAACTAACCAAATCAAAAATCAAGATCAACGGAGGAATGCCATGAGAGAAGTCGATCGTCGAAGCAAGCACAGCCGCCGCGTCTTTCTCAAGGGCGCCGCGACCGCCGTGCCGGTCGCGGCAGTCGCGGCCAGCGTCGCCGTCAGCGTCGAGGGCGCATGGGCCGACGAGACCAGTGCGCTTTCGCCCACAACGATGAAGACGCTGCTGAAGGTCGCGCGCGACATTTATCCGCACGACGTCCTCGGCGACAGCTACTACATCACCGCGATCAAGCCGTGGGACGGCAAGGCGGCGAAGGACGCGTCCGTCAAGTTGCTGATCAGCGACGGCATCACACGGCTCGATCAGAATGCGCGTGATCGCCACAAGGTGGCTTACGCCGAAGTGCCCTGGGAAGCCGACCGCGTGGTGCTCCTGAAGGAGATCGAGCAGAGCGAGTTCTTCCAGAAGGTGCGCGGCGATCTCATCGTCTCTCTCTACAACCAAAAAGAGGTCTGGCCGCGGTTCGGCTACGAGGGCTCCTCGGCCGAGCACGGCGGCTACATCAACCGCGGCTTCGCCGACATCGACTGGCTGCCGAAGGCTTAACGTCCACCCCAACGGTTCAGGAGAACGCATATGGCAAAATTCGATCTGAACGACTCCGGCGTTGTGGTGATCGTCGGCTCCGGTGCCGGCGGCGGCACACTGGGCAACGAACTCGCACAGAAGGGCATCAAGGTCGTCATTCTCGAAGCAGGTCCCCGCATCGAAAATCAGGACTTCGTCAATGACGAGTGGGAGAGTTTCTCCCAACTCGCGTGGACCGATGCCCGCACCACATCGGGAACATGGCGCGTCGCAAAAGACTTCTCGGGTCTTCCCGCCTGGATCGTCAAAGCGGTCGGCGGCTCGACCACACACTGGGCCGGCGCATCGCTGCGGTTCGAGGAGCACGAGTTCAAGGTGAAGAGCACCTACGGCAACCTTCCCGGCGCCAACCTGCTGGACTGGCCGGTCACGCTCGCCGAGATGGAGCCGTGGTACGCCAAGGCCGAGAACAAGATGGGCGTGACCCGCACCAACGGCATTCCCGGACTTCCCGGCAACAATAACTTCAGGGTGATGGAGGCCGGCGCGAAAAAACTCGGATACAAAACCGTGCATACCGGCAACATGGCGATCAACAGCCAACCGCGCGATGGCCGCGGCGCCTGTCAGCAGATCGGCTTCTGCTTTCAGGGCTGCAAATCAGGCGCGAAATGGTCGACGCTCTACACCGAGATCCCCAAGGGCGAGGCGACCGGCAATCTCGAGGTCCGCCCCGCGAGCATGGCGGTCAAGATCGAGCATGACGCGGGCGGCAAGGTCACCGGCGTGGTGTACGCCGACGAGACTGGCGCGATGCAGCGCCAGAAGGCCCGCATCGTTGCGGTGGCCGGCAATTCGATCGAAAGCCCGCGGCTGCTGTTGAACAGCGCATCCACGATGTTTCCGGACGGCCTCGGCAATTCATCAGGCCAGGTCGGCCGCAACTACATGCGCCACATGACCGGCAGCGTCTACGCCGTGTTCGAGAAATCGGTGCACATGTATCGCGGCACCACCATGGCCGGCATCATCCGCGACGAGGCCGCAAATAATCCGAAGCGCGGCTTCGTCGGCGGGTACGAGATGGAGACATTGTCGATCGGCCTGCCCTTCATGGCGGCGTTCCTCAACCCCGGCGCCTGGGGACGCCCGTTCACCGCAGCGCTCGACGGCTATCCCCGGATGGCCGGTATGTGGCTCGTCGGCGAGGACATGGCGCAGGAAACCAACCGCATCACGCTCGATCCGACCGTGAAGGACAAGTTTGGCCAGCCGGTCGCAAGCGTGCACTTCGACGATCATCCCAACGATCTCGCGATGCGCGCTCACGCGTACAAGCAGGGTGCGGCGGTCTACGACGCCGTCGGCGCCACCGTGAGCTATCCGACACCGCCCTATCCGAGCACGCACAATCTCGGCACCAACCGGATGAGCGAGAAGCCGCGAGACGGCGTGGTCAACAAGTTCGGCCAGAGCCACGACGTCAAGAACCTGTTCGTCTCCGACGGCAGCCAGTTCACCAGCGGCGCAGCCTGCAATCCGACGCTGACCATCGTCTCGCTCGCGATCCGGCAGGCGGATTACATTGCGGGTGCGATGCAGAAGAAGGAGATTTGATCCAATCTCGTTCGTCGTCCTGGCGAAAGCCAGGACCCGTTGCCCCGGGAAGGAGTTCGGCGAAGGCTCGTTGTTCGGGACTCATACCGCCCATCGCTGATGGATTCCGCGGTATGGGTCCTGGCCTTCACCAGGACGACATCAGGGCTATTCCGCTGCATCGAGGATGGGCGCAACCGTCGTCTTGAACGCCTGCACCGGCGCTGCCGTCTTGGAGCGGTAGATCAGGCAGGAGCAGCGCAGCAACGAAGCGAAATTGTTGACCTCGCCGTGATGGTCGAGCACCTCGGTGTAGAGCGTCGTCAGGAACTTGCCGACGCTCATGTTCTCCTTGGCCGCGATCTCCTCCAGCGTGTCCCAGAATGCCATTTCCAGCCGGATCGAGGTGCAATGCCCACCGATCCGCAACGAGCGGGTCTGGGATTCGTAGTCGCCTTGGGGCTGATGCGCGAAGAGATGGCACATGGCGTCCTCCCGTCCTGTTGCCTTTTTTCGCGATTCTACACCGCAGCCCGGCACCCCACAATCGGGACGGCAGCCGGGTATTGATCCATCCAGTTGCGCGATTTTCTCGAACGTCCAATCCCTTCAATGCGATAGACGGCCCTTTTCCCCAACCCGCCATGTTCCTGTTGCCCAACACATGCTTTTGACGCAACACGGCCTAGAATATCGCTGTCAGCGAATCCAGGTCGAAGCCCAAGTTTCATGCCCGTCCGCCAATTGCCAGAACAGGTCGTCAACCGCATCGCCGCCGGCGAGGTGGTGGAACGGCCCGCGAGCGTGGTCAAAGAACTGGTCGAGAACGCTATCGATGCCGGCGCGAGCCGGATCGACGTCTTTACCGATGGCGGCGGGCGTCGGCGGATCGGCATCACCGACGACGGCGGCGGCATGACCGCCAGGGATCTGTCGCTGGCGGTCGAGCGTCACGCCACCTCCAAGCTCGACGACGAGGACCTGCTCCAGATCCGCACGCTCGGATTCCGCGGCGAGGCGCTGCCCTCGATCGGCTCCGTGGCGCGGCTCGCCATCACCACGCGGCACGCCGGCGAGCCGCACGCCTGGGCGCTCAATGTCGAAGGCGGCGAGAAGTCCGAGATCATGCCGGCCGCGCTCGCGCATGGCACGCGGGTCGAGGTCAACGACCTCTTCTACGCGACGCCGGCGCGGCTGAAGTTCTTGAAGACCGACCGGACCGAGGCGGAAGCGATCCGTGAGGTGGTGCGGCGCCTCGCGATGGCGCGGCCCGAAATCGCCTTCACGCTCGCGGGCGAAGAGCGCGCCCCGGTGACCTGGGCTGCGGCACTGCCCGGCGTCGCCGGTCGCCTGACGCGTCTCGGCGACATCCTGGGGGCGGAGTTCCGCAGCCATGCCATCGAGGTCCACGCCGAGCGCGAGGGCGTGGTGGTCGCCGGCTATGCCGCGGCGCCGGCGCTGACCAAGGCCAACGCGCTCGGGCAATATCTCTTCGTCAACGGCCGCCCGGTGCGCGACAAGTTGATCCTAGGGGCGGTACGCGGGGCCTATGCCGACTATCTGCCGCGCGACCGTCATCCGGTGCTGGCGCTGTTCGTCACGCTCGATCCGCGCGAGGTCGACGCCAACGTGCATCCGGCCAAGACCGAGGTGCGGTTTCGCAACGCCGGCCTGGTACGCGCGCTGATCGTGCACGGATTGAAGGAAGGGCTGGCACGGGAGGGCCGGCGCACCGCCGCCAACAGCGGCGGAAGCGCGCTGTCGTCGTTCCGCCCCGCATTCACGCAGCGCCCGGCAAGCTGGGACTGGCGGGCGTCGCCAGCCGCTCCGGTCGCGCCGATGCCGTCATTCGACGGCTCCGCCGTGCCGGCATTTACCGAACGCGCGCAAGCGGCCTTCGATGTCGGCGCACCCAGCGCGGACGTGCGGGTCGAATCCCAGCCGGTCAGTGACTTGGTCGATCGCCCGCTCGGCGCTGCGCGCACCCAGATCCACGAGACCTATATCGTCTCGCAGACCCGCGACGGCCTGATCATCGTCGACCAGCACGCAGCGCATGAACGCATCGTCTACGAGCGGCTGAAAGCCTCGCTGGCTGCCAACGGCGTGCAGCGGCAGATCCTGCTGATCCCCGAGATCGTCGAGATGGACGAGGCCACGGTGGAGCGCCTGCTCGAGCGCAGCGAGGAGCTGGGGTCGTTCGGTCTTGCGATCGAATCCTTCGGCCCCGGCGCGGTCGCGGTGCGCGAGACGCCGTCGCTGCTGGGCAAGGCCGACGCGGGCGGGCTGTTGCGCGATCTTTCCGAGCACATGGCCGAGTGGGACGAGGCGCTGCCGCTGGAGCGCCGGCTGATGCACGTCGCCGCCACCATGGCCTGCCATGGCTCGGTGCGCGCCGGCCGCAGGCTGCGGCCGGAGGAGATGAACGCCCTGCTCCGCGAGATGGAGGACACCCCGAACTCCGGCCAGTGCAATCACGGCCGCCCGACCTATGTCGAGCTGAAGCTGTCGGATGTCGAGAAGCTGTTCGGGCGAAGGTGACCTTCGAAGTTACGGCCGCTTCAAAAACACGAACTCCGTGTCGTCATAAGCGCGCCGCTCCAATTCCTCGAAGCCCTCCGGCGTGACGAACTGCGCCGCCTTCGCCTCTTCCACGACGAGCAGCGCGCCCGGCGTGAGCCAGCCGCCGTCGCGCAAGCTCGCAAGCGCCTTCTCCGCAAACCCGTTGCCATAGGGCGGATCGAGGAACACCAGCGAGAACGGCTCGACCGGATGCGCAGGCCCGAGATCGGTCGCGTCTCGACGATAGACTTTTGTCACGCCACCCAAGCCCAGCGTCTCGACATTGTTCCGCAGCAGGGCGCGCGCTTCCGCGCCGTTGTCGACGAACAGCGTGAACTTCGCGCCGCGTGACGAGGCCTCGATGCCCAGCGCGCCGGTGCCGGCGAAGAGATCGAGCACGCGCGCATCCGCAATCGGATCGTCATAGGCGTGCACGAGGATGTTGAACACGGACTCGCGCAGGCGGTCCGCCGTGGGGCGGATGTCGCGCGAGGACGGTGAGGCCAGATTGCGCCCCTTCAATCGACCGCCGACGACGCGCAACCTCAGTCCTCCTTCGGCGCCAGGTCGCGCTTGCCGTGATAGCCGCGCTTGGGACGGCGCGGCGGACCGTAGCCGCTCGCCTCAGCCTCGTTGCGCTCGCGCGCTTCCTCGCTCCCGGTGCGCTGCACCAGCACGCGGCGGCCCTTGCGGTCATTGATCACGCCGCGCTTGCTCGCCGGCTTCTTCTCGCGCGGCGCGTCGTCCCCCTCATGCGAGGCAGATTTCTGCGGCACGTCGAACTGCGCGCCCGATTTCTCGATGATCTTTTCGCCGAGCTGGTCGCGCAGCACGCGGGACTTGATCTCCTCGACCTGACCTTCGGGGACCTCGCCGAGCTGGAACGGGCCGTAGGACACCCGGATCAGCCGGTTCACCTCGAGTCCGAGATGAGCGCAGACGTTGCGCACTTCGCGGTTCTTGCCCTCGCGGATCGCGAACACCAGCCAGACATTGGCGCCCTGGTCACGCTCCAGCGTGGCGTCGATCGGACCATATTTGACGCCCTCGATCTCGATGCCGTTCTTCAGTTCGTCGAGCTGCGCCTGCGTGACGTCGCCATGGGCGCGGACACGGTAGCGGCGCAGCCAGCCGGTGTCCGGCAGCTCGAGGGTGCGCGCGAGCCCGCCATCATTGGTGAGCAGCAGCAGGCCCTCGGTGTTGAAGTCGAGCCGGCCGATCGAGATCAGCCGCGGCAGGCCTTCGGGCAGATTGTCGAACACGGTCGGACGTCCCTCGGGGTCGTCATGCGTCGTCATCAGGCCGCGCGGCTTGTGATAGAGGAACAGCCGCGTACGCTCGCGCTCCGGCAACGGCTTGCCGTCGATGGTGACGACATCGTTCGAGGTGATGTCGAGCGCAGGCGAATTGATCACCCGGCCGTTAACGCTGACGCGGCCCTGCGTGACCATCTCCTCGGCATCGCGGCGCGAGGCGAGGCCCGCACGCGACAGCACCTTGGCGATACGCTCGCCGGCCTTCTTCGGCTTGGTCTCTTCCTCGCGGCGCGGCCGCCGCTCGGAATCACGATCGCGCTCGCGATAGGCGCCGCGACCGCCGAAGGCGGGACGCTTCTTGAAGATCCTGCTCTCGTCCTCGTTTTCGCGGCGTGGACGATCGCCGGAACGCGCTTCGCTGCGGGGATGCTCGTGCCAGTCGGAGCGGCCTTCGGAGCGCTCGCGCGGACGATCGAATTTCGGGCGATCGCCGCCGCGATCGAACCTCGGACGATCATCGCGTGGCCGATCAAACTTGGGCCGATCGAATTTGGGCCGCTCACGGAACGGACGATCACCCGATGGACGATCGTCGCGCGAACGCGAAAAGCGCGGACGGTCTTCGCCGCCGCCTTGCCGATCCTCACGCTTCTGCCAGGGCTTGTCCTGACCGCGGTCGCTGCCGCCAAAATCCTTGCGCGGACCCCTGCTGAAGTCCTTGCGCGGCGGCCGGTCGCCGCGCGGAGCCGCATCGCGCTTCTGCCAGGGTTTTGAATCGCTGCGCTCGGTCCGATTGCGGTCCGGTGCGCCGCGCGAAAACTTTCGCTCGCCGTCGAACTTGCGTTCCGGACGGTCGCCACGTGGCGCGTAAGGTCGCTTGTCGCCAAACTTCGCGTCACCGGTTCGGCCGGCCGGACGGGACTCGTCGCGATCCCTGCGCGGCGGACGGTCATCACGCCCATAGGACGGGCGATCACCGCGCGGCTTGAATGGCCGCTTCTCGCCATCGCGCGAGGGGCGATCGGAAAACGGACGGTCTTCACGCGGCTTGAAGGGCCGATCGCCACGCGGCTTGAAGCTGCGCTCGCCACGATCCTCGCCGCGCGGCCGGTCTTCGCGCGGCCGGTCTTGGCGATTGAACTTCGGGCGGTCGGCGAAATCGCGTCGGGGCGCATCACCGTCCTCGCGGCGGCGGACCGGACGGCTGTCGCGGTCGCCTCGGGGCGGGCGGGCATCGCCCTTGCCCTCGAAGCCGCGCTTGGCGAACTTCTTGTCGGGCCCGCGGGGCTTGCCGGAGCGGCCCTTCGCCGGGCCGCCCTTGGCCGGGCCGCGATCACGCCGGCCGCGGGAATCGTTGTCTTTGTCGCTGTCGCGAGGCATGAATAATCTCACTCAGGGGGTGGCCAGAAAGCATTGTGCGCGCTCGTCTCGAGCCGCATGCTCAGGCAAATTCGGTAAGCACTTCTGCTGAAGGCGCAGCTACTAGCAGGTTTCTCGCGATGATACGAGGCTTGAAAGCCCCCTCTTTCATGGATTTGGCGCTCAAAACGGCCGAAAACGCCGGAAAGGCGGGCGAAGTTCCGATCGGATGCGTCGTGGTCCGCAATTACGAGGTCATCGCCACCGCGGCGAACCGGACGCTGACCGACTACGACCCCACGGCGCATGCCGAGATCGTCGCGCTGCGCGAGGCGGCCAAAAAGATCGGCAGCGAGCGCCTGGTCGACTGCGACCTCTACGTGACGCTGGAGCCGTGCACCATGTGTGCGGGCGCGATCTCGTTTGCAAGGGTGAGGCGCCTGTATTACGGCGCCGCCGACCCCAAGGGCGGCGCGGTCGAATCCGGCGTGCGGTTCTTCACCTCGCCGACCTGCCATCACGTCCCGGATGTCTATTCCGGGGTCGGCGAGAGCGAGGCGGCGCGGCTGCTCAAGGACTTCTTTCGCGAGCGGCGCTGATTGCTCCACCCTCCGTGTCATGCCCCGCGAAAGCGGGGCATCCAGTACGCCGAGGCGTATCGATCAATCATGACCGCCTCGGAGTACTGGATCGCCCGCCTTCGCGGGCGATGACAGTTGAGTGTGTGGCGAGCAGCGGGGCCTAAGCCGCGAAGAACTCGCGCAGCGCCTTCGCGGTGACGTCGGGGTTCTCCTCGGTGAGGAAGTGCCCCGAATCCACCGGCATGCCTTCGACGTTGGTCGCCCATTGCTGCCAGATGTCGAGCGGGGTGGCGGCGGCTTGGGCCACGCCGGCATTGCCCCACAGCGCCAGCATGGGAATGGTGATCTTCTTGCCGGCCTCGAAATCGGCCTTGTCGAGATCGTAGTCGAAATAGGCGCCGGCGCGATAATCCTCGCACATCGCGTGCACGCGGGCGGGATCGCGGAACGGGGCGATGTAATGTTCGAGCGCGCGCGCGTCGATGGCATCGAGCGTCTTCGACTTGGTCTGGCTCGCCATCTTGAAGCGCAGGAAGAACTCGCCGTTGCTCGCAATCAGCGTCTCCGGCAATGGCGCGGGCTGCGCCAGAAACGTCCAGTGATAGATCTTCAGCGCATAGGCGCGGTTCATCCGCTCCCAGTAATTATAGGTCGGCAGGATATCGAGCACCGCAAGCTTCGACAGCCGGCCGGGATGATCGAGCGCCAGGCGATAGGAGACGCGGCCGCCGCGATCATGGCCGGCGAGCGCGAAGTGCACGTGGCCGAGACGCTCCATCGCCTCGACCATGGCCTTGGCCATCGCGCGCTTGCTGTAGGGGATGTGCAGCGCGTCGCTCTCGGGCATGTCGGACCAGCCATAGCCGGGCAGATCGGCGATGATCAGCGTGAACTGGTCGGCCAGCTGCGGCGCGACTCGGTGCCACATCACGTTGGTCTCGGAGAAGCCGTGCAGCAGCAACAGCGGCGGTCCCTTGCCGCCGACGCGGGCGAAGATGCGGCCGAAGGAGGTGTTGATCCATTCGGAGGCGAAGCCGGGATAGAGGTCGGCGAGATCGGACATCTTCTGCATCCTTATCTGTCAGCGCTGGATTTGCTCGGTCTTGGGGTGCCCCAAAACAAAAAGTCGAAAAACAACCCCATGCACAGTAGCTAAGTCCAACCGCCGCCTACACAATTTCGGAGTGCCGGCGGCGCAGCCCCACATTGCGCGCGTGTGCGAAAAAAGCCTGTCAGTTCTTGGCTTTCTCGGCGTCCACCGCCTGCCAGCCAATGTCGCGGCGGCAAAAACCTTCCGGCCAGTTGATGCGGTCGACGGCCTGATAGGCGCGCGCCTGCGCCTCCGTCACGGTCTTGCCGAGCGCGCAGACATTGAGCACGCGGCCGCCATTGGCGAGGATGGCGCCGTCCTTCTCGACCGTGCCGGCGTGGAAGATCTCGGCGGTCTCGACCCTGGCGGCGTCATCGAGCCCCTCGATCCGCGTGCCTTTCTGATAGTCGCCGGGATAGCCCTTCGCCGCCATCACCACCGTGAGCGCGGCCTCCGGATGCCAGCGCAGGTCGAAGTTCTTCAACTGCCCGTCGCAGGCGGCGAGGAAGGCCGGCACGATGTCCGACATCATCCGCAGCATCAGCACCTGGCACTCGGGATCGCCGAAGCGCACGTTGAACTCGAACAGTTTTGGGCCCTGCGTCGTCAGCATGATGCCGGCGTAGAGGATGCCGCGAAACGGCGTGCCGCGCTGCTTCATGCCTGATACCGTAGGCCTGATGATCTTGGCCATGATCGCGTCATGGATCGCCGGCGTGACCAGCGGCGTCGGCGAATAGGCGCCCATGCCGCCGGTGTTCGGACCGACATCATGGTCGAACACGCGCTTGTGGTCCTGCGCGGAGGCCAGCGGAATGGCGGTCTCGCCGTCGCACAGCGCGAAGAAGCTGATCTCGCGGCCCGGCAGAAACTCCTCGATCACGACCTCGGCGCCGGCCTCGCCAAAGGCGCCCTCGAACATCATGGCGATGGCGTCCTCCGCCTCGCGCACCGACTTGGCGACGACGACGCCCTTGCCGGCCGCAAGACCGTCGGCCTTGACCACGATCGGCGCGCCCTGGCTCTGGACGTAGGCACGCGCATCGGCGGCGTTGGTGAAGCGCTTGTAGGCGCCGGTCGGAATGCCGAATTCGGTGCACAGCGCCTTGGTAAAGCCCTTCGAGCTTTCGAGCTGGGCCGGGATCCTGTCCGGCCCGAACGCCTTGATGCCGGCGGCGGTGAGGTCATCGACGATACCGGCCGCCAGCGGCGTCTCCGGGCCGACCACCACGAGCTCGACCGCATTCGCCTTGCAGAACTCGATCACGGCGGCATGGTCGGCGACATCGAGCGCCACGCATTCCGCCTCGCGCGCGATCCCGGCATTGCCCGGCGCGCACCAGAATTTGGTCACCAGGGGGGAGGCCGCGATCTTCCACGCCAGAGCATGTTCGCGGCCGCCGGAACCAAGCAGGAGAATGTGCATCGAAGGCTCGAAAATGAGGGGTTTGCTGCGGGCGGAGGTCGCACGAATCGGGGTGGGGCTCAAGGGGGGCTGACAATACCCCACCAAAAGGTATCTCTTCGAATCCCAGCAGTGCGCCCCCGCGCTCATAAAGAGACATTTTGACTATTTGGATCTAGTACAAACGGCGATTAGAAATCCCTGCGATTCCATTTTGCATATGTGCCAGTCGTGAGGCCAATCCATTCCCGACTTTTGCGGTCAATAAGCGCTGATCTGGATTGGCATTCTTTTACGACTATCAATCCGGCGCGGGGCAACGTTCTTGTACCGCTTTACGTAAAGGCGTCTGAATCTGAGCGGGCGCGTTCCCTATGTAACGCAACGCAGATTGGCGCTTAGTGGTTTGAAGGTTCTCCAAATATCGAATCCCAGCCGCGACTGAGAACGTATCGTTGGCCTTTTGAAGGAAGTTGCTTGCGAGCGCAGTCCAAATAACCGCGGGTTGGCCGTTTGTGTTCGACCACTGTCGAATTGCGTCAACGGCGCGTGGATGTCTTTGCAAAGCTACAGCGCTCTGTTCATTCGTCTCAGGGTTTATGAAGCCAATCCCTTTTCGGCTCGGCATATCCTCTCGTAAGCGCAAGTCCTCTTTGGCAGCGGTCAGCTGGCGATGCGAGCAAACTGCAGTGTACGTTGTGCAGAGCGCGCCCGAAGTTTCGTCGATGACTAGCGTGAGCCGGCCGTCTCGCGAAACGCGACTAAATTCAAGATGAACCATCGGCCCATTCGGTTCGAATGCTCCAGCAATACCAAGGTCGCGAGGATCCCAAATCAGCGACCCCCAGCCCAATACCAAGACGGTCAATTTCAGAAACTCCATTTTCGAGCGTCCACACGCTTTTTCAGTGTACAGGCCCATTTTACTCGTATATATGAAAAATGTACGCAATAAATAATCATGGAAGGTGTAATATGCCTCCTCAGGCTAGAGAAAAATTCGTAGATTTGGCAGAAAAGCGAGTAAATAAGGCGATCAAAGATATCCAGCTGATTGGAAATCTGTCTAATCGTTCGAACTACAAGTACGAAGAGGACGATGTGCGAGCAATATTTACTGCCTTGGAGCGTGAAATAAAGCGCGCCCGAGAGCGCTTTATTTCACACCTTGGCGCCACAGCTGAAAAGCCATTTCAGCTTAAAATTTAGGAAAAGATCCAATGACTGAATGGGTTATGGACCCCCTCACGGGGAACAGGATGCAGCGTGGCGCCAGCCCCGCACAGCATGTAGTAAAGGGCGACCTTGATACACTGACACGGGAAACGTGCCAGAATTGTAAAGACCAGCTCCTCTCGGGCGGAAAGCCGGCAAGGATCAAATACACGCTGATCGAACTGACCGGCACACATAAAGCTGATTTTCTCGAGGCGATGGACTGGAAAGGCCTCAGGAAGCATTTGGAGGCATGCACGAACGATCCGGGTGAAGCCGGTCCGCGTATGCGTAGAGGGCTTGCAGCTGTAGAAAGCTCCGACAAGCCCTTGCGCTGCCTTCGGGTGGAGGACTTCGGTACTCGTGGCCTTCAGGGTGACGATTTCGACGAAACCAAAAACTTCTGCCTTCTTTGCAGGGCTGAATTCCGCACTTCTAACGAAGGCAACCGCGGCGGAAGCTATGGCCTCGGAAAGGCAGTTCTCTGGAAGTTTTCAGCAATTGCAACGGTCTTGCTCTCGTCGGTCGTTCATGGCGCGGAATCAAAGGGCGTTAGGATCTTCGGCCGGACGGATATCCCGAGCCATGGAATCGCAGGGGATCGCCAGTACGAGAGCGGTGGCTGGTTCGGGAACAAGAAGCAGCAGAAGTCTGACGGATCGACATTTGCTGAGTCTGTCTTTGGCGACAAGAAACTTGCGCGGGCTCTACTACTGGATCGGACGCATTCACCTCACACCGGAACATCGGCACTCATTGTTGGGTTCTATGAGCCCGACGAGGAGTCGGTTCGGGGGCTCAACGACATTGCGCAGGGAATCCTGGAGAGCGCCGAAAGATGGTTCTGGCCCAGCATGATGGGAAAGAAGCCCTCAATGGAGGTGGAAGTCTGCGTCGAACGTAACGGAAAGCAGGCATTTTCCAAGAAGGCCAATCCGAATCCAACGTGGGAGCCGTTCATTCGCGCTCGTGCTGAGGCGGTGACCGGCGAGACGGCGAAGACGGAAGGAGAAGTTTCCGAAGTTTCCATCAGCTTCAAGGTGCCCTCGCGGGAATGGCCCGCGAAGGATGCTCATCCAGAATTAACAACGCAGCTGAACTTGCGGGTTACCCGTGGCGGCGAGGATCTTCAGGAGCATGAGAAAGCAAATTGCGTCGCAGTGTTTCGCGGCGCCGAGATGGTTGTCAAATACGTTCCATCGAGACGGAAGCCGCTCGACAACAAGCCATTCTTTGGTGTCCTGCTAGCTGGCAAAGCGGTAGCGTCAGATTCTGATGACACGAAGGCCGAGGAGTTCTTCAGGGCTTCCGAACCACCTTTGCATGACAATTGGGAGTACTCTGAAGCGGTCAAACACGCTTACAAGACTGGGGCCAAGCAGAGGCTGACTAGCTTGTGGAGCATGTTGCACGAGAAAGTATTCGCTCTGATTGACGAGAACGTCGTTCCGAACGAACGAGGTCCCGATCTGTTGGCCCGACTTTTCCCATTCGGGCAATCAAGCAAGCCGACGAACAAGAAGAAGAATGTGGTCACGACAACCATCTCTAGCTCCGTGTACCTTGGAGGTCAGTGGAAGGTGGAAGGAGTCGTTGCGAGGGTCGAGCCAGACGGGAAATCCTGGGAAGCACGTATTGGTTTTGTGGCGGCAACCGACTCTGGTGCTGGCGAGTACTTGAAAATCGCCAAGCTGAAAATCACCGACAAGCGCGCAAAGGCAGAGGCTCTCGGACCACCGGCGATCATCACTGTTCAAGGCTCTCTGAAGGAATTCACCTTTGAGGCGTTGCTGGATCCGCCTCCCTCTCTTCGAAAGAAGGACCTGGATCTCACTGCAATCCGTTTCTCAAACTAGTGAAGATGAAAATGGCTTCGATCATACTGCCCTATAAGAACTTAGGCGAAACACTCGCTGTGCACTGGGACCTCTCTAAGATCCCGCATACCGTCACCGGAGAGCACTCGGTACTTGTAGACACTTCGAAGGTGGGCACATCGATCTCAATTCCCATCGAAGCCCAGATCCCAGGGTCGATATTAGACCTCTTTCCTCCGGCAGAGCGGAAGAAGCCTCCATTCGAGGTTGTCGCCACGGTCCTTTCGATCGACGCTGGACTTCGCCAGCGAATAGCTATGAAGCAGCAGAAAGCGAATCTTTATTCCAGCACTATCACTCTGGACCTCAGCCAGATTACAGAATCCGCGGATCTATCCATATATGCTGTTCGCACATCTAACGGATCGGCTAAAGGTCTCGCAAGATATCCCGGATCGCGCCTAGCATGGTCTCCTTTGTACCAGATCCGTTTTGTCGAACGACCCAAGAAGGGCAACTTTCTCAGGACCGTATGGGAGGATTTCGGTAACAGTGCTGTCGTTCCGACCAATTTCGAGAAAAGTCTGTATTACGTTGATACGGAGACTGACCCTCCAGTGCTCTACCTGAATAAGCTTGCAAGTTCCCCGCTGATCAAACTCTTCGAAACTCAAGCGCATGGGCATGCGAAAGCCTTGCCCCGAGATGTGCTCTTTCGCTCACTTGGAACGAGCGTGTGGCTTGTCCTCGCCCAATCGGCGCTGGAAGCGCTTCACAACGAGGCAATCGAGTCCGGAGTACCAGTCGATCTAGATGGCGCTTTCGGGGGAAGCTGGAAACAGGAAGTGATCGAACTTCTCGCACCACGTGCGCTTCCTTCGATGATGCCCGAAGACGCGGTACGAGATTTCTGCTCCAAGATGAACGAGAGCAGGTACTTCGAAAATGCACTCTTAAGAGCTCAGTTGGCCATCCAAGCCGAACAAGAGCTGCTGGAGTACTATGAAAAGTTCGCCGAGAGGGAGTTTGCAAATGGCTGAGGAAATGAAACGATACGAACACCTGCTCAGCTCGTCAGAGTTGAAGGCTGCCTTAGAGCAAAAGTTAAAGCTTCCAGTCCAAAGCACCGGGGAGACGGCCAACCTTGAACCTGTGGAAAAGACCTTCAAGCGGTTAAAATCCAACAGCGGCACGAAGCGGACGGACTACGATCTGGAGATGTGCGAGGTGTTGCATAAGCAACTGAAACACCTTTCAGGCGCACTCAAGCTGGACATGCGCTTTTGGCAATGGCTGGCTGTTGAGCGATTTTCTGATTTCGTTTGGCTGCGCTGGTTGGGTGAGATTCCGGAGGACACCGAGGCTGCGCTGAGTCGCGGAGGAATGGCCGAAAGGTTCCTCGGCAACAGAACTCTTCGGGGGAGGAATCGTAATGCGTTTTCACGCCTCTTCTTTACGGCTGAGATTCTTTACGACAAGACGCTCGGGTACAAGCTAGCTACCTCTGCGTTTGCGAATCAGGATAGGCATCAGGCGATTTTCGAACGAGAAATGGGGTTGGTTCCTGCTGCGGCTAGAGCTCTCATCAAGGTGACGCGAGGTCTGGGAAGCGATGAAATAAAGTCAATCGCGAAGAGGCTCAATCACATAGGATCGTCGTTAGTCCTCGAGACGGTCGACGAGAAGGAACTTCTAACTCTACTCAAATAGGCAAAAATGCAAACGCTGGGGCTGCTGGAATCATCGAACTACCGCCTCGAGAGCACGCGGAGTTCGAAACTCACTCTTGATGCTCATCCTGAGTCTTGTTCGACCTCGGAACTCGCAAAGTATCACCGAGATTCCTGCGATCAGCCTATCGCTGTTGATCTCTTTTCTGGAGCCGGTGGACTGAGCTTGGGCCTACGAAACGCCGGCTTCAAGGTTATCCTCGGCATTGACCGCGATCAATTCGCTGTAGAGACTCATCGCTCGCATTTCGGCGGCGCGTCAGTTTCGGCGGATATCTCGGATGAGAATGTGCTGGACGAGCTCCTGGAGCCATTGCGCGGCAAACGAATTGATCTCCTAGCTGGAGGGCCTCCCTGCCAGCCATTCTCCAAGCCTGCTCGATGGATAAGGTCATCTTTTGTTGAGGGGAACGGTTCGCTGCGAGATCACCGGCGCGAGCTTTGGCGATCATTTCTTTACGCAGCCGAGATTCTTCAGCCGCGTGCCATACTCATGGAAAACGTGCCCGATATCGCGACGAACGAAGATGGCATCATCTTGCGCGCCATATTCTCGCGGATGGAGGAGCTTGGATATTCGGTGGATTGCAAGTCCTATTTCGCGCGCGAGCTTGGTGTTGCCCAGCACAGACAACGGGTATTCGTCGCTGGGTTCAAAAACGGCGCACGCCTATTGGATTGGCCAGCGCCCTTGTTGAAAAGCAAGCAACAGACCCTGAGGGATGCCATTTCGGACCTTCCCCAACTTGAAGGAGGGTGGGATGAGCCGACCCCGCCCTATGGAGGACCTCTCACAGAGCTGCAAAGGGCCCTGAGGGGGTCCCTCCCGAACGAGTTGCTTTTTGATCACGTTACGCGAGCCGTAAGGAAGGATGATCTCGTCGCGTTTCGAATGATGACCGACAAGACTCGCTACGATGAGTTACCGGAAGAGCTGCGCAGATATGGCGCTACTAGCTTTACGGACAAGTACAACCGATTAGCATGGGACGAACCGTGCCGAACCATCGCGGCTCATTTATCTAAAGACGGGTACTGGTATATCCATCCCGATCAGCACAGGACTCTTTCGATCAGGGAGGCTGCTAGGGTGCAAACGTTTCCTGACTGGTTCAGGTTTGCGGGCCACCGAACAGCTCCCTTCAAGCAGATCGGGGAGGCAGTTCCGCCTCTTGTTGCGGAAGCGATCGGACGAAAGATCATCGAGTTTTTGGGCCCATCTCGTGGAAGGGGACGCCCGAGCTCGCGACTGGTCGACACCCACCTCAAAATTCGGGGCGCTCTCCGCAAATGGTTTGATAAAGAGGCCAAGCGAAATTCTCAGCGTCCTTGGCGGCTCGAATCGAGCATGTGGCTGAACTTGACGGGTGAACTATTGTTTGGCGAACGAGGCCAACGTGGGAAAGGCCAGCTATTCTGGCCGAATTTTCGCCAGGACTGGCCGGATCCTCGCACGTATCTGCGCGACACTCACCGAGCGAGCCATTTGCGCACTATCGGAATGGGCAAGATTAGCGCCACACTCGATTCTCTAGCAAAGCATCTTATTAGCTCTAAAGCTCCGGTAGTTCGGGAGTTGACGCAGACGGGGATCAGCGAGAGAACAGTTCGCCGCGCGATGGCTCTCAGCGGTAGCAGCAGGGAGCGCCCCAACGATCCAGCCCTTATTCGCGTAGCAGGTCGCGTTTTCGAGCGGGTGATCGGGCAAAAATCGAACGTCGAGAATCAAATTGCAACCGCACTGCTCGTCGGTGAGGACGAGGGCGCGCTTCTCTATGCAGCCGCTATTGAGCTCGGCGAAACAATCTGCACGACTGCGGCACCTGCTTGCATGTTGTGTCCGATCGAAGCGTACTGCTCGCACGTGCACAGGGACTGAACAGGAGCTTGTGGGTCCTTGGGAAAATCTACAACGAAAAAGATGAGGGCCCACCGGGGAGATATCATGTCCTCGGAAAAGCGCAGCGCGCTCATGTCGCGCATCAAAGGGCGCGATACTGGGCCCGAAAAGATCATCGCAGAATTTATTTCAAAGTTGGGGCTTCTCTGGGAGAGTCATTCAAAGGATGTGCCCGGACGGCCTGACTTTGTTTTCCGTGACCATAAGGTGGCGGTGTTCGTTGATGGAGATTTTTGGCACGGCTGGCGATTTCCAGCGTGGCGGCATAAGCTCTCTGAAGCTTGGGAAGCGAAACTTGCGGCGAACATAAAGCGCGATAAGCGGAACCGACGTAGCTTGCGCAGAGCAGGGTGGCGGGTGGTTGGCATATGGGAGCACCAGATTGAGCGCGACTTGCCGCTTTGCGTCGAACGCATAAGACGAGCGCTCGTAACGGATACAGCAGATGCCTCGCAGATCCACCATTCCATGTGTGCTCCTGCCAAAAGGCTCGTGTCGAGCCGTGAGACTTTGGTTTCCAAAGCGTTCCGCTCAAAGCATCGCTTGCGATGACAGCAAGGAAAACCATTCTGTTACTGTGATAGCGGTGCGTCGTAGCAATAGAAGGGTAGCGAAGCCGATTTGTCCTTATTTTTGAACCCACGCGAAGATCCCGCTCCGTCTCCCTTAGTGAGCGCCACTTCGTGCATGATGGTTTCAGCATCGGACCGAGATTCGCAGAGACGTCTGGCAAACTGAAGACCCCTGCTACAAAAGAGCCCTGACGCCAACGCAAACTCGCTAGGCTTTTAAATGCCGACGTCGTTGGTTCGCGGTACCCGCCCGACAGTATAGTCTTCCCAATGGCCTAGCTCTGCTTCCCCGCAATGATCTCCTGCAACGTCGCGACATGCCGCGCAAACGCGCCCCGGCCCGCCGCCGTCGCGGTGACGGTGGTCTGCGGCTTCTTGCCGACGAAGGCTTTGTCGACCGAGACGTAGCCCGCCTTGGCCAGCGTCTCGATGTGCGCACCGAGATTGCCGTCGGTCGCGCCGGTGAGCTTTTTCAGCCGCGAGAACTCCAGGCCGGTAGACACGGGCAGCGCGTTCAGCGCTGCCATGATCTTCAGCCGCAACGGCTGGTGGATGATGTCGTCGAGCTCGGCCATCAGATCCGCCGCATCCAGAGGCCGCCGAGGATCAGGCCTCCGCCGTTGACGAAGGCCATCCAGAGCGGAAACGCCTCGCCGATGTAGAAATAGCCGATCAGCGTCAGCGCGGAGATGCCGAGACCGATCGCGATGAAGGCATAGCCGAACCAGAGACCCGCCAGCGAATAGAACAGCATGAAGTAGAGCGGCCAGAACGTGCCGAGCTGGCGCGGGCCGAAATGACCGAGCAAATTGGTGCAGAGATAGCCGAAGGCGAAGAACAGCACGAACACCAGAAGCAGTCTGACGTTGAAGGCGGCGCCATGGGACTGATGCGGCGGATTGAAAATGCGCAGCGCCACCAGACCGCCGGCGCCCAAAGCGTCCGCGGCAACCCAGGCGTAGACCGCATAGACCGGCCAAAGCCAGGTCACAAGATTGGCCGCGAACACCAGGATGCCCCACCAGACGGCGGCGTGGCTCGCCAGCTCATAGAGCTGCGATTGCTTCACGCGCTGGACGATGTCGTCGATATCGGCCAGCGCCGCGGACGCCTCCTTGCTGTCGATCATGACTGCCCTGCCCCGCGCGTCGCGACGTCGTCGGCGATGACGGAAATCGCCTTGGGGCTGGTGACGATGCCCATGTGGTTGATGCCGTCGATGATCTTGACGTCGACCGACGGTTTGATGGCCTGCACGGTCTCCGCATACTTGTCCGAGATCATCATCTCGTCGTCGGCGCCGCCGAAGATCGTGATGGGGCGTGTCGTCGCCGGAAAATCGATGCGATAGCCGCGCGTCGCGAAATTGCGCGTCAGGCGATCGGAATAGGTGGCGACGAGGTACTTTGCCGAAGTCGCGGGCACGGCGAGCGCGAGCACCGGAAGCTGCGAACAGCAGTCGATGCCGAGCTTGCGCAGCGTGGCGAGCGCGAAGAAGCGCGGCAGGTCGACATTGGCCCAGCCGCCGGCATGCGGCTTGTTGGTCGGCGCGTCATAGCCGAGATAAGGCGCGAGCAGCACGGTGCGCACGAACATGTCCTGCATGATCGGCGTCGCGGCGACGCGCAGCGAGAAGCCGGCGCCGGCGGAATGGCCGATCAAGGTGAGCGGCAGCTCCGGCGCGGTCTTGCGGATTTGCGCGACGAAGTCGACGAGGTCGTCCTCGAGCTGGCCGACATACCCGATGTCGCCGCGCGTGCCGGAGCCACCATGGCCGCGAATGTCGAGCGCCCAGGTCTCCACGCCGCGCGAGGCGATGGCATGGGTCAGGGCATGATTGACGGTGCCGCTGGAGCCGGAGGAGCCGTGGATGAAGATCGCGCCTCGGCCGGTTGCAGGACCGCTGGCAGCGTAGTGGCGGAAGCCGATCCAGGTGCCGTCACGGGCCTGGAAGCGCTCCAGCGGCGGCAGCGTGGACCAATCGATCCCCTTGGCGGAGTCGGAGACCGATCGCATCTCCGGCGGCCGCTCCAGCGGTGTCGCGATCATCGCGGCCAGGACCAGCGCCACGGCGCCGACCGCGCACAAGGCCCATTTCAGTCCGCTCAAGATGCCGCGCAGCAGTCGAATTGCCATGACCCACTCCCCTCAAACCCATCAATATAGAGAACTCTATAAAACAGAGTACTCTCCTGGTCAATCCCCGGATTGGCGCGGCGCTGCAAAAATCCTTAACGTCGGGTCCGATCCCCACATGCCGAATCGTTTGCCGATGCCGTCAGCGGAACCCCTGCTCAACACTCCCGAATTCACCGTTTCCGAGCTCTCGCAGTCCCTGAAGCGGACGGTCGAGGACACCTATGGCCATGTCCGGGTCCGCGGCGAGATCTCCGGCTTCCGCGGGGCGCATTCCTCCGGCCATTGCTATTTCGCGCTCAAGGACGAGAGCGCCAAGATCGAGGCGGTGATCTGGAAGGGCGTGCACGGCCGCATGCGCTTCAAGCCCCAGGAGGGGCTCGAGGTCATCGCCACCGGCAAGCTCACGACCTATCCGGGCTCCTCGAAGTACCAGATCGTGATCGAGGCGCTGGAGCCGGCCGGCATCGGCGCGCTGATGGCGCTGATGGAGGAGCGCAAGCGGAAGCTCGCCGCCGAAGGCCTGTTCGACGAGGCGCGCAAGCAGCTGCTGCCGTGGCTGCCGGAGGTGATCGGCGTGGTGACATCGCCGACCGGCGCCGTGATCCGCGACATCCTCCATCGCCTGGAGGACCGCTTTCCCCGCCACGTGCTGGTGTGGCCGGTGAAAGTTCAGGGCGAAGGCTCGGCCGAGCAGGTCGCGGCCGCGATCCGCGGCTTCAATGCGCTGCCGGAGGGCGGCAAGATTCCGCGCCCGGACGTGCTGATCGTCGCGCGCGGCGGCGGCTCGCTGGAGGATTTGTGGTCGTTCAACGAGGAGATCGTGGTCCGTGCCGCGGCCGAGAGCATGATCCCGCTGATCTCGGCGGTGGGGCATGAGACCGACATCACGCTGATCGATTTCGTCGCCGACAAGCGGGCGCCGACGCCGACGGCGGCGGCCGAGATGGCGGTGCCGGTGCGCAGCGATCTCTTTGTCGAGGTCGGCGATCTCGGGCGACGCACCCGCGCCTATTGGCTGCGCAGCCAGGAGAGCCGCCGCAGCGAGCTGCGTGCGGCCGCGCGCGCGCTGCCGGCCGCCGGCGATTTGCTGGCGATCCCGCGGCAACGGCTGGATTCGGCGGGCGCGTCCCTGCCCCGCTGCCTCAAGGCCAACACCCATGCGCATTTCCGCAGGTTCACCGCCGCGAGCGCCAAGCTGACGCTGCGGGTGCTGCACGGCCAGATCGCGCAGGCCGATCATCGCCTCACCGTGTGCGGCGAACGGCTCGGGCTATCCACGCGCTCGCTGCTGCGGCGGCGGCGCGACCGCTTTGCCGGGCTGGAGGTGCGCTTGCGCGCCTCAAAGCTCTCCAATGCGCAGGCGCAGCGCAACGCGCTTGCGCGCCAGCGCGAGCGCACGCATCGCCTTGCCGAGCGCGCCGGCCGCGCGCTGGTGACGCTGTTGCAACGGCTGGATGCCCGCGTCGAGAACAGCGGCAAGCTGCTCTCCGCCTTGTCCTATCGCGGCGTGCTCGCGCGCGGCTTTGCGCTGGTGCGGGACGAAGCCGGCCATCCCCTGCATGCGGCAGACGCGATCGGGCCTGGTGCACGGGTCGAGATCGAATTTGCGGATGGCCGCGTGGGTGCGACCGCGGATGCGGATCGTGCAACACCGACGGCAAAGCGCGCGCCTTCGCAAGCGAAGGCGGCTGCGCAGGAGGCGAAGCCAGCGCCGAAGCGCGTGGGCAAGCCGGTGGATCAGGGGAATTTGTTTTAGGCGGGAGGGTGGCGCAACATTCTCGCCGTCGTCCTGGCGAAAGCCAGGACCCATACCGCGAGGTCTATCGGGTACGCGTGGTGTCAGTCCCGAACGACCAATCTTCGCCAAACACCTCCCTGGGGTAATGGGTCCTGGCTTTCGCCAGGACGACGCTGGGAGAGGTCCCAACCTCGTCATTGCGAGCGCAGCCCATTCAGACCCGTCATCCTGAGGTGCGAACCATGCGACGCAACGCGTCGCGTGGTGAGCCTCGAAGGATGAGCGGCCGCGATGGAGCCGGGCCGTCGCCCTTCGAGGGCCGCTGAAGAAGCGGCCACCTCAGGGTGACGGTGATGGATTGGCGCCGCCCTACCGGCAGGACAAGCCCGCGTCGATCGTGGTCCAGAAGCCGCAATGGCCCGGCGCACGCATTGGCGCGCCGGCATGGGCTTCGAACAGATGGGCTTCGAACAGGAAGACCGCGACCGTGAAGACGATCAGGGCGGAGGTGAACAGGACGAGGCGGTTGCGCATGGGATTGCGTTTAATCGACATCGTGGTCGAATGATGGCGTCGTCACGGGCTTCCGGGCTACGAGACCCCCTCTACCGCGCCAGCCACTCGACGACCTCTTTCTGCGACTCCGCGCGCGCGGCCGCATCGGTGCCGAGATGGCCGTGTTCGGGCGCGGCGGCATCAAGGCTGCCGCTCGCTGCATGCACCGGCGTGTTGGCGCGGTCGAAGTCGTGATAGGCGCCGGGATAGACCACGATGCGCGCGAGCGCGCTGCGGCCATGCGCACCATCGACCATCTGGCGGCAGGCCGGCGGCGACGAGACGTCGTCATTGCCGCCGATCAGCACCAGCGTCGGCACCCGTGTGCTCCAGCCCAGGCCTGCGGAAATCCTGCAGTCCGGGTAGAACGCGATCGCGGCGCGGAAATCCGGGCCCATTTCACGCGCGAGGTTTTGCGGACGCACGGCCCAGAGCAGCGCGCTGGCGCCATTCGCCCAGCCCATCAGGCTGACGCGGTCGCGCGCAACCCAACTCTGCCGCATCAACCAGGCGCGCGACGCCGCGATGTCGGTGACGCGTTCGCGCCGCGCCTTGACGTGCATCTCCTTGACGCGGCATTGCGGCCCGAGCTCGCGCGAGCCGTAGCTGTCAGGGAGCAGGACGGCATTGCCGGATCTGAGCAGCCGCTCGGCCCAGTCGCGATAGCGGGGCAGAACGGAATCGGAATGACCGCCGAGGCCGCCGCAGCCGTGGAGCGCGATCACGGTCGGAAACGGCCCGGTGCCCTCGGGCTTGTAGAGCTGCGCATGCAGCACGCCGGAGGCCAGCGGAATCTCGACCTGCTGCGGCGCCTGCGACGCGTGCGCGGCCGAGATCAGGAACGTCAGGAACAGGGCGGTGAACGGAAGGCGCATCGAACTTTGCCGTTGGATCCTTCGCTCAAGCACTATCATGCGGAATCGGCGCCAAAACATCACAAACCGGTGGGTTTACCGGGCGGACAAGCCACCCTATCTATGCTACATCCCATCCAACACATCGTGCCCTCCATGTGATCCCGGAGCGGCCTTCCACGGAGACTTTCGACCGTGCTGAACAAGTTCGGCCCCTCGGGCCATGGCGAAGCGCAGGTGCAGTATCTCGACGGCGATTTCCGCGTGATCTCGCCGGGGACCTTCGTGCGTTGCGCGATCACCGATACGCGCATCCCGCTCGACGAGTTGAAATACTGGAGCGTGGATTTGCAGGAAGCCTACGCCACGCCCGCCGCCGTGCTCGAACGGCATTACCCGGGCGCGCCCAAGCCGCAAGCGTGAGGCGGGGGGCGGTTGTTTCATTGAAGTCTCCTGATCGTGTGAGATCGATAGGAGCCCTGCGATGAATGGCGCGTGAATGTGCTCGTCGCCCTGGCGAAAGCCAGGGCCCATTACCCCGCCCGCGCATGTGAGGCACAGGCGGAGCCACAGTGAATCGCAAAACTAAATTCGGTGGCAATGGGTCCTGGCGTTCGCCAGGACGACAACGGGTTTCAGCGCCTTGAGAACCGCCGCTCGCGCGCCTTGTAAAGATGGTCGCTGATTAATTGCCGGAGCGCAGCCGGGTCGTCGAATTCGAGCTGGACGGCGAAAGGCACGATGCCATCCGGCACGCCTTCGCGGCCGTGCAGACGCGCGAGATCCTTTTCCGTCGTGACCAGTGTTTGCTGCGCGCGCCGCGCCTCTGTGGCGAGGGCTGCGATCTCGTCGTTTGAATACATGTGATGATCGGCGAAGGCGCGGGTGCGCGCGAGCTCGATACCGCCGGCACGCAAGCTGCGGAAGAACCGTTCGGGATCGCCGATGCCGGCGAACGCGAACACCGGCTTGCCCAGCAGTCTTGCGACCGATCCGGCGTCGGGTTTCAACCGCGCGCGCAGTTCCGGCTTGTTGCGCCTGGCAAGCTCGGCGGCGAGATCGTCGGCGGCGCGGCCGCCGCCGCTCACGACCAGCGCGTCGGTGCGCGCGAGCTGCGCCTTCAGCGGCGCACGCAGCGGACCGGCCGGAAACACCCTGCCGTTGCCGAGGCCGCGCTCGCTGTCGATCACGATCAGCGAGGTGTCCTTGAGGAGACGCGGGTTCTGGAAACCGTCGTCCATCAGGATCACGGTGGCGCCTTGCGATTTGGCCAGCACGACGCCGTCGAGGCGGTCGCGCGCAACCGTGACAGGAACGTCGCGCGCCATCATCAGCGGCTCGTCGCCGATATCGGACGCGGTGTGACGCATCCGGTCGACCATCACCGGGCCCTTGAGGCTGCCGCCATAGCCGCGGCTGAGCACCACCGGCGTCTCGCCGAGCTCACGCAGGAGCTTCGTGAGCGCCAGCACGGTCGGCGTCTTGCCGGCGCCGCCGACATGATAGTTGCCGACGCAGATCACGGGGATGCCGGCGTCGACGCCCTCGCGCAGCATCCGCCGTTCCGTGATCGCGCCATAGAGCGCACCCAGCGGCCCCAATGCGTACGATTCGAGCGAACGTGGCCGGTACCAGAAGGCCGGCTCACGCATTGGCGGCCCCCATCTCGATCCGCAACTGCAGAAGATAAGGCTCGAGCGCAGTCATGGTGCGGTTGAGCGCGCCGCCGAGATCCTCGACCACGCCGCCGCCCGACTGCTGGATCTTCTGGCGCAGGGCAGGATCGGCGAGCAGCTGACCGAGTTGCTTGATCAGCAGTTCCTGGGTGTCGGCCTGGCGCGCGCCGCCGCTGTGATCGAGCGCCTCGTAGACGTCGGCGAAATTGAAGACGTGCGGACCATGGACGATGGCCGCGCCGAGCTTGATCGCTTCGATCGGATTCTGGCCGCCGTGGTGGATCAGCGATCCGCCCATGAACACGATGTCCGAGAGGCGGTAGAACAGGCCGAGCTCGCCCATGGTGTCGGCGATGTAAACGTCGGTGGCCGCCGTCGGCAGCTCGTCGCGCGAGCGCAGGCCCGGCTTCAGGCCGGACGCCGTGATCAGGCCTGCGATCGAGGAGCCGCGATCCGGATGGCGCGGCACGATCACGGTCAGGAGCTGCGGGAAGAAACCGCTGAGGCTGCGATGCGCCGCCACCAGCATCTCCTCCTCGCCCGGATGGGTCGAGGCCGCGACGATGATCGGACGCCCGCGCGTCATCGCCGTCAGCCGTTCGAGCTTGGCGGGATCGGCCGGCGGCGCGGGAACGTCGAGCTTGAGATTGCCCGTGGTGACGACGTCGCGGCCGCCGAGCGCCGCGAAGCGCTGGGCATCGGTCTTCGACTGCGCCAGACAAATGTCGAACCGCGATAGCAGCGCCGAGATGGTGCCTTGCATGCGGCGCCAGCGCGGGAAGGAGCGCGGCGACATCCGCCCGTTGATCAGCACCATCGGCACGCGGCGCGCCGCGCCGGCCAGGATCAGGTTCGGCCAGAGATCGGATTCGATGAACAGCGCCAGGGACGGCTTCCAATGATCGAGGAAGCGCGCGACATAACGCGGGGAATCATACGGCACGTATTGATGGATGACGTCGGGCGGAAAACGCTTTGCGACAATTGCAGCGGACGTGACGGTGCCCGAGGTGAGCAGAATGCGCAGGTTCAGATCGCGCAGGCGCTCGATCAGTGCCGCCGCGGCGAGGACCTCGCCGACGCTGGCGCCGTGAATCCAGACCAGCGGACCATGCGGCCGCACGTCCCGGGACAGGCCCCGCCGTTCGCCGACGCGCGCGGGATCTTCCTTGCCCTGCTTCAGGCGCCGCTTGATCAGCACAGGCGCGAGCGGCACCAGGCCGCGCGCCAGGCGCCGGTACATCCGCAGCGTCAACGGCAGCGAGCCGGGCAGCGATTTAGGCATCTGCAGGTCCCGGCCGGCCGAGTTGCGCATAGGCGCGGCGGGTCGCCTCGTTCAAGGTCTCCTCCAGCTCGAGCCGCAGCGCTTCCATGGTGGCGGCGTTCGCGTCCGGCGGAACGTGGATTTCCTTGATGCCGACCAATGCGCCCCGCCCGAACGGCAGGTTGATGGTGGTGCGATCCCAGTTCTTGAGCCGGACGAAGCGGCTGGTCGCCATCGCAAAAGGCATGATCGGCCGCCCCGATTCCCGTGCCAGCATGATGATGCCGAGCCCGGCCACGCGCGAGCGCTTGGGGACGTCGGCGGTCAGCGCGACATTACAACCGTCCTGGAGCGTCCGCACCATTTCCTTGAAGGCGCCGACCCCGCCCTTCCGATGAAACGCGCCGCCATGGTCGCCGGACCCGCGGATGGTGCCGATGCCGAGCCGCTCGGCGGCAATCGCGTTGAACTCGCCGTCGCGGTGACGGGAGATCAGGACCCTGGCCTTGTACCAGTCCTTGTTCTTGATGAAGGGGGTGAGGAAATGCTGGCCGTGCCAGAACGCGAAGATCGCCGGGATCTGCGGCTCGACACGGTCGTAGACGTCGGGCGGATCGAACGTGAATTTGTTCGTCCGCCAGACCAGACGCAGATATTCCGCCGCCAGGATTCCGACGGCACGCTGGACGAAGCTGCTCCTCAGCGTATTGCGAAGCAGCTTTTTCAACGCGCCGGTTCTTGATTCGGGTCGAGCAGCCGGTGGAGATGGACGATGAAATAGCGCATCTGCGCGTTGTCGACCGTGCTCTGCGCCTTGGCGCGCCAGGCGGCGTGCGCGGTCGCGTAGTTCGGATAGAGGCCGACGATCTCGACGTCGTCGAGGTTCTTGAAGGTGTTGTGCTCGAGATCGACGAGCTCGCCGCCGACGACGAGGTGGAGCAGTTGTTGCGGGGCACTATCTGGCATCGGTTCTGTTCCTAACGGGCTGCCCGGCAAAGCAGTGTTCGACAAGCACGAGAAAGCGCTTCACGGCAAGGGGCGGTTTCGAAAATGCGAAACAATGTTCGCATGACGATCGCGACCCGCTGCCACCAGCACCCCATGCGTGACTTGCCGGCGGTTATAGAGGATGGGATCTCCGGAGAGATCGCTCATCCTACCATCGGCTTCCTGCACGATCAAATCGGCCGCGGCAAGGTCCCAATCATGACTGTTGCCGCCCGCAAAAGCCGCATCGAGCGCGCCATGGGCGACCCGGCACAGACGCAGCGCGAGCGAACCGATTCGCGGATGCAGCTTGATCTCGCCCAGTGAGGGCTTCAGGCGCTCGACCAGGGGCTTCGGACCCGCGACCCGCGAGAAGTCGAGCTCGGATCCCGCCGTCGCCCGCACCGGCAGCTGGTTGAGGGTCGTGCCCTGGCCGCGGGCGGCGAAGAAGAACTCATCGCTCGTCGGTGCGAACACCGCAGCCAGCACCGGCGAGGCATCCTCGACCAGCGCGACGCTGACGCACCATTCGTCGTGACCATTGAGGTAGTTGCGGGTGCCGTCGATGGGATCGACTATCCAGGTCAGCCGCCGCGACAGCCGCACCTCGTCGTCGGCGCTCTCCTCCGACAGCCAACCATAGTCGGGCGTCGCCGCGCGCAGGCGCGATTCCAGGAGATCGTTGACGGCAATGTCGGCTTCCGAGACCGGCGAGGACGCGCCCTTGGTCCACTTCTTCAGCTCGGTGCGGAACATCGACTGCGCCAGTGCGCCCGCCTCCCGCACCGTATCTTGCAGCAGCGCCGCGTCGCGCGTCAGGATGGCTTCACCTGTTGCGTTCGCGTCAACGTCCGCCAAGCGTCAAACCCTCGATGCGCACGGTCGGCGCATTGACGCCGTAGCGGAACTCGAGATTGTTCGCCGGCTGCATCGACTTGAAGATCTCGAACAGATGGCCGGCGATCGTCACCTCGCTCACGGGATAGGTGAGTTCGCCGTTCTCGATCCAGAAGCCGGAGGCGCCGCGGCTGTAATCGCCGGTCACGCCGTTGACGCCCGAGCCGATCAGATCGGTGACGTAGAACCCCTGCTTGATGTCGGAGATCAGTTCGGCCGGCGTGGGCGCGCCGGGTTCAAGATGCAGATTATACGGCCCGGGCGACGGCGAGGAGGAGACGCCGCGATGGGCGTGACCGGTGGTGGTGAGACCGAGCTCACGCGCGGTGGCGCAATCGAGCAGCCAGGTCGTCAGCACGCCTTCGTCGATCAGCGCGATCTTCTTCACGGCGACGCCTTCGGCGTCGAACGTCTGCGAGCGCAGGCCGCGTTTGCGCAGGGGATCGTCGATGATGCGGATGTTCTTGGCGAACAGCTGCTGGCCGAGCTTGTCCTTCAGAAAGCTGGTCTTGCGCGCGATCGAAGCGCCATTGATGGCGCCGACGACGTGACCGACCAGCGAGCCCGCGACGCGCGGATCGAACACCACGGGCACCTTGCAAGTCTCGACCTTGCGCGGATTGGC
This sequence comes from Bradyrhizobium sp. WSM4872, assembly GCF_055811715.1. Classification (NCBI taxonomy): domain Bacteria; kingdom Pseudomonadati; phylum Pseudomonadota; class Alphaproteobacteria; order Hyphomicrobiales; family Nitrobacteraceae; genus Bradyrhizobium; species Bradyrhizobium sp. WSM4872. The sequence goes on along the minus strand of NZ_JBVVPT010000004.1, from coordinate 285,307 downwards.
GCGGGCCACGGTGCGCTCGCCCGCGGAACGGCCGACGATCTCCGGTGACAAGAGGTCTGCACCATGCGGCGCCGAGGTGAAATCGTAGTCGCGCTCCATGCCGGTCCCGTCGCCGACAATGGCGGTGGCGGAGATGCCCTGGCTGGACCGCAGATAAGAGCCGTGGAAGCCGGTGCTGGTGACGAGCACCATGCCGCCCATGCCGGCGGAAGCCGAGGCGCCGCCGGATTTGGTCACGCCCTTCACAGCGAGCGCCGCGGCCTCGGCTTCGAGCGCGCGGCGCTCGAGTTCCGAGGTGGCGGGCACATCAGGGTCGAGCAGATCGAGATCGGGGAAGTCGCGCGCGAGCAGTGCCGGATCGGCAAGGCCGACATATTTGTCGTCGGGCGCGACGCGCGCCATCGCAACCGCTCGCTCGGCAAGCTTGGTCACGGCATCGCCGCTGGCGTCGTTGGTCGAGACCACCGCCTGGCGCCGGCCGACCAGCACGCGCAAGCCGACATCGTCGCCCTCGGAACGTTCGGATTCCTCGACCCGGCCGTCGCGCACCTCGACGCCTTGCGAGACGCCACGCACGGCGACCGCATCGGCCGCATCCGCGCCGGCGCGCCGGGCAGCCTCCACCAGCCGCTGCGCGAGATCGGAGAGCGCAGACTGGTCGAACAGGTCGCGGCTGGCTGTGGACGAATCCTTGGGCGAAAGCGTCGAGCTTGGTGAAGGGTTCACAAACGAAATCCTGTTGGGGCGGGCTGCGGGACCGGAACCCACAGATGTGCCCTGATCGCGCGGACTTCAAGCATTTTCAGCGCACCAAAAGCTCAGATTCGCACCTTGCGCGCAACGTCTCGTCAATCATGCGCGCCAAGGTCTTGTCAATCATGCGCGGCGGTGAGGTTGGATTAACCAGCCTTTTTAAGCGGTTTCGGAAAGGCGCGCGCTAAGGTCGTCGCATCGACCGGGAACATAATCCCGGCGGGGAGAACTAAAGCCGTGAGGCGTCAAACAGCAACAAGCGGGATCGCTCCCGCCGGGTCGAGCCGCTCCCTGCGGCTCGACCCCCTTTCCCTTCCGGTCCGCTTCGATGCGCATGATCCGCGCGCCGACGGATATGTCCGGCAGATCGAGCTTCATCGCGAACGTGTCGTGCTGCACCGTGCCGTCCGCGGCATGCGGATGGCGATCAACGTCCGCGTCAGCGACTTCACGGGCGTCGCGCTGCGCGGCAACGACGAGGCCCAGACCCTCGTCCTCGTGCATCGCGATCCCTCGCTCTCCATTCCGCTGCTGGTCAGCGCCGACGGCGACGAACTCGTTGAGGCCTGGGCGATCTGGAGCGAGCTGTTCGCGCTTCCGCAGCTCGACGAAGGCGCACGCAAGCCCGCGCCGCGCCGTCGCCGCGCCAACGCGATCCGCCACCGCCGTCCGAAATTTCTGATGCGCCGCCGCACCGGTGTCGCACGCGAGTTGTCGGTGCATCGCGATGAGCGCGAGATCATCGCGCGGACTTAAGCCGCGCGCAGCACCGCGTCGGTCAGCAAACCAGCAAACAGCAGAAATCCCGCGTCGCGGTTCGAATAGAATAGGCGTTTGCAGAGATCGCCGTCGCTGATATTCAGCCGCGCGATCTGCGAGGCCAGATGCACGGCGAAGGCGCCGAGTCCGAGCCAGGCCGGCCAGCGCGCATCGCCCGACGCCAGCGCCACGCCGATCAGCAGCACCGCGAGGCCGTAGAACAGGATCAGCGCCTGGTGCGTATGCGCGCCGAACAGGCGCGCGGTGGATTTGATGCCGATAAGCGCATCGTCCTCGGCGTCCTGATGCGCGTAGATCGTGTCGTAGCCGATCACCCAGGAAATCGCGCCGGCATAGAGCACGAGCGCGGTGACGTCGATGCGCCCGAAGGTGACGGCAAATCCCATCAGTGCGCCCCAGGAGAACGCGAGCCCGAGCACGATCTGCGGCCACCAGGTGATGCGCTTCATGAACGGGTAGATCGCGACGATCAGCAGCGAGGCGATGCCGGTCAGGATCGCAAAGCGGTTGAACTGCAACAACACCACGAGCCCGATCAACGCTTGCGCGACCATGAAGGCCAGCGCCTGCTTTGCGCTCACCTGGCCCGACGGCAGCGGCCGCGAGCGGGTGCGCTCGACCTTGTCGTCGAGGTCACGATCGGTGATGTCGTTCCAGGTACAGCCTGCCCCCCGCATGACGAAGGCGCCGATGAAGAACAGGATGATGGTGAGCGGCAGGCCGCGGACGTCATGCGCCATGCCGGCGGCGAGCGCCGCCGACCACCAGCACGGCATCAACAGGAGCCAGGAGCCGATCGGACGATCGAAGCGGGACAAGCGCAGATAAGGCCGCGCCCATTGCGGCGCGCGCGTATCGACCCAGTTGCCGGTGGAATCGGCAACTCGGGCGGATGTGCTAGTGCCCAGTTTTCGAAGTTCGTATTCCATCGCGGCGTATTCCGGTACGAACTTCGAAAACTACAAGGGCACTAGCAAGAAACTATAATTCACGTGCCGCTTATCTATCGATTTGAACTTCCTATGAGGATCTCGCGGCAGGCACCGTAGGAACTTCAAATCGGCGGCACGTGTATCATCGGGTCAGGACGTTGCCGTTGAGTGTGTCGAAGGTGCTGCCGCCCTTCTTGCCCGCATTGGCCTCGGGCGCCGAGCCCGAACCCAGCACTTCGCTCAGCGACGGACCGGCCGGACCGCGCGGCTGGTTCTGCATCTGCTGCGCAACATTGCAGACCTTCGCCGCCATGGCTTCGGTGTTCTTGTGGCCGTCCTTCATTTGCGCGCCGACTTGCGCCGGGATCCCGCACTTCGAGGCGTTGGCCTCGATGTACTTGATCATCTTGGTCTCGGCCTGGCTGAAGTTGCGGATCAGCTTGCAGGCCTCATCAGGCGGGGCGTGACGGTCGCTCGCGGCCTTGATCAGCTTGCCGCGCTTTTCGGCATCCTCGCGCAGAGGCATGAAGGCCTTCATGCAGTCCTCGCCGGGACCGGCTTGCGTCGGCGGGGCCGCGCTGAAGGCGCCGGCGCCACCGACGGGCGCGGCGCCGTTCACGGGGAAGGAGGATTGCGGCGCGCCGCCGACCGAGGCGACGGGCGCCGAGCCGTTCACGGGCGGAAACGCGGAACTAGCTGGGGCCTGGCCCGGCAGCGGCGCGGGGAAGCCCTGCGCATAGGCACAAACGGCGCCCATCGTGACCATGGCGGCAGTGATCGGAACCATCAAATGACGGATCATCAAGGCAGTCTCTCCGGCAGGAGCTTGCGGGGTTCGGCGTCTTCCCAATTGAAGCGCAACCAGCGTGCTCGCGATTTTACGATTCCCGCCGGCCCTTAACAACCCGTTGAATAGGGCGAGAGCGCGGCGCGCCGACGCACCATTTTGGCAAAATTTACCCCGAAAGTACTGCTTTCGGCTAAGAACGGCGCCAAATCGGACCTTTGAACCATGCCTTCCCACGATTTCCGCGGCCCCCGCCTGTTCGTCGACGCCCCCCTTGCCCAGGACGGCAGGGTCGAGCTCGACCGCGACCAGAGCAACTATCTCGGCAATGTGCTGCGGCTAGCCGCCGGGGCCGAGGTCTTGGCGTTCAACGGCCGCGACGGCGAATGGCAGGCTGCCATTGAAGGCCGCAAACGGCCGGACGGCCTCGTCATCCTCCAGCAGACCCGGCCGCAGGACCGGCTGCCCGACCTCGCCTACGTCTTCGCCCCGCTCAAGCATGCCCGGCTCGACTACATGGTGCAGAAGGCCATCGAGATGGGCGCCGCCAGCCTTCAGCCGGTTCTGACCCGGTTCACCCAGGCCTCCCGCGTCAATACCGAGCGGATGCGTGCCAATGTCGTCGAGGCGGCCGAGCAATGCGGCATTCTCAGCATCGCCACCGTTACTGAGCCGATGCCGCTGGAGCGCTTCCTCAGCCAGCGCACCGCCGGCAGGCTGCTGATCTTCTGCGACGAGGCGGCGGAGCTCGAAAATCCCATTCAGAGCCTGCAAGGCGCAGGCGCGGCGCAGGGAATCGACGTGCTGATCGGCCCCGAAGGCGGCTTTGCCGGGGAAGAGCGGGCCCTGTTGCTGCGGCAGCCGAAAATCCTGCGGCTGGCGCTGGGACCCCGGATCATGCGGGCCGATACGGCCGCGGTGGCCGCGCTGGCGCTGGTGCAGGCGGTGCTGGGCGACTGGGGTGGTGAACGCGGCTAAGGCAATATTTGGTTGGCCTTCAGCTGCCGATCATCCGAGCAGCCCAAGGCCACCGAACCAGGTAGAGGGCAACCGCACCGTGCTATTCGCCTCGTAGCGATCGGTTCAGAGTCTCGGAAGGCAACTCTCCGAAAGCCTCTCTGTAGCTCGCTGCGAACTCGCTGAGATGCCAGAAACCATGCGCAAGCGCACAGGACTTCACACTCCGGCCTGCTCGACCGGTACGCAGTTGCTTGCGCACCGACCAGAGGCGTAAGACTCGGCTATAGCGATGTGGGCTCATGCCGCAGATGGCCCGTGTCGCACTCTGGAGAGTCCGGACCGACACGCCCGCCTGCTCCGCCAGTTCGGTCGTCTTGTGCCAGATCATCAGATCGCGCCGGATCAGTTTCTCCATATCAGCCACGATCCGCCGATAATGCTCGCTGGTGGATGACACAGGTCCGCTTGCGACACTGGACCAGATCGCCGCATCCATCGTGCTGAGCAGCGACTGTTCGACAAGTGCTTGCGAAGCCGGCTCGTTCAGAAAGTCTGGGTCATTTGCTGCGGTTTCAAGCGAGATCGAGATCAGACGGCGTAGCGAGGCAAGCACGTCCGGCGCCGGATTCAGCAAATGGCATCCATCGCCCAATTCAGGCAATGGCTCCCGCCCGGATGGACTGAAGTAGACCACTGCCAGCAGACGCCCCTCCGGCTCATGCACCAAGCAATCTGAATCACCTTTCAATACGAGGACAGAACCGCCCATCGATTGCCCGTTGATGCGGGCAGAGGTCACGTGATCCATCGGTACCGCCACTGCGGCAGCATTGGTGAACTGATAGCCTCGAATGATCCGGGGGAAGGTTTTCAACAGCGACAGGGTCAGGCTCGGCAAGGTGAGCCGGGCACGCATGATCGCTGTCACCCCGGCCGACAACGGCATGCTCGATGCGCCGGCGTATTTCTCGGTCTCGCCGAAATGATCGATGTCATACGAATTGAGCTCGAGCGCCGAGGACGGCTTGAGATCCTGGAACGACATCAAGCGATCCGCCGCTCTCTTTTGCATTCCCTCGCGAGCAGGGACTAGACGGCTTTGATCCATGTTCTGCTGCTTACCTGGCCTTCTTCTTGGAAACTGCGACTTTAGCGCCACGCAATCATCCGGCCCGTCGACGCCGGCGCGCCGGAGGTCGGGGCATTAAGAATGGCACGGACGATCAGAAGGTCGAGTGGATCGAATTCGTCTTAGTGCCGGAACATGTCGCAGATCGAAAACAGCATATAGGCCAGCGTGTGTCGCGCGACCGGATACCATCGGTTGCGTTGCACATGAATCGGAAACCAACTCGCATTGTAAACGAAGGCTCTGCGAACGGATCGTCCCCCTACCCAAATTGAGTATGCGACCGGTGGAGTATTCTCAAACGGGCCGAGCAGCTCGCGGATGGGGTGAGTCCGAAGGCGGCCGGAGCTTTCCGCCCCAGGCGACGCATTCCTCGTGGAAGCGCCCGGAGACGTCCCTGGCCCGAAATGAATGAGGGTAAGGCCTCCCTACCTGTCCCGGTCGGGCAGCCGCATGAACTTGGTATTATACTACCCCGAATCAGTGCGAGACCCGATTCGGGCTTCGCCTCCTGTGATGACCGCGCCTCGCTCCGACGCCGTTAAGCGATTGATCCTTTGGAGGTCGAAACCGCTTTCGGGCCATGCTAAGGCCTGCGGCAATTCGCTTCGCCTGCTTGCCCTGCCCGGTTCCACCGGGACGATGGACCCCGAGATGACCCCGACTGCCACCTCACATGCTGCCGGCTCCGCCGCCTGGGCGGACACGCTGCTGCTGTCGTTCGCGCAGGCCGGCTATGTCAGGGCCGAGCCCGCCATCCTGCAGCCGGCCGAACCGTTCCTGGACCTCTCCGGCGAGGACATCCGCAAGAGCCTGTACCTGACCACGGACCTCTCCGGCGAGGAGCTCTGCCTGCGCCCGGACCTGACCATTCCGGTGGCCCGCGATTACCTCGGCTCTGGCCGTGCCGGCCAGCCGGCCGGGTTCAGTTATCTCGGTCCGGTGTTCCGCTACCGCAACGGCCAGAGCAGCGAATTCCTGCAGGCCGGCATCGAATCGTTCGGCCGGCAGGACCGCGCCGCGGCCGACGCCGAGATGCTGGCGCTGGCGCTGGAGGCGACCGCAGCCTTCGGCGTCCGCGACGTCGAGATCCGCACCGGGGACGTGGCGCTGTTCAACGCGCTGCTCGACGCGCTCGACCTCTATCCAGTCTGGCGCCGCCGCCTGGTCAAGGATTTCAACCGCAAGATCAGCCTGGAGCAGGATCTGGAGCGGCTGGCAGCCGCGACCACCGCGACCCGCAGCGAATATGAGGGCGTGCTCGCGGCGCTCGCCGGCTCCGATCGCAAGGCGGCACTCGCTTTCGTCACCGATCTGATGTCGATCGCCGGCACCACCAATGTCGGCGGCCGCACCACCGCCGAGATTGCCGACCGCTTCCTCGAGCAGTCGACGCTGAAGGGCGGCGCGCTGCCGCGCGAGGCCATCGCCGTGCTCAAGCGTTTCCTGTCGATATCGGGTAACCCCGATGACGCCGTCGCCGAGCTGCGCGCGCTGACCAATGATGCAAAGCTCGACCTCAGTGCCGCGATCGACCAGTTCGAAAGCCGGGTCGGCTTCATGGCCGCGCGCGGCATCGATGTGAAGGGGACGCGTTTTTCGACTGCGTTCGGACGCGGGCTCGACTACTACACCGGCTTCGAATTCGAGCTGCATCACCGCGGCAACGGCGCCGAGCCGCTGGTTGCCGGCGGCCGCTATGACGGGCTGATGACCCAGCTTGGATCGGCCGAGCCGATTCCCGCGGTCGGTTTCTCGGTCTGGGTGGATGCGCTGACCCGGATCGGCCGCAAGGTGGGAGCTTAAGTCATGAGCGCGCCATTCGTTCTGGCCGTTCCCTCCAAGGGCCGCCTGCAGGAAAACACCGAGGCCTTCTTCGCCCGCGCCGGGCTGAAGCTGTCGAAGGCGGGTGGCGCCCGCGACTATCGTGGCACGCTCGCGGGCCTCGACAATGTCGAGGTCGCCTATCTCTCGGCGAGCGAGATCGCCTCGCAACTGTCCCGCGGCTCGGCGCATCTCGGCGTCACCGGCGAGGACCTGGTGCGCGAGACCATCGCGGACGCCGACAAGCGCGTCGCCCTGATCGAAGGCCTCGGCTTCGGCTATGCCGACGTCGTCGTCGCGGTGCCGCAGGCGTGGATCGACGTCCGCACCATGACCGACCTCGACGACGTCACCACCGGCTTCCGCGAGCAGCATCACATGCGGATGCGGGTCGCGACCAAGTTCATCAACCTCACCCGCGCCTTCTTCCAGAGCCAGGGCATCACCGATTACCGCATCGTCGAGAGCACGGGCGCGACCGAAGGCGCGCCGGCCGCCGGCAGCGCCGAGTTGATCGTCGACATCACCACGACCGGCGCGACCCTCGCCGCCAATGGATTGCGGGTGCTCGACGACGGTGTGATCCTGCGCAGCCAGGCCAATCTGGTCGCCTCGAGGGACGCCGATTGGTCGCCGCAGGCGCGGGAGACCGCGCGAATCATCCTCGATCACATCGCGGCGCGGGCGCGGGCCAACAAATACCGCGAAGTCCGCACCCGCTTCCGCCAGTGCGACGCGGCCATGCTCATCGAGGCCCACGAGCGCTTCGGCGTCGAGGCCCCGTTCGGCGGGCCGACCTCGTCAGGCATGCTCACGCTGCACTGCCCGCCGGGCCAGCTCTATGCACTCGCGAGCTTCCTGCGCGGACATGGCGCCGAGACCGTCTCGGTGGTTTCGCTGGACTACGTGTTCGACCGGGAGAACCCGCTGTTCGCCAGGCTCGAGGCGTTCCTGCGGCAGTGAGCCCAAAGTTTGATGAGCAATTCCGTTCAGCGTAGCGACAGCAAACGGCAGCTACCATATGCTGTCGAGATGACCTTGCAAGAGAACCTGATCGCCTCTGGAACCTTGATCGATGACGCTGGGCCCTGACGTTTCCGGCATGACGACCACCGCGGCAAGCGCCGCCGCGAAGGGACTGTCGATTGTCGTCCCCGTCTACAACGAAGCGGCGGGCCTCGCCGCCCTGCACCAGCGCATCTGCGATCTCGCAAAGACCTTGCGGCAGCGCTATCGCTTGGCTTGCGAGGTCGTCTATGTCGACGACGGCAGCGCGGACGCGACGCTGTCAATCGCCCGCTCACTGCCGGCCGACGCGGTCGACGTCCAGGTGGTGTCGCTCTCGCGCAATTTCGGCAAGGAGGCCGCGCTGATGGCCGGCCTCGACCATGCCCGGCTCGGCGCGGTGCTGTTCATGGACGGCGACGGCCAGCATCCGCCGTCGCTGGTCGAGCGACTGGTGCGGCACTGGATCGAGGACGGCTACGACGTCGTCTATACCGCCAAGGCGCATCGCGACAACGAGCCGTTCCTGCGGCGGCTCGCCGGACGCGGCTTCTATGCGCTGATCAATTGGGGCGCGCGCCAGAAGATACCAGAAGACGCCGGTGACTTCCGCCTGCTATCGCCGCGCGCGGTCGCAGCACTGAGGCAGCTGCCCGAGCGCAACCGCTTCTTCAAGGGCCTCGCGAGCTGGATCGGCTTCCGCCAGATCCGCGTTGATTACGAACCGGCGCCGCGCACCCATGGCGTGACAACCTTCAGCGCCGCGCGTCTGCTTGGTCTTTCGATCGAAGGCGTCACCTCGTTCTCGGTGGCGCCGCTGCGCTTCGCCAGCCTGCTCGGCGTGATCCTCGCCGGCGGAGCGTTCCTGTTCGGTCTGTCGATCCTCTGGGAGGTCTTGACCACCGGCAAGCAGGTGCCCGGTTATCCCTCACTCGTGATCGGCCTGATGACGATCGGGGGCGTGCAGCTCATCATGATCGGCATCGTCGGCGAATATATCGGCAAGATCCTGTCCGAGCTGAAGGCGCGGCCGATCTACTTCGTCGCCGAGCACAGTGAAAAGCATTTCGAGACCGACAAGGCCCAGGACGCTTCAAGCCAGGACGCTTCAAGCCTGGACGCTTCAAGTCTGGACGCCTCGAAGAGGACGGCGGCCGAATGAGCGCGGCCGCGCCGCCGCGGCGGATCTGGCTCTGCGCCGACGATTACGGCATCAGCCCGGGCGTCAATCGCGCCATCCGCGACCTGATCGAACGCGGCCGTCTCAACGCCACCTCGGTGATGATGGTGGGACCTGCGGTCGAGCGCAGCGAGATCGAGGCGCTCCAGGCAGCAGCGCAAGCGAGCCCGCGCTGCGCGATCGGATTGCACGTGACGTTGTCGGCACCGTTCCGGCCGCTCACCATGCATTTCCGTCCGCTCGACGGCGACATGTTTCTCCCGTTTCCGAAGCTGCTGCGCGCGGGTCTTGCGCGAAGGCTCGACCGCGAGTTCTTTCGCAATGAGGTCAAGGCGCAGCTGGCAGCCTTCGCGAAAGCGTTCGGGCGCGCGCCTGACTTCGTCGACGGCCATCAACATGTGCAGCTCTACCCGCAGGTGCGCGACGGATTTGTCGACGCAGTCGCCGAAGCCGCGCCAAAAGCCTGGGTGCGCCAGGGCGGCCGCGACCTGCCGCTGATGCAACGGCTGGCCTCACCGAAAGCCATGGTGCTCGATATCCTCAGCGCGCAATTCCGCCGCCGTGCCGGCAACGCGGGCCTCAGCTTCAATCCCGGTTTCGCCGGCGCCTATGATTTCACGCTAGCCGCCGATTTCGGTGCGCTGATGCGGCAATTCCTCGAAGGCCTGCCGGATGGCGGCCTGATCATGTGCCATCCCGGCTTCGTCGACGACATCCTCACCGGGCTCGACCCCATGACGGATGTCCGCGAACGCGAGTACGCCTATCTCGCCGGCGATGCCTTTGCGCGCCTGCTGACGGACAGCGGCGTCACGCTGGGGTGAAACCGACGAAAGCTTGCGAGAAAGCCGCCCGCGAGGCAGCTTGTCGCATACCGAAATTTAATCCAGCCGGCACTGTTGGGGCCACAATGGAACCCTACATCTGCCTCGCGCTTGTTTGCGCGAGGGAGACTGACCATGACGCCGCAGGAACGCCAACTCGTCGACGAGCTTTTCGACCGGCTTTCGAAATTGGAAAATGCACCGCGCGATCCCGACGCGATCGCCGCGATCTCCGACGGCCTGCGCAAGGCCCCCGGCGCGATCTATGCGCTGGTGCAGACCGTGCTGTTGCAGGACGAGGCGCTGAAGCGCGCTCGCAACCGCATCCAGGAGCTGGAGGCGGCGCAGGCGCCCGAGCAGGCGCAGTCCGGCGGTTTCCTGGACACCATGCGCGACACGCTATTCGGCGGGGGTCCGTCGCGCGGCTCGGTTCCGAACGTGCCGCCGCGTGACTCGCGGCCGGTGTGGAACAGCGGTCAGGCGATGCAGCAGACCCAGCCAGGTTACGGCCAGCCGCCCTATGGGCAGGCTTACGGCCAAGGACCGGGGCAAGGCTATGGCGCGCCGCCGGTCGGCGGTGGCGGCGGTTCGTTCCTCGGCACGGCGGCGGCAGCCGCGGCCGGCGTCGTCGGCGGGTCGCTGCTGCTCTCCAGCATCCGCGGCATGATGGGCGGATCGCATCAGCAGGCCTTCGGCGACACCAATGCCCTGGGCGACCGCAGCGCTGGTGGAAGTCCCTGGAGCGGCAACGATCAGTCCGGCGGCTCGCTCGCACGCGATGCCGGCCTCGACGACATCGGCTCGAACCGCGATCGTGGCGATGCATCCCGGCAGGGCTTCGCCGACCACGCTTCGAACGACGACCAGAATTACAACGATCAGAACGACAATGACGACAATGTCGACCTCGCCGACGACAGCGATTTCGGCGGCGGAGACGATGGCGGCAGCGATTACGCCTGACGCTTCTTATCCTTCTTGCTCCAAACGAGAACGGCCGCCGATGAGGCGGCCGTTTTTGGTTCCGAGCACTATGCGCCTACATCACGACGACCTTGGTGCCGACGTTGACGCGGCCATAGAGGTCGATGACGTCTTCGTTGCGCATGCGGATGCAGCCCGAGGAGACGTTGGTGCCGATGGTCCAGGGCTCGTTCGAGCCATGGATACGGTAGAGCGTCGAACCGAGATACATCGCGCGCGCGCCGAGCGGATTTTCCGGGCCGCCTTCCATGTGCCGGGGCAGGTCGGGGCGGCGCGCGATCATTTCCGCCGGCGGCGTCCAGGCCGGCCATTCGCGCTTGGCCGTGATCGACTTCACGCCGGACCAGGTGAAGCCGGGACGGCCGACGCCGATGCCGTAGCGCATTGCCCGACCGTTGCCCTCGACGAGATAGAGGAACTTGTTCGGCGTATCGACCACGATCGTGCCGGCGCTTTCATTGCCGCTATAGTCAACGAGTTGTTTCTCGAATCTCGGGTCGAACTGGCGCTGCCGCGGATCGACCGCCTCCTGCTGGAGACCTGCGCCCTGCATCTGCGGCTCGCCCATCGGCGGCAGGCGACGCTGGTCGTAGTAACCAGGCTGCTGCTGATACACCGGCTGCTGCGGAGCGTAGGCCGGACCGCGACCTGGCCCGTCGCCGAACATGAACTCGATGAAGCCGCCGCCCATGTTCGAATTGGAGGCGACGCGAACCGGCGCAGGCGGCACTTGCGGCTGATAGAGCACCGCGGGCGGATCGTTCGGCACGCTATTGTCGAAGGCGCTGGCGCCGTTGGCGCCGGCAATGAAGGTGCAAGCGCTACCAAGCAGCGCGACAGACATTTTCTTGAACATCGACGTACTCTGTACTGTTTCGTCTAGATCACATGCGTCGTGGCGAGGTGATGGCTGATCCGCACCCGCGACGTGGTCAATAAAGAGCAAAAGCCGTTTTGTTTGGTAAACGGAAACGCCATTTCGATTCACCACGTCGTCGGCGGCGGCGCAATTTGGCGATCAGCGTTTATTTTCGATGAACGCCGTGCACGCATGGTTAATCGCTCGTTTGCAGGCCGTCGCGCACAACCGCCACGACAGTTCCGGCTGTGAACTTCGTGTTAAATCGCTTCTGTCTACAAAGACGCGTGAGTGAGGTGGGGGGAGTTCTTGATGGCTATTCACCGCAAACGTTTTCGTGTCGAGGAGGCTATTGTCGGCGAGATGCCCAGCCCCGAAATGATTGAGGAGGCTGCGCCGATGCATAGCGAGATCATGGCCGAGTTGCGTGCGATCCGTGCACAGATGGCGAAGGGCACCGCGCCCTTGTCCGGCAGCGCCGCCATGGCCGCGATCGACGCCTCCACCGCCCACGAGCTCTCCGAAGCCCGTACCATGCTCGACACTTACCGGGCGCAGATCGAGCAGTGCGAGAAGCTGAAGGTCGAGCTCGACCTCATCCACGACGCCATCGACCGTACCAAGCGCGAGATCGCGACACTGCACGGCAAGAGCTTCGACGGCGGCGAAATGGCCAAGGTCAATGGCGAGCTCGGCGCGGTCGTCGGCGGCACCGAACAGGCGACCCAGCAGATCCTCGAAGCTGCCGAGTCGATCGACCAGGCGGCTAGCGCGATGGCCAAGGTGCAATCGGCCGATCAGCAGAAGCGGCTCGCCGACGATATCCAGGAACGCGTCATCTCGATCTTCGAAGCCTGCAACTTCCAGGACCTGACCGGCCAGCGCATCAGCAAGGTCATGAGCACGATGAAGTTCATCGAGCAGCACATCAATTCCATGATGGAGATCTGGGGCGGCGTCGACGCGATCAAGTCTCATGTCGTGCCGCAGGTCGACACCCGCAGCGATGACGACAAGCTTCTCAACGGCCCGAAGCTCGCCGGCGACGTCGGCCACGCCTCGCAGGACGACATCGACGCGCTGTTCGACTGAGCGGACGCGGCACCCTGAATAACAAAAACGCCGGCGCAAGCCGGCGTTTTCTGTTTTTGGACGTCTTTGGGAGAGCGGGCCGCCTACGCCCTCGGCGCGCAGCGGACGTAGACCATGTTGCCGTAGCGGGTGGCGGCGTCCTTATCGATGAAGCGGGTGATGAGGACGCGGCCGTCGAAGGAGACGATCTCGCGGTCCTGCTCGCCGGGCGTCGGACCCGCCGGCCCGATATAGTTCTTGCCGCTGGGCGAACCCTTCAGCCGCAGCTCCTGCGGTGTTGCCTGGTCCGCCAGATGCATGATCACGCCGCCGGAGGAGCCGGCGGTGATCACGTAAGGATTTTTGCATTGGGCCCGGGCGGCAGCCTCGGTACGGGCGCGGTCGGCCGGGTTCTGGAACGAGGCGAGGCCCCAGCGCCCGACGATCTCGTCGGCGCGGATCGACGCGGGCATTTCCGGACCGGTGCCGGGCTCGGCCTCGGGGGGCGGTGAGGACGAAGAAAAGGACGGCAGGCTCATGCCGCCCCCGCAGGCGCCAAGCAGCAGCGCCAGGCAAGAAGCCGCCGCCAGATTGGCGACCGTGCGCGCGTGAGCTGAACTGATCATGGCATTCCCCCGGACAAAACCATGGCCGCACCCCTTCCGCAGCCAAGCGCAAAACCGCTGCCGGAGCAATGACGTCCTTTAATACGCCGGCGCCCCGAACAAGTTTCCAATGTCACCATCCTATATCCGTCTCACCAATCGCTTAACCACCTTTGCTTGACAGGATCGCGGCCAAGCCATATTCCCGGACGCACCATTAGCACTCTGAAAGATGGATTGCTAACGCGCGCCGATCGATCCTCGGGAAGGGTGGACGGAAGCGCCGCCCGCCCACTTCCTCTCCTTCCGAAGCGAGCCTCCAAAGGGAAACGTCATGACTAAATCCAAATTTCGTCCGCTGCATGACCGTGTCGTGGTCAAACGTATCGACGCCGAGTCAAAGACCAAGGGCGGCATCATCATTCCGGACACAGCCAAGGAAAAGCCGTCCCAGGGCGAAGTGGTCGCCGTCGGCCCCGGTGGCCGCGACGAGGCCGGCAAGCTGATCCCGATCGACCTCAAGGTCGGCGACCGTGTGCTGTTTGGCAAGTGGTCGGGCACCGAGGTCAAGATCGACAACGATGAGCTCCTGATCATGAAGGAGTCGGACATCATGGGTGTGATGGCCTAAGGCCAGACGCCTGAACGGCCGCTGAATGCATGCCCGGGTCATTCGATCCGGGCATGCATCATTCCGCCGGGTTCGATCGCGGACCCCGGAATGAGGCAACCCAATAAGCAAGACACATCACGAAAAAAGAAGAGGAATTGCAGACCATGGCTGCCAAAGACGTCAAATTTTCCGGAGACGCGCGCGATCGCATGCTGCGCGGCGTCGATATTCTCGCCAACGCCGTCAAGGTGACGCTCGGCCCCAAGGGCCGCAACGTGCTCATCGAGAAGTCGTTCGGCGCGCCCCGCATCACCAAGGACGGCGTCACCGTCGCCAAGGAGATCGAGCTCGAGGACAAGTTCGAGAACATGGGCGCCCAGATGGTGCGTGAGGTCGCCTCCAAGACCAACGATCTCGCAGGCGACGGCACCACCACCGCGACCGTGCTGGCCCAGTCCATCGTACGCGAAGGCGCCAAGTCGGTTGCCGCCGGCATGAACCCGATGGACCTCAAGCGCGGCATCGACATCGCGGTCGCGGCCGTCGTCAAGGACATCGAGAAGCGCGCCAAGCCGGTCGCCGCCTCCTCCGAGGTCGCCCAGGTCGGCACCATCTCGGCCAACGGCGATGCCGCCATCGGAAAGATGATCGCGCAGGCGATGCAGAAGGTCGGCAACGAGGGCGTCATCACCGTCGAGGAGAACAAGTCGCTCGACACCGAGGTGGACATCGTCGAGGGCATGAAGTTCGACCGCGGCTATCTCAGCCCCTACTTCGTCACCAACCCCGAGAAGATGACCGCCGAGCTCGAGGACGCCTACATCCTCTTGCACGAGAAGAAGCTGTCCGGCCTGCAGGCCATGCTCCCGGTGCTTGAAGCCGTGGTGCAGTCGGGCAAGCCGCTCGTCATCATCGCCGAGGACGTCGAGGGCGAGGCACTGGCCACCCTGGTCGTCAACCGCCTCCGTGGCGGCCTGAAGGTCGCCGCCGTCAAGGCGCCGGGCTTCGGCGACCGCCGCAAGGCCATGCTCGAGGACCTCGCGATCCTCACCGGCGGCCAGCTGATCTCCGAAGACCTCGGCATGAAGCTCGAGAACGTCACGGTGAAGATGCTTGGACGCGCGGGCAAGGTGGTGATCGACAAGGAGAACACCACGATCGTCAAGGGCGCCGGCAAGAAGCCGGAGATCGAGGCCCGCGTCGGCCAGATCAAGGCCCAGATCGAGGAGACCACCTCGGATTACGACCGTGAGAAGCTCCAGGAGCGCCTCGCCAAGCTCGCAGGCGGCGTCGCGGTGATCCGCGTCGGCGGCGCCACCGAGATCGAGGTCAAGGAGAAGAAGGACCGCGTCGAGGACGCGCTCAACGCCACCCGCGCCGCGGTGCAGGAAGGCATCGTCCCCGGCGGCGGGGTCGCGCTGCTCCGCGCCAAGAAGGCGGTCGGCCGTCTCACCAACGCCAATGCCGACGTCCAGGCCGGCATCAACATCGTGCTGAAGGCGCTGGAAGCCCCGATTCGCCAGATCTCCGAGAACGCGGGCGTGGAAGGCTCGATCGTCGTCGGCAAGATCCTGGAGAACAAGTCCGAGACCTTCGGCTTCGACGCCCAGACCGAGGAGTATGTCGACATGGTCGAGAAGGGCATCATCGACCCCGCCAAGGTGGTGCGCACCGCGCTCCAGGACGCCGCCTCGATCGCCGGCCTGCTGGTGACCACCGAGGCCATGGTCGCCGAGTCGCCGAAGAAGGACGCCGCGCCCGGCATGCCGGCCGGTGGCGGCATGGGCGGCTTCTAAGGCCGATCCCTAGCCCACAGTGTTGCGAAGGCCGCCTCCGGGCGGCCTTCTTTTTTGGCGATCATGCCCCGTGCTTTCCAATTCAACCGGCGGCCAAAACCCACTACGGTGACGCCCGATTCGAATTGTTTGGGCCTGATCTCAACGGAAAACCGCTTCACACTTTTCCGGATCATGCCCCATTGCCTCAGGGATTTCCTAGATGCGCGCGCTTGTGTTTTGCTCCACGGCCGTTCTGGCGGCTCTGCTTGCAGTTTCGCCTGAGGTCGCATCCGCCCAGATGAAGCTGGCGCCGAAGGCCACGGCGCCCGGCGGCGTCGAGACGCGCTATTTCACCTCGATCGACGGGTTGATGGACGGTAATGCCGACGTGATCCTGAAGGAGACACGCCAGGGCAAGACCGTCACCGCAGCCGTGCTCGACGTCTGTTATCCCGTCGCGAAGAATTCCGACCGCAAGGACCGCTTCGTCGTCAATCTCCAGGTCGCGGGCCAGAACCTGACGGGTACGACGCAGAGCCTCGGCGCGAAGGCGCCGGTCACCGTCAAGCTGCTGCGCAAACAGGCCGGAGACACGTTCGAATTCCGCGGCCAGATCAGCATTGGCCAGGCCGTGACCGAGGTCACCTCGCCCGACAATTCCGATCTCAGCGAGAAGGAATTCCTCGACAACCAGACCTCCGACGACGGCATCACGCCGCAGCCGAAGGATTTCACCGACGTCTCGCCGGAAGCGATCGCGGTCAAGGTCAAGCTGGATGCCGCGACCGAGTTCCTGAAGAGCCTGAAGGGCCAGGACGTCGAGGTGACGCTGGCGAGCCTCACCGTCGGCTGCGACGCGCTGCGCGCGGGCGAGCAGACCATCAACATGTCGGTCGATCCGGAGCGCGCCGGCGCGCTGCTGGCAAAATTCAAGGCGATGCCCGGCGTCACCGCCGCGGGCTGGACCGCGGGCATGACGGAGATGGACCGCACCATCCGCATTCCCGCCGCCGACTGGCGCGACGGCGACAAGATCAACCGCGACAAGCTCGCGGCCGCGGTGGCTGGCGTGCTGAGCAGGACGCTGGCGGCAAAGCCGGTCTCGCAAAGCTTCAACCCGGCGACCGGCAAGCTCAAGCTGGTGTTCAAGCGGCCGAACCAGGACTTTCCCGCGCTCGAGCTCACCGACACGATCGAGGTCGCGGGCCTCGTCTCGCCCGACAAGCCCGGCACGACCGACAAGCTCATGCTCTGGGTCGGGAATCCCGTGACCACGACCACCGACGAGAGCAGCGGTGCCAAGCTCAATCTCTCGGACGAAGCGACCGCCGACGAGGAAGGCGATCAGCCCGACGACAACGGTTCGGTCGAGGCGCTCGCCAAGGAGCTGAAAGGCCAGCGCTGGGACGCCGACAAGTCGGTGTGGAAGTAGACCCTCGTGCCCCGGACGCAGCGCAGCACGTCATTGATGCGCTGCTGAGCCGGGGCCCAGAAGCCGCGCACGAAATCGACGACAGATACCGGGGTCCCGGCTCTGCGCAGCAGCGTTGCACGCTGCAGCACGTCCGGGACACGAGAGCGAGACCTAATTCCCGTTGACGCGGAAGCGCAGCGGCTTGGGGCCGACGAGCGTCAGCACGTCGCCCTGGCGCTTCCAGGTCTCGACGCTGCCCAGCGCTGCAACGAGATCGTCGTCGGCCTGGGCCCTTGCCGGCGGACAGGAGCGGTCCTGGATCTGGCCGGGGACGAAGATCACGGTGTTGCCGGCGACCGAGAACTGGCCCTTGCCGCCCTTGCACCAGAGCTCCAGCACCACCTCGCCATTGTCGCCGATCTCGATGTTCGGGATCCGTTTCGAGCCCGGCTGCGGCAGCGCCTCCAGCGTCATCTCGGTGCCGAACGGAAAACCGTCCTCCGCACGCGCGAGCGTGGACATCGCGAGCATTGCAACCGCCGCACACATCATCTGCCTGAACGAAACCATGAGACCTCTCGACCGACCTGACTTGCGGCACCTTCTATAAGACGGTGGCGCCGTTGAGAAGGTTCGCCCATGCGCCACGCAAAAATCCCCGCGAGGACCAACCTCGCGGGGATTTGGGTTGAAGCCGGGCGTGGCCTGCTACTTCAGCACCATCGCCGTGAACGGATAGACATAGGCCTGCAGCGTCACGAGCACACCGACGAGGCAGGCCAGCACGATCGAGTGCCAGAACACGAAGCGCAGGATCGTGCCCTCATGGCCGTACCAGTTGGTCGCGGTCGAGGCGACCACGATGGACTGCGCGTCGATCATCTTGCCCATCACGCCGCCGGACGAGTTGGCCGCACCCATCAGGATCGGCGACAGGCCGAGTTGCTCGGAGGTGATCTTCTGAAGATTTCCGAACAGCACGTTGGAGGCGGTGTCCGATCCCGTCAGCGCCACGCCCAACCAGCCGAGCAGCGTGCCGAAGAAGGGATAGAGCACGCCGGTTGCGGCGAAGGCGAGGCCGAGCGTCGCGTCGACGCCAGAGAGCCGCGTCAGCGTGCCGATCGCGAGCATCGCCGAGATCGTGATCAGCGAGATTGCGCACAGCCGCATGGTGCGGCCGTACTGGATCACGAGCTTGCCGGGCCCGACGCCCATCAGGAAGCCGGAGATGATCGCGGCAATCAGCATGCCTGTGCCGGTGAACGAGAGATAGGTGAAGCCGAACACGGCGCTCTCTTTCGTCGGCCCTGGCGCGACCGGCGGCATCTTGTTGATCATCTGATGCAGCTCGGGAACGGGATAGCTCCAGGTGAAGATCGAGTTCGCCCAGGTCTTGAATCCACCATTGCCCCAGATCAGCATCACGATACAAACGATGATCCACGGCAGCAGCGCGCTGAACAGCTCGCTCTGCGTCAGCGGCGTCTTGTCCATCGGTTTTGCCGCGGCCATGGTGGCGGCCGATTCATCGCGCCCGCGCAGCGCCGGGGACAGCCAGAGCTGCCTGGGCTGCCAGACCTTCAGGAACAGGATCAGCGCGCCCATCGAGATCAGCGAGGCCCCGATGTCGACGATCCAGGGATTGATGAAGTTCGAGATTAAGAATTGCGGGACCGCGAACGACACGCCGGTGACCAGGATTGCCGGCCAGACGTCCTTCATGCCCTTCCAGCCCGCGAACGCCCACACCACCCAGAACGGCACGATCAGCGAGAAGAACGGCAATTGCCGGCCGACCATCGCGCCGAGGATGTAGGGATCAAGCCCGGTGACCGAGGCAAGGCCCTGGATCGGCGTGCCCAGCGCCCCATAGGCGACCGGCGCGGTGTTGGCGATCAGCGACAGGCCGCTTGCTGCAAGCGGCGAGAAGCCGAGGCCGATCAGGACGGCGCCCGTGATCGCGACCGGCGTGCCGAAGCCCGAGGCGCCCTCGAAGAACGCACCGAACGAGAACGCGATCAGCAGCAATTGCAGCCGCCGGTCCTCAGTGACGCCGCCGACCGCGCGCTTGAGCAATTCGAAGCGTCCGGTGCTCACCGTCACCTGGTAGAGAAAGATGACGTTGAGAACAATCCAGCCGATCGGGAAGAACCCGGTGACGATGCCCAGCACCGAGGCGCGGATCGACATGTTCGCCGGCATGGTAAAGACGAAGATCGTGATCAAATTGGCCACGATCACGGCGATGACCGCCGCGATATGAGCCCGGACGCGGCCGCTCGCGATCAGGACCAGCAATGTGACGACAGGGACCGCCGCCGCGATCGTCGACAGCACAGGGCTGTGCAACGGGTCATAAACTTGATTCCACATGATCTTCCTCCCCCACGCATGTGTGCTGCAGGCGGCCCGCGTGGACAGCCGATCCTGCTTGACGCTGAAGCGATAACCCCCGAGCTGGACGCGAATTCCTCGCGAATGCAGCGGTTCCCGTCCGCTCACAAGCTCGCGAAATCCCGGAGGCCCCCACCCCGCGCCGATGCGCCCCATGCTAGGGTTGCAAGCTGCGACAAGCCAACGCAAATTGCAGCACTTGCGACTTTAGTCTAAGCGCGCCGATTTCCGCCGTCGTCCCAGGTCTTTGGCCCTTGGCAGTTGTGCACATCCCCTCAGGAGACAGAGCTCTGTGAAGAACATCAGCGCCACGCTCGCGATCGTCTGGCGAATCGCCGCCCCGTATTTCCGGTCCGAGGACAAATGGGCTGGCCGCGGCCTGCTCGCCGCTGTCATCGCGATGGAGCTGGCACTGGTCGCGATCGACGTCCTGGTCAATCAATGGCAGAACCGGTTCTACAGCTCGCTGCAGGCAAGTGATTGGGATAGTTTCGTCAGGGAGATCTGGATCTTCATCGGCCTCGCCTCCGCCTTCATCGCGCTGGCGGTCTATAAGCTGTACCTGAACCAGTGGCTCCAGATCCGCTGGCGGCAATGGCTGACCCGGCACTACCTCGGCGAATGGCTGCAAGGCGCCACCCATTACCGCATGCAGCTCAAGGGCGATGCGGCGGACAACCCGGACCAGCGCATCACCGAGGACGTCAAGAATTTCGTCGAGCAGACCCTGACTATCGGGCTCGGCCTGCTCTCGTCGATCGTGACGCTGTTCTCCTTCGTAATCATCCTCTGGGGCCTCTCCAACGCCGCGCCGCTGCACCTGTTCGGCGCCGATCTCATGATCCCCGGCTATCTGTGCTGGGGCGCGCTGGTCTACGCGATCTTCGGTACAGCGCTGACGCACTGGATCGGCGCCCCGCTGGTCAACCTCAATTTCGAGCAGCAGCGCTTCGAGGCCGACTTCCGCTTCAACCTCGTCCGCGTCCGCGAGAATTCCGAGCAGATCGCGCTGCTCAAGGGCGAAGGCGCCGAGCGCGGCCGGCTGCTGGAGCGCTTCGGCTTCGTGATCGGCAATTGGTACGCCATCATGAGCCGTACCAAGCGCCTCACCGCGTTCACCGCGAGCTATCAGCAGGCCGCCGTGATCTTTCCCTACGTGCTGGTGGCGCCGGCCTTCTTCGCCAAGAAGATCCAGCTTGGCGACATGATGCAGACCGCCTCGGCCTTCTCGAGCGTACAGGGCGCATTGTCGTTCTTCGTCACGGCGTACCGATCGCTGGCGGAATGGCGCTCGATCGTCGCGCGCCTCGACGGCTTCGAGATGTCGGTTGATGCGGCCGCGCACCTGCCGCCGCACGAGCCTGCGATTGCCCTCAAGGCCGCCGGCGGCAATCGCAATATCGCCCTCGAACAGCTCTGCGTGAACCTGCCGAGCGGCACGCCGCTGGTCGCAGCCGACGCCTTCTCCGTCCAGACGCCCGAGCGCGTGCTGGTGACCGGACCGTCGGGCTCCGGGAAGTCGACGCTGTTCCGGGCCATCGCCGGCATCTGGCCGTTCGGCACCGGCAGCATCTTCGTCCCGGAAAAAGCGAAGCTGATGATGCTGCCCCAGCGCCCCTATTTCCCGGTGGGCGTGCTGCGCGACGCGGTGGTCTATCCGGCCGCGCCGGGCGCGTTCGAAACCTCACGTGTCAGGGATGCGCTGATCGCGGTCGGGCTGCCCGACCTCGCCGAGCGGCTCGAGGAGGACGGTCATTGGAACCGGATGCTGTCGCTCGGCGAGCAGCAGCGCCTGGGGCTCGCCCGCGCGCTGCTGCATGCGCCGGACTATCTGTTCCTGGACGAGGCCACGGCCTCGCTGGACGAGCCGTCCGAGGCCCGCCTGTACCGGCTGCTGGCGGAGAAGCTGCCACAGGCCACCCTCGTCTCGATCGGCCACCGCTCGACGCTGGAAGCCTTCCATACCCGCAAGGTGACGATGGTGAAGCACGGCTCGATCCACGTCCTCGGCGACGGTGGTGTGCCGGTCGAGAAGGAGCCGAGCGCGGCACGCTGAGAACGCTCGACCAAGCCCTGAGGCTAATGGCCCTTCGTTGCGGCCCTCCTTCGAGACGCCCGCCTTTGACGGGCCCTCAGGATGAGGTCTGTCCTCGCGGTGAAATCTGTGAGCCCTCCTGGTGAGGAGCAGGAGCCCGCCGGAGGCGGGCGTCTCGAACCATGCGGGCCCCCGGCCTGTGCGCCAAAGTCCCAAAGCATAAGGGCGGCAGGTTGCCCTGCCGCCCTCATCAAGTCGCTTCGGGAAGAAGCTTACTTCAGGTTGCTCATCGCGGTCAGGTCGAAGGACAGCTTGGCAATGCCGGCCGCGCCGCACCAATTGGAGCTAGCACCGCCCGGATTGATCGGGGTAACGCTAGTGGTGCCGGTGGCATTGAACGCGCTGGTGAAAGCGTTGCAATCACCCTTGCTCAGGTCGGTGTCGGAGTAACGCAGATCCAGCGTCATCACTTTATAGGTGAATCCGATGCCGATGTTCCAGGTGTTATAGCTGGGCTCGGGAATGCCTGCCGTGTAGTTCGGGAAGCCAGCAAGCTGAGCCACGCCATAGAAGGAATCCGAAGTTCCGAACCACTGGCGGCCGAACTCACCCGAAACGTACATTCCGACGCCGCTCGAACCAAATGTCGTGCTCGGCGCGATCCACTTGCCGGTGATCGACAGGTAGTTGCCCCAAGCGCCGGTATTGAGGAAATTCGGCGAATAGAATTCGTTGAGGCCGAACGAGAAGCTGTCGTTCACGGTGTAGGTCACCTTGCCATAGACCTCGTAGAAGCTCGCATCCCTCTTCGCGACGTTGAAGTTGGTCAGTGTATTGGCGATACACTCAGCGTTCAGCGCGTTTCCTGCGGTGTCGGTGACAGCGCCGCCGCCATAGTAGCAGGTGCCGCCCGGATACAGATAACCCCAAACACCAACGTCGAAAGCGAAGGCACCGAAGGTCGGACGAATACCGCCGTAAATGTCAATCTCAGCGGCCGCACGATTGGGAAAGGAGATGCTCTCTCCGGCCACACCGGCGTACAGCTGCAGGTCCTTGGTGACGTTGTAGCGCGGCTCAAAATAGGCTGCGACTGACGCCTTGTGGTTCGACTGGGTGATACCGCGGAAGATGTAATCGTTCATGATGGCGCCGCCGAAGGCGATATCCCAGGGATCAAACGCAACCACCGGCGGGGCTTTCTTAGCCTTCACCGCCATGTCTGCCGCGAAAGCCGAGCCCGTCACCATTGCCAGCGCCGTTGCCAACAAAGCCACTTTTTTCATTTCGATCCCCATCACCAGTTCTAAGACCCCAGCCGGATCCCGGAAGCCCCCCGGAACGCACGACCTGATTGCAAATTTCGTAACTGCGGCAATCTGGATGGGGTGAGGCAAACCGTGAAGCAAAAAACACGGGCATCTGCCGACTTTTTGGGCGTTCTGACGATTCCACGGAAGGTTGTCAGCCTGTGTGTCTTCTCGAACACATTATTTGCATTCCAAAGTGCACTGGGAGGCCCGGGTTAGTACGGGTCCTGCGGTACCGTGCTGCCCGCGCCACGAATCAGGCTGCCTCCGGACAAGACCATCCTCCGCGCGCCGTCGCGCGATGCAAAAAGGCCGCAGCATCACCGCTGCGGCCTTCCTGTTGTCGATCGTGGTCGTCGGATGGGGGTCCAGCCCTTGGCCCGACCTTGGGCCTAACCCTGTCCCTCGGCCGGCGTCGAGTCCGCAGAAGACGAAGGCATCGCCCAGCTTGTCTCGGCGGCGGGCTCAGGAGCCGGAGCTGCCGGCGTTGACGGCTTCGGCGCGGGAGCTGCCTTCGCCTTCTTCGGCGCCGCTTTCTTCGCAGTCTTCTTGGCGGCCTTTTTGGGCGCAGCCTGCTTAGCGGCCTTCTTGGCCGCCTTCTTCGGCGCGGCCTTCTTCGCAGATTTCTTTGTAGCCTTCTTGGCAGACTTCTTCGCGGACTTCTTGGCTGCCTTCTTTGCGGTCTTCTTCGCCGCTACCGCCTTCTTGGCCTTTTTAGCCTTCTTGCTTTTTTTCTTCTTCGCTTTCGCCATCGTGGTCCTCCTGTTGCCGCCGAACAATGGTCGATCGGGTGTCGTCAGCCGCCACCTCCGGACGAAAGCTCAGCCCTCGAAAGCTCAGTCTTCGAAAGCTCAGTCTTGCGCGTTCAACGCCGGCCGCGACCCGCCCGTAGCCCAATCGAGAAGCTCAATCGTGTGTACGACCGGAACTGACGTGCCACTGGCAATCTGCACCATGCAGCCGATATTGCCTGCGGCAATCATGTCCGGCTTGACGCTCGCGATGTTGGCGACCTTGCGATCGCGCAACCGGCCCGCAAGCTCGGGCTGGAGAATGTTGTAAGTCCCCGCCGAACCGCAACACAAATGGCTCTCCGGCACATCTTTCACCACGAATCCATTATTGGAAAGCAATTCTTTCGGAAGGCCCGTGATTTTCTGCCCGTGCTGCAACGAACACGCAGAGTGATAGGCGACGACGATGTTGTCCTGGCGCGCGGTGGCCGCGAGTCCAAGGCCGGCGACGTATTCAGTGATGTCCTTGGCGAGCGCAGAGACCTTCGCCGCATCGGCGGCAAACGCAGCGTCCTCGCGCAAAAGATAGCCGTAGTCCTTGATCACGGTGCCGCAGCCTGACGCCGTCACCAGGATCGCGTCGAGCCCCTCGCCGGCCGCTTCCGCGCACCACGCCGCGACATTGGCGCGAGCCCGCGCCAATGCGTCCTGGTCGTTGCCGAGGTGATGGGTCAGCGCGCCGCAGCACTGCTCGTCCCTGACAAGGACGACCTCGATGCCGTGGCGCGTGAGGAGACTGATGGCGGCCTGGTTGATGCGCGGCGCAAGAACCTGCTGAGCGCAGCCCTGGAGCAGCGCGACCCGGCCGCGCTTCTTGCCGAGAGCCGCGAACACACTCCCGGCGGCGGGCCCCCGCGGCGGCAGCCGGCTCGGCGCCAGCGCCAGCATCGCCTTGAGGCGCAGGATCATGCCGGGCGTCGCCGATGGCCGGGGCGTCGGCAGCAACGCCGCCAGCGGGCGGGCCAGCCGTGCCAGCACCATGCTGGCGCGGAAGCGCTGCGGGTCCGGCAGGACGAAGGCCAGCACCCGGCGCAGCAGCCGCTCGACCAGCGGCCGCTCGTAACGCTGCTCGATCCTGACCCGGGCCTGATCGACCAGATGCATGTAATTCACCCCCGAGGGGCAGGTCGTCATGCAGGCCAGGCACGACAGGCAGCGGTCGACATGTTTGACCACTTCGGCGGTCGGCGTCTGATCCTTCTCCAGCATCTCCTTGATCAGATAGATGCGGCCGCGCGGGCTATCGAGCTCGTCGCCAAGCAGCACATAGGTCGGACAGGTTGCGGTGCAGAAGCCGCAATGGACGCAGGCGCGCAGGATCTTGTCGGCTTCCGCGATGTCGGGATCGGCGAGCTGCGCGAGTGAGAATTCGGTCTTCATTCAGCAAGCGCCCCGCGTCAGCCGGCCCCGGTTGAGGATGGTCTTCGGATCGAAGCTGGCGCGGACCCGCTCGCTCAAGGCGGCAAGACCAGGGGCTTGCGGGTGGAATACATCGATCGTGCGCCTGATGTCCTCGGCCGCCCGGATCAGCGTAGCGTGCCCGCCGGCCGCATTTGCACGTTCGCGCACGGCCGGGCCATGCGCGTCCGGCTTCGGGGGCAACGCCGCCCAGATCAGTCCACCACCCCAATCGTAGATCAATTCGCCGCCGGTCTCGCGCGCCAGCAGCGTCCCGAGCGCCGCGCCCGACGCCGGCGGACAGACGATCCGCCAGACCGGCCAGGCCCCCAGCGCGCCGTCAGCCGCGAACGGCAGGACGTCGCGGATCGTGGTCCACAGCGCCGCTGACACCGTGTCCTCGACGAGAGTTGCGGTTCCGAACGGCGCCAGCAATTCGCGCAGCGAGCCGGCACGGTGGGCGGCCGAGGCGGTAATGCCCTCGAGCCGCAGCATGGTCAGCGCCTCGCTTTGGCCTGCGATATCGCCGAGGCCTTCGATCCTGGTCCGGAACGCCGATGTCGGCAGGTGCGCGGCCCCGGAGACGTCGAAGGGCGAGCCGAGCGCCGCCGTCATCGCCTGGTTGGCGGCGGCATCGTCGAGCCCGCGCAGCAACAGCGTCCGCTCGGCCTCGGGCTTCGGCATCACCTTCAGCGTGACCTCGGTCATGACCGACAGCGTGCCCCAGGAACCGGCGAGAAGCTTGCAGAGGTCATAGCCGGTGACGTTCTTCACCACCTTGCCGCCGGTCTTGAAGCTGTCGCCAAAACCGGAGACGGCATGCGCCCCGAGCAGATGGTCGCGCGCCCCACCCGACTTGATCCGGCGCGGACCGGCCAGTCCAGCCGCGATCATGCCGCCGATGGTGCCTGATACCGGCGTGCCGAGCAGCGGCGCGGTGTTCATCGGCTCGAAGGCGAATTGCTGGTTTTTGGCATCGATCAGCGACAGCACGTCGGCCAACGGCGCGCCGGCCTGGAGCGTGACAATGAGTTCGTTGGGCTCGTAGGCGGTGATGGCATTCAGCGCGGAGACGTCGAGCACGGCATTGGTCGCCATCGCATGGCCGATGCTACGCTTGGAGCCATGGCCGATGATCTCGAGCGGCTGCTCATTGGCAATCGCCGCGCGCACCACCTCTTCGACGTCTTTGGCGTCTCGTACCTTGAGCGTATCCACGACTGAGGCGGTAGCGAAATTTGCAGCGAAAATCAAATCTGGCGCGTTGCAGCGAGGCGACGTTAAAATCGCGGGATGTCGGGAAACGCCAGCTTCCCAGCATGGACGTGCATGCGGCCGAGCTCGGCGCAGCGGTGCAGGGTCGGAAACACCTTTCCGGGATTGAGCAGGCCCTGCGCGTCGAAGGCGCATTTCAGGCGCTGCTGCTGGCTGAGGTCGATCTCGCTGAACATCTCCGGCATCAGATCGCGCTTCTCGATGCCGACGCCGTGCTCGCCGGTGAGCACGCCGCCGAACTCGACGCAGGCGCGCAGGATGTCGGCGCCGAAGGCTTCGGCGCGCTCGATCTCGCCGGGCTTGTTGGCGTCGTAGAGGATCAACGGATGCAGATTGCCGTCGCCGGCATGGAACACGTTGGCGCAACCGAGCTGGTATTTTTCCGAGAGCTCGCGGATGCGCGCCAGCGCCTTCGGCAGCGCACCGCGCGGGATGGTGCCGTCCATGCAGAGATAGTCCGGCGAGATGCGGCCGACGGCGGGGAACGCAGCCTTGCGCCCCGCCCAGAACAAATTGCGCTCGGCCTCCGAGGTCGAGATCTGGCAGGTGGTCGAGCCGCAAGCGTTCGCAATCGCCTCGACCCGCGTGATCAGCTCGTCGACCTCGATCTTGGGACCGTCGAGCTCGATGATGAGGAGCGCCTCGACATCGAGCGGATAGCCGGCATGGACGAAGGCCTCCGCGGCGTGGATCGCGGGCTTGTCCATCATCTCCATGCCGCCGGGAATGATGCCGGCGCCGATGATGCGCGCCACGCATTCGCCGGCCGCCTCGACTTGCGCGAATCCGACCATCAGCGCGCGCGCCGTCTCCGGCTTTTGCAGGATGCGCACCGTGATCTCGGTGATGACGCCGAGCAGGCCTTCCGAGCCGGTGATGACGCCCATCAGGTCGTAGCCTGAGTTCTCCGCCGATTTTCCGCCGATGCGCAGGATCTCGCCGCTCATCAGCACGATCTCGCAGCCGAGCACGTTGTTGGTGGTCATGCCGTATTTCAGGCAGTGCACGCCGCCGGAATTCTCCGCGACATTGCCGCCGATCGAGCAGGCGATCTGCGAGGACGGATCCGGCGCGTAGTAGAATCCGGCATGGGCGACGGCCTGGCTGATCGCGAGGTTGGTGACGCCGGGTTCGGTGACGACGGCGCGGTTGTCGAAATCGATCTCGCGGATGCGCTTGAACTTGCCGAGTCCCAGGAGCACGCCGTCTTCCAGCGGCAGCGCGCCGCCGGACAACGAGGTGCCGGAGCCGCGCGGCACCACTTTGATGCCCTGCCCTGCACAATATTTCAGGACGAGCGAAACCTGCTCGGTCGTGTCGGGCAGCACCACGACCATCGGCGGCTGCCGATAGGCCGTCAGTCCGTCGGATTCATAGGCCCGCATCTCGGCAGGCGTATCGATCACGCCTTCGCCCGGCACGATTGCGCGCAATGCAGCCACGATCTCGGCGCGACGCGCGAGCACGGCCTGGTCGCTCGCGGGCATCATGATGGCCATATCACATCCTTCATGGCGTATCCTTCCGGCTGAGGCCGCAGGATCGAATTGTCGCGGCAAATCAACCATGTCCGCGGTGGTTTGGGTAGGCCATCCGAAAGTCGGATCGACGATCTTGCGCGAGTTCGCTCTGGGACAAGTAGGAAATCGTGAAACCTGTCATGGTTTGGCGGCTTGTCCAAGCCGGGCAGGCCTGCCAAAACCGGCAGGTCCGACCATTGCCGATCAGGCAAGCAACTGACCAGCCCCCAGGGAAGAGACGAAGAGCACCCGATGACAAAACTGATTTTTGGCGCATTGACCATCCTCACCGCGATTGCCACAGCACCCGCCGCGATGGCGCAGGACGTCGCGGCCGGCAAGTCGTCGTTCAACAAATGCCTGGCCTGTCACGCGATCGGCGAAGGCGCCAAGAACAAGGTCGGCCCCGAGCTCAACGGCCTCGACGGCCGCAAGTCCGGCACCGCGCCGGACTACAATTATTCCGACGCCAACAAGAATTCCGGCATCACCTGGAACGAGGCCCAGTTCAAGGAATACATCAAGGACCCCAAGGCCAAGATCCCCGGCACCAAGATGGCATTCGCCGGCATCAAGAACGAGAACGAGATCAACAATCTCTGGGCCTACGTGTCGCAGTTCGACAAGGACGGGAAGGTCAAGCAGTAAGCGCGTGTGAGGCGGTCGCCGGAGCTTCGGTTCATTGAATCAGAACCGAAGCTCCAGGTTCTTGTTTTGACGCGTTTTCTTCACGCGAACCGGCAGCCACTTCGCTCGAAAACGCTCTAATCGGCGACCGCCTGCGCCGATACGATTTTCCCGATCATCGTCTCGATCTCCGCCTTCACGAGATCGGGCACCGCGTTCTGCACCATGTGGCCGAGATCAGGCAGCACGATCAGCTTCGCATTCTGCACGGTGGCGGCGAACGGGCGCGCGTGAATGTCGGTCTTTACCGTCTTGTCGGGTTCGCCGGCGATGATCGTGACCGGCGCCGATATCTCGCCGTAGCGCGCAACCTGCGCGGCGACCGCTTCCTTCAGCGTCACCAGATCATAGGCATTGGCGATGAACTCGCGCGGGCGCAGCAGCAGCGGCGTCGCGGAGTCCTGCACGAAACCGTCTGGCATCATTTGCGGCAGGAAGACGTTGCGCGCGCCGGGCTCGCTCAGGAAGTAGCCCAGCGGCAGGGTTATGGTGTAGGCGAGCAGCGGGCCGATCACGGGCGTTGCGATGACCTCGTTGTAGCGGCCGACGCCGCCGCGCCAGGGATGGGTGACGGGCGCGAGCATCACAAGGCCCGCGACGCGGCCGGGATGATCGAGCGCCAGCCGTGCGCCGAGCGCACCGCTCCAGGAATGCACCACGAAGACCGCGCGATCGATCCCGAGCTTGCCGAGCGCCTCATCGATCATCCGCACCTGGACCTCCGGGGTCGAATCCTGCCGCCGCGCCCGCGTGCTCCAGCCGTGACCGGGACGGTCGATCAGGATCACGCGATGATTCCTGGCGAGGAGATCGCCGAGCGGCCGCCGCATCGCTTCGAGATTGGAGCTCGCGCCGTGCAGCATCACGATCGGCAGGCCCGAATCGCGCGGGCCGATATCGACGAGGTGAAGCACGGCGCCATCGACCTCGATCATCCGGCCCTGCGGTGGAAAGGCGCGTTGCACGGCGAGGACGCCGGCCTGCGTGACCAGCGCCAGCACAACCAGCGCGGTCACGACTGACATCACGATCATGGATGGAATCCGGGCGATCCAGGGCACAGGGCAGTTACGTGGCTTGCGGGCGGCAGTTTCGCCCGGGGAGCCCCCGCGCTCCACTTGAAATGCCGGGGCTGTGGATATGTGCAT
Source organism: Bradyrhizobium sp. WSM4872 (assembly GCF_055811715.1). Classification (NCBI taxonomy): domain Bacteria; kingdom Pseudomonadati; phylum Pseudomonadota; class Alphaproteobacteria; order Hyphomicrobiales; family Nitrobacteraceae; genus Bradyrhizobium; species Bradyrhizobium sp. WSM4872. The sequence continues at coordinate 255,248 of NZ_JBVVPT010000004.1, read as the reverse complement.
AATTCAAGCGGGAAAAACGCAACGAAATCAATACTGGCCCGGGAGCACGCAAGCCTCGAAACAGCTTCATGCCTTCGTCATCGCAGCTTCCTTATAATCGCCACGGTCGGTTCCGCCATTTAGACGCGGGTGGGCGCCGATCGTGCTCGCAGCCCTCGGGGATGCGGGAAAGACCGGCAGGATTTATCCTGATTTGAACCGGAGAATTGCGATGAGCCTGAGATCCAAAGACACTGCGATCGACGAGATCGTGGCAAGCTGCCACGGCGACCTGCGCGGTGCCGTGCGCGCGCTGCTGCTGATCAACGAGCACCTCGAGACGGAGCTTGCAAAGGCTTATGCCGCCGCAGTCGATCGCGGCCTCGCCGAGCGCGAAGGCAGCGTTTTGCACTAGGTTGCTGTCGACCTAGTTCGTGCTGTCCTCGTCCTTTTCCTCGTCAGGCGTGGGTGCGGGACAGGCGCGGATGGTCGAACGGGCGAGCTTGGCGTCGGCCTTCGATTTGTAAGGACCGTCACCGAACCAGACGTCGCCGATGATCACGGGATTGCTGGTCACGATGTTGCATTTTCCGGTGGCGCGATTGCCGACCACCCAGAACAGTCCGTCGGCGAGGCTCGCCGTGCCCGACGCGAGCAGCAATGTACCTGCAAAGATCAAACGCTTCATGGCTGTGCTCCCGCGATGAAGGTAGGCCTGCGGCGGGGCCACCCACACCCCTCGTGACGCGGCGCGTGTGATCGTGGTTAATCGGCTAGCGCCGCATTCGCTCGAGCAATGATCGACTTGTCCGCTAAATATCGCGGCCTTCGACCTTCTCGGTCAGCGCCTTGACCTGATCGGGGATCTTCTCGAGGTGCGGGTTGACGGCGAGCGCCTTGCGGTAGGCCTCAAGTGCGCGCTTTTCGTCGCCGACCTCCTGCATGATCATGCCGAGGCCTGCGAGCGCGCCGAAATGGCGGGGCTCGCGGATCAACACCTCGCGAATGTCGGCGAGCGAGCGGCCATAATCGTTCTGCATGTAGTAAAGCGTGGCGCGACGATTCCAGGCTTCGATGTAGTCGGGCCTGAGCTTGACGACTGAATCCAGCAGCTTGATCGCAACCTCGATCTTCTTTGCGTCGACCGCGGTCTTGGCCCGCGCCATCAAAAGCGCCGCGGTGTCGCTCGGGGTCTGGATCCAGATCGCCCAGATCCGCGCCTCGACATGCTTGGCGCTGGCCTCGTCGGGCGCAGCTTTCAGCGCGCCGAACAGGAAATCGAGATTCTTGGTGCGATCGACCTTGGGCAGCTTGGCCGGCGCTTCCGGAAGTTTCTTCTGCTTGCCGGGCGGGGTCGGCGGATCAATCTGCTGTGCCAGCGCCGGAGCGAGTCCGGCGGCTCCCAGCACAAGGGCCAGACACAGGGTGCGCGCGACGGAGAATCTCACTGCCATGGTCGAAGTCTAAACGCGCAAAGCCGCCCTTGCAAAGCAAAGGCGGCGTCAAACTCGTGTGAGACCGTGGTCTTGCGGGGCGCGCGCGGGCGTCCGGCAGGGCGAAATCAGCCCTGACGCGCCTTGAAGCGGCGCTGCACCTTGTTGATCACATAGACCCGGCCCTTGCGGCGGACCAGGCGGTTGGCGCGATGGCGACCGCGCAGCGATTTCAGCGAGTTACGGACCTTCATGGCAGAATCCTGAACGTTCGAAAGGCCGTGTTCGGCACTACCGTTTCGGCACGCGCGAATGAGGCAAAATGAGATTTTCCCGCTGGCGGACCGACCGCCCGGGACGGGGCGGTTCTTAAGGCATGGGAGGACCGGATGTCAATGTTAACTGGCCCGATCCCACCCAGCAAATTCAGGAAAACAACCCCATGCAAAGTAGAAGCGGCCGGATCGGCCCAATCAGCATCTCGGACGGTGCCTGCCCCACAACGCCTTGTCCCACAACGCCTTGCCAAGTTCGTTATATCATATAATCAATTCGGCAACCCGTCGGGAGGAAACCCATGCCGAAGCTGAAGCTGCCCAATATCGACGACGTCGTCGCCATCGACATCCATACCCACGCCGAGGAGCCCTGCGGCACCCATCCCGACGACGGCTATGACGACTTCCAGGCGCAGATGGCGGACTATTTCAAGTCGCCGCACAAGCATCCGCCGACCGTGCCGGAGACCGCGGCCTACTACCGATCCAAGAAAATCGCCGCGGTGATCTTCCCGGTCGACGCCGAGCGCGAGACCGGCTTCCGCCGCTACAAGAATGAGGAGATGCTGGAGATCGCCTCCGACCATCTCGACGTCCTCATCCCCTTCGTCTCGATCGACCCGCACAAGGGAAAGCTCGGTGTGCGCGAGGCGCGCAAGCTGATCGAAGAATACGGCGTGCGCGGCTTCAAATTCCACCCAACCATGCAGGGCTTCTACGCCAACGACCGCATGGCCTATCCGCTCTATGAAGAGATCAACAATGGTGGCGCGATCGCGCTGTTCCACACCGGCCAGACCGGCGTCGGCTCGGGCATGCCCGGCGGCATGGGGATGCGGCTGAAATATTCCAACCCGATGTACATGGACGACGTCGCGGCGGATTTCCCCGACCTCAAGATCATCCTCGCCCATCCCTCCTTCCCCTGGCAGGAAGAAGCGCTGTCGGTCGCGACCCACAAGCCGAACGTCTACATCGACCTCTCGGGCTGGTCGCCGAAATATTTCCCGCCGATCCTGGTGCGCTACATCAACTCGATCCTGCAGGACAAGATGCTGTTCGGCTCGGACTGGCCGGTGATCACGCCCGACCGCTGGCTGTCGGATTTCGCCAAGATCGAGATCCGCGACGAGATCCGGCCGAAGGTGTTGAAGGCGAACGCGCGGAAGCTGCTGGGGATCTAGGCGCGTACTCGTCAGCGCATCGAGGGCTTCGACGCTGCTATCGAAGCCCTCACACTCAAACCCTCAAGGCCCAAGACTTTGGCGCGGTGAATCCGATGGCCGCGTTGCGTGCGATCAATTCACGCTTGCCAGATAGCCCGCTAAAATTGTCCGGCTTTCGCTGAGCGTCTCAATACGTTCATCGATCAGGCCGACCTGCTGAGCGAGTATTTTTCGCAGCTCGTTGCACGGCGTGAAAGCCGGATCGTTGTTCCGCACGCACGGGAGCAACCGCTTGATGGTTTCGAGCGTCATCCCCGCGGCGCCGAGCATCTTGATCCGCCGTACGGCTTCCTCTTCGGCCAGGCCATAGTCGCGATAGCCGGAGTTCGTCCGCAGCGGCGCGAGCAGTCCTTCGCCTTCGTAGTAGCGCAGCATCCGGACGCTGACCCCCGTCCGCCGGGAGAGTTCGCCGATTTTCATCTGAAGCCTCTTGACCCTGACAGCACTGTCAGACCTTACAGAATTTGCTCGTCCAAGTGAATGCCACTTGTGAAGGGAGCAACGATGAAAGCCTACCATTTGAACGGCCAAGCTGGTGCTGGCCACCTTGCGCGCGCCGAAATCAGCAAACCCGAACCCGCCAATGGCGAGGTCCGCATTCGGGTCGAAGCGGCAAGTCTGAATTACCGCGACCTCCTGATCCTCGACCGTGCAGGCCGAGGCGAGCTCAACGGCCGCGTGCCACTCTCCGACGGCGCGGGTGTCGTTGACGCCGTCGGCGCCGACGTCGCGCAATGGCAACTCGGAGACCGCGTCGCTGCATCGTTCTTCCGCGATTGGATCTCGGGGCCGTTCAACTCCAGCTATATTCCGTCATCCCTCGGTGGCAACACGATGGACGGAATGCTGGCTGAGTATGTCGTGCTGCCGGCGACCGCGCTGGTGTCCGTGCCAGCGCATCTGTCCGCGGTGGAGGCAGCGACCCTGCCCTGTGCCGGCGTCACGGCTTTCCACGGCCTGATCGCGCGCGGCGGGATGCGCAAAGGCGACACGCTGTTGGTCCAGGGAACAGGCGGCGTCGCGCTGTTCGGGCTTCAATTCGCAGCGGCGCTGGGGGCGCGTGCGATCGTGATATCCTCCTCGGATGAAAAACTCGCCCGCGCCAAGGCGCTGGGCGGCTCGATCCTCATCAACTATCGCGACACGCCTGACTGGGATGTGGGCCTGATGAAGGCGACGAATGGCGCCGGGGCCAGTCATATCCTCGAACTCGGCGGTCCCGGCACCTATGACCGATCGCTGCGATCGGTCGCTTCGGGTGGCAAGATCGTTCAGATCGGGGTTTTGACGGGGTTCGGCCCCAAGCCCGACCTCGCGCGCCTTCAGTGGGAGAATGCCGACATCATCGGTGTTACCGTCGGATCGGCCGAACACTTTGTCGCGATGAATCGCTTCCTGACCGAGCATGCGATCCACCCGATCGTCGATCGGGTCTACGATTTCGACGACGTTCTCGAAGCATATGCGCACCTCCGGACCGGCTCACACTTTGGCAAGGTCGTGATCGGGCTTTAGAAATCAGGGGCCCAGTTCGCGTTTCCGTGTTGGATCGATACCGTAGCGCCTTGTATAGTCCATGCGCCCGCAGCAATCCCGGGGACAGGTCAATTGAGTCTCAAAGCCGTTGTCTTCGACGCCTACGGAACGCTCTACGACATCCAGTCGGTCGCGGAGATCACCGAGGATGCGTTTCCCGGCTACGGTGAGATCATCACGCAGATCTGGCGGATCAAGCAGCTCGAATACACCTGGTTGCGCTCGCTGATGCGGCGCTACCAGGACTTTGCAGCCATCACGCGCGACTCGCTAGCCTATACGCTGCGCGTGCTCGGGCTCGCTTACGAGAACGAGGCATTCGAGCGCGTGATCGAGAAATATCTGCATCTCGATCTCTATCCGGATGCGACGGCAGCACTCACGGCTCTAAAACCGCGAAAACTCGCGATCCTCTCCAACGGCAGTCCGGACATGCTGAATGCGCTCGTGCGCAACTCCGGCCTCGACGCCCTGCTCGACGCCACGATCAGCGTCGACGCGAAGAAGATCTTCAAGCCGAGCCCGGAGGCCTATGAGCTGATCGGCGAGGTGCTCGGCACCGCGCCTGACGAGGTGCTGTTCGTCTCCTCCAATCCCTGGGATGTCGCGGGCGCGAAAGCGTTCGGACTGAACGTTGCCTGGATCGAACGGGTCACGCCCGAAGCGATGGCGCTGGCTTGCGTCGAGAACGAACTCGTGGCACCGCTGACGATGTTCAAGGCGATCCGCACCCAGATGGACGAGCTCGGCTTTGCGCCGGATCATCGTGTCCGGGCGCTCTCGGAGCTGCCAGGGATTGCCTAGGCATCGCCGCCCGCCCATGAGTCTGGAATGAGCCGACCTGAATGAGCCTTCAATCCGTTCGCGATTTCTTCGCCGAAAAAGCCCCCGACATATCAGTCATCGAATCCCCGATCAGCTCCGCGACCGTGCCGTTGGCCGCCGAGGCTTATGGCGTCGAGCCCGGACGCATCGCCAAGACGCTGTCGTTGCGGATCGGCGAACGCGTGATCCTGATCGTCGCGGCCGGCACCTCGCGCATGGACAACAAGAAGGTGAAGGCGGCGTTCGGCGGCAAGCCGAAGATGCTGGGACTGGAAGAGGTCGCCGAGATCACCGGCCACGAAGTCGGCGGCGTCTGCCCGTTCGGATTGAAGGCACCGCTGCCGGTCTATTGCGACGTCTCGCTGAAAGCGTTCGATGTGGTGGTGCCGGCCGCCGGCTCGACCCACAGTGCGGTACGCATCACGCCGGAACGGATGGCCGAGCTGACCGCAGCGGAATGGGTCGATGTCTACGAAGTCAGGCCGTAAGGCAGCTGCGGGATGCCTGATGCATTTGCCGGTCAGGGAGGCTAATGTACAGACCATGCCCGACGATAAGGTCAAACGGCGGCTGACCACCGTGCTATGCGCCGATGTGCACGGCTATTCTCGTCTCATGGAAGCAGACGAGGCGGGAACGCTGGAGACGCTCCGCCGCTACCGCACGGCCATTGCGCGATTGGTGGAGCGCCATGACGGCCGGATCGTGAATACCTGGGGCGATGCTGTCATCGCCGAATTCGCTAGCGTCGTCGAAGCCGTGCAGTGTGCGGTCGAGATTCAGCAGGAAATTTCCAACCAGGATTCGGCCCCACCTCCCCCGATGCGGTTTCGCATCGGCATCAATCTCGGCGATGTGATGGTGGATGGTTCCGACCTCTACGGAGACGGGGTCAATATCGCGGCGCGTCTGCAAGAACTTGCCGAACCCGGTGGCATCGTGATCTCCAGCTCCGCCTATGATCAGGTGCACAACAAATTGTCTGTTGGCTTCGACTGCCTCGGCCAGCGTCCAATGAAAAACATTGCTCCCGTGACCAGCTATCGTGTGACCATGAGCGGCCAAACCGCTCAAGCACGGAGCTTTCCGCCTGGCGAACGCCCGACGTCTCAGACCGCAATGGCGGGGTCGCAAACTGACGCCGCGCGCCGCGACAGATCCGAGTCATCCAATTGGATGGGCTTCGTTTCAGACGGGCTGGCGAAGCTGCCCCGCCCGATTGCGGGGGCCCTCACGGTGTCGGCCTTTCTGATTCTGATCAATATTTTCACCGGCATGCACAAGATCTGGTTCCATTGGCCGGTGGCAGCTTTGCTCTTCGGCGCCATCATGCGGACGGCGCTCCGGGATCGACCTGAGTCGGGCGGCAAGGGCGAGCGCTGAACGAGGCGGCACGGCCGCATCTTCGCGCCCACTGCTGTGCGCGCGCCCGGATCATGCCTTGGGCAGCACTAATCGTCGCTATCGTCATAAGGCCGCGGCTGCGCCTGCGGAGGTGGTGGCGGCACATTGTTGTATCGCGGCGCCGGCGCCACGCGATTGCCCGGAACCTGCTGCTGCGGCGGCATCTGATTGTTGGACTGGAACACCGCGCGACAACCGCTGGAGAGCTGGGGCGTGTTCTGCCGCAAGCAGGCGGTAATGCGACTCACATCGGGGATCTGGTCGCTGCACAGCCGCCACACATCCGGCGTGCAGGCCATCTGCTGCTCCATGGTTCCGCGATACTCTTCAGCGGATGCAGCGCTTTGCGCGGCGATGCCGCCGATCGCAAGCGCTACACCCAGCGCAATCCGCTCTGTTCGCATGTCCGATTCCTTCGCGAGTCTCTCGAACTCTGTTCAATCAATGAGACGCGGAGAGGTTCTGGACCAACAAAAAAATGTGAAAACGGGCTAGGAACCTATTCGACCTTGCCGATCTTCTTGACAGCCGCAATCAGCCGCGCGCTGTCGACCGCCACGAACTCGGCGAACGCCGGCGCGTCCTGATAGGCGACGAGACTGCCCGACGTTTCGAAGGCCTTGAGCACGTCCGGGCTCGTCATCACCTGCGCCATCGCCTCGCGCAGGCGAGTCGCGATCGGCGCAGGAAGATCATTCTGTGCAAAGAGTCCGGCCCAGATGTACATCTCGACGTCCTTGTAGCCGAGCTCCTGGAACGTCGGAACGTCGGGGAAGCTCGCGATCCGCTTGGCGCCGCAATTGCCGAGCACGCGCAGCTTGCCGTCGTCCACTTGCGGCTTCAGCGTCCCCGGTGCGGCGGCGATCGCCTGCACGGTGCCGCTGAGCAGCGCGGTGAGCGCCGGTCCGGCGCCGCGAAACGGCACATGCAGCAGCTTGATATCGGCGCTGCTCGCAAACATCTCCATCGCCACATGCAGCGTGCCGTAAGGCCCCGACGAGCCATAGGTGATCTGGCCCGAGCGTTTCTTCGCATCCTCGACGAAATCCTGCGCCGTCTTCCACGGCGCCGAAGCCGGCACCGCGAGCAGCGTGGGATCGGCCAGCACCCGCGCGATCGGCATGAACTGTGAGACCTCGTAGGCCACCGGACGCTCGAACAGCCGGTCGGCCTCGGGCAGCACCGCGAGCGAGGACAGCGTCATCAGCAGCGTATAGCCATCGGGCTCGGCGCGTGCCGCCGCGGCATTGCCGACCGATCCGCCGCCACCGCCGGCGCGGTTGTCGACGATGACCGCCTTGCCGAGGATTCGCTCCAGCGCCTGTGCGACGGGACGCGCCGCAAGATCCGCCTGGCCCCCGGCCGGAAACGGCACGATCATGGTGACGTTGCGCGCGGGATAGGCTTGCGCGAAAGCCACGCTCGACAACACAGGCAACAACGGCAATGCGGCAGCGGCGCGCAGGACATCGCGTCGATCCATGGCAGATTCCCCCCTGTTTTCTTGTGTCGCCAGCCTAGCGCGACCGTCCGCAAGAACAAGCGGTGCAGCGGGATTTACCAGGTATTATCCATGTTCCGCCCGGTCAGGAACGCCCTCTGGACTCTACCGTTGCCCCCCAGGGAGTGGAGCGATGAATAGACTTCAGACCATTGACGTGGCGCTGGACGAGATGCTGGTGAATCTCGCCGCCATCGTCTTGCGGCTTTCGAAGCCGGACGTGACGCGAACCCCGGAAGCGCGACGCGCCCTGGCGCGATCTGTGCACCAATACGCGGTTTGCGCGAGGCGCTCGCACGATCCGCGTGTCCATGAATTGAAGTCGCAACTGGAAGAGACGTTGAAACCGAGCTTGCGAATTGTCGTGCGTAATGGTGAGAAGGTGTCTTAGTCCAAACCCGTCATTGCAAGCGAAGCGAAGCAATCCAGAGATCGCTGAAGCCGCTCGTTCTACGATGACTTTGCTACGACGGCTTTGCCTTTCCGCGCACCCGCCGCTTGCACGTACCCGGCAGCTTCGCTGCGAGAAAATCGCCGAGCGCCTCGACGCGTGCGGGGCGCGGGCCGCCAGGTGGCGTCACCAGATGCACGGCGCCTTCGGCCTGCTTCCAGTCCTTCAGGATCACTTCGACCTCGCCGGAGGAGATGGCGTCACCGACGATGAATTCGGGGAGATCCGCGATACCGAGCCCGGCGATCAGCGCCGGCATCACCGCTTCGCCGTTGTTGACACGGAGCTGGCCGCCGGGGCGTACACTGGCCTGCTCACCGGCCGCGTTGGTGTAGTGCCAGACATTGGGCGTCGAGAGATAAGCGTAGCTGAAGCATTTGTGCTCGGCCAGATGCATCGGATGCGTCGGCCGTCCGTATTGTCTAAGATAGGACGGCGCGGCCACCGTGAAACGCGGCATGGTGAAGAGCCGCCGCGCGATCAGCGAGGAATCCGGCAGCCGCGCGATCCGCACCGCCATGTCAAAGCCTTCGCCGATCAAATCGATGGTGGCATCGCTCAGGTGCAGATCGACCGAGACCTCCGGATAGGCCTCGAAGAACTCCGGCAGCAACGGCGCCACCGCCTTGATCCCGAACGACATGGGCACGGCGAGCCGCACCAGGCCCCGCGGCGCGACCGACTGCGCCAGCGCCTCGTTCTCCGCCGCCTCGCCGTCGGACAGGAGGCGGGTCGCACGCTCGGCGAGCTTATGCCCGGCATCGGTCAGCGCGAGCCGGCGTGAGGTGCGGTTGAACAGCCGGGCGCCGAGCCGCTCTTCGAGGCGCGTGACCGCCTTGGACACCGTCGCCTTGGACATCGCGAGCTCGCCCGCGGCCCCCGCAAACGACCGTAATTCCACGACTTTTGCGAAAATTGCGAGCGCCTCGAAATCGGGGAGCTTGGCCATGAAAGCGGATCCAATTGGGCTGCTTAAGGAAACAATGTGTTTCGACAGTTTCTATTTCTATACCACAGGCGGAGGCTTATCCAAGGGTCATCAGAAATTCAGGACTGGAGAAATCCAATGACCAAGAAGCTCTCAGGCAAGGTTGCCCTCGTCACCGGCGGCTCGCGCGGCATCGGCGCGGCCTCTGCCCGCGCACTCGCCGATGAAGGGGCGGATGTCGCGATCAGCTACGTTGCCTCTCCCGAAAAGGCGGAAGCGGTCGTCACCGAGTTGAAGGCCCGGGGCGTCAAGGCGCGCGCCTTCAAGGCCGACCAGGCCTCGGCAAAGGACGTGACGCAGCTGGTCAACGATGTCGCAAAGGAGTTCGGCCATCTCGACATCCTCGTCAACAATGCCGGCGTTGCGAGCGGCGCCGCGATCGACGACGCCGATGCCGATACCGAAGCGCTTGCCCGCCAGGATGCCGTCAACGTGCATGGCGTGATCGCCGCGATCCGCGCCGCTTCGCATTTGATGGGCGAAGGCGGCCGCATCGTCACCGTCGGCTCGATGCTCGCCGACCGCGCCTCGTTCCCGGGTCTCGCCGACTACGTCGCCACCAAGGCGGCCGTAGTCGGCTACACCAAGGGCGCCGCACGTGACCTCGGCCCGCGCGGCATCACCGTGAACGTGGTGCAGCCCGGCTCAATCGACACCGACATGAACCCGAAGGACGGCGGCGAGTTCGCCGAGACCCAGCGCCAGCAGCACGCGTTGCAGCGCTTCGGCCGCCCCGAGGAAGTCGCCGCCGGAATCGTCTTCCTCGCAAGCCCGGAAGCATCCTTCGTCACCGGCACGGTGCTCAACGTCGACGGCGGTTTTGGCGCCTGATCAAGGCGCCACCCGCCAAAACAAGGAATTACGCAGATGATCGAACTCAGACCCTTCGCAAAGCTCGGCGGCGCCGATCACGGCTGGCTCAACGCCAAGCATCATTTCTCCTTCGCAAGCCATTATGACCCCGACAACATGGGTCACGGCGCCTTGCGGGTGTGGAACGACGACGAGATCGCGCCGAACACCGGCTTTCCCGCCCATCCCCACGCCAACATGGAAATCATCACCTATGTGCGCGAGGGCGCGATCACCCATCAGGACAGCCTCGGCAACGAAGGCCGCACCGAAGCGGGGGACGTGCAGGTGATGAGCGCCGGCAGCGGCATCCGCCACTCCGAGTATAATCTCGAGCCGACCAGGACACGCATCTTCCAGATCTGGATTGAGCCGACCGCGCGCGGGGGGCAGCCGACCTGGGGCTCGAAGCCTTTTCCGAAAGGAGATCGCTCGGGCAAGCTCGTCACCATCGCGAGCGGCTTCGAGCATGATACGGACGCGCTGCCGATCCGCGCCGATGCGCGGGTGCTCGCCACCACGCTGAAGGCCGGTGAGAGCGCGGAATACGTGCCGCACAAGTCGCGGCACCTTTATCTGGTGCCCGCGGCGGGGTCAGTCGAGATCAATGGCGTGCGCGTCAACGCCCGCGACGGCGCCGCGATCCGCGACGAGGACAGGCTGAAGATCACGGCACTGGAAGATTCCGAGATCGTGCTCGTCGACGCGGCCTAACGGCTCTCTCCGTCATGGCCGGGCTTGTCCCGGCCATCCACGCCCTTCCACGAGGATCCAAGAACGTGGATGCCCGGGACAAGCCCCGGGCATGACGACCTGAACAAGATTAATCATCCGACTCACCCAACGGAGACCATCATGACCAAAGTTCTCGTCCTGTATTATTCCGCCTATGGCCACATCGAAGCGATGGCCAACGCCGTCGCCGAAGGCGCGCGCGAAGCCGGCGCCACCGTCGACATCAAGCGCGTGCCCGAACTGGTGCCGGCCGAGGTCGCGAAAGCCTCCTATTACAAGCTCGACCAGGCCGCCCCCGTCGCCAAGATCGAGGACCTCGCCAATTACGACGCGATCATCGTCGGCACCGGCACCCGCTTCGGCCGCATGGCCTCGCAGATGGCGAACTTCCTCGACCAGGCCGGCGGCCTCTGGGCCAAGGGCGCGCTGCACGGCAAGGTCGGCGGCGCCTTCACATCGACCGCGACCCAGCATGGCGGCCAGGAGACGACGCTGTTCTCGATCATCACCAACCTCTTGCATTTCGGCATGGTCGTGGTCGGCCTGAACTACGGCTTTGCCGGCCAGATGAAGCTCGACGAGGTCACCGGCGGCGCACCTTACGGCGCCACCACCATCACCGGCGGCGACGGCAGCCGGCAGCCCAGTGCCAACGAGCTCGCCGGCGCGCGCTATCAGGGCCGCCAGATCGCGGAAACAGCCAGGAAGCTGCACGGCTAAGCTACATGGCTGATGCGAGGGTCGCCCGTCAGCGCGTCCCCTTGCCCATCGCCTGCGCCGCAAAGGCGGCAAGCCTGGGGTGACGGCGCAGGCCCTGCGCGGCGTGGTCACGCCACGCGAAGGGCATACCGCGCCAGGACAGCGCGACGCTGACATCGGTCAGCGGCACCGGTTCGGCGCCGAAGCGGCGCTTGTAGTCCTGGTTGCCGATGCTGAGGTCGAAACGGCGCACGCCGTCCGCATGCAGCGCCGCCATGGTGCGCTCGGTCACGAGCAGCCCCGGCGAGCAGCTCGACCATGAATCGCCGGCGTGGCTGATGCGCAGGAGAAAATAGGTCGCACCGAACCTGACGCCGAGCGTGGTGGCAACGACGGCCTCGTCGCAGACCAGCGCCGAGATGACGGCGTAACCGTTCGCGACGCCCCGACGCGCGACCTCGCGATAGAACTGCGCATGGGTTTCGTCGTTGAGGACGAAGCGCGAGCCGAGCTTTCGCATGCGCGCCTGCTGCTGGACATCCATCACGTCCAGCAGCTCGCGCGCACGCGCGACGTCGGTGGCGATCTCGAATCGCGCGCCGGCGTGACGGCTGAAGACGCGCCAGCAGCGTGGCATCTGCATGCGCTTGATCGAGGCCTGGTAAGCTTCATAGTCGTCGCCGGTCAGCACGAGGTTGCCGTTGAGCGAGCAGGATCCGATCCGGCCGAGCGACACCAGCGGGTTCGGGTTGCCGCCGATCTGGGCCGGCATCTTCTTCAGTCGGAGCAGATCGAAACGGTCCGGCAATGCGCGCAATGCGTCGATCAGCGCCTTGCCGATCGCATCCGTCGCCGCCGCGTCCAACGCGGTATCGAGCGCCAGGATCGGCGCGTTGTTGTCGGAAACGCCGAGATCGGCGAATTCGACGATGCGGATGCCGCGCCTGAGATGGCTGATCATCGGCACGATTGCGATGTCCCTGCCCCTCGTGGCATCTGAGATCAATGCAATCAGCGGCGAGAGATCGTGGAACGCCTCGTACCAGGCGCCGAGCCAGTAGCCATGCTGGAATGCAGTGCGATGGCCTGCGTTCAAGCGGGATGCGGCCCGCTGCCAGTCACGCAGGAAATCGACCGCGATTCCCGACGTACTGGACACAAGACCATCTGGTTGCTCGACGCTGAGGATCGTCATCCGCGGGACATACGATTACTGGGTGTTTCCAGATAGATTATGTTTTGTCGCGGCCACAAGTGACCTCACCGCTTATCGTTAAGCCGAAGCCACTGCGGCCGCAGCGGCTGCGACGAGCCCTCAGGCTCCGGTTCCACTTCCGCCACGCATTGGAACCTGGCCAGGAAGTGCAGGCCGGCCACGGCAACGGCGAACATGAACCAGATCGGATTCTGCCGTTCGAGCAGGAAGGTCTCGGTGGCCCCGTAGTACAGGCCGAACAACCACACGGTCAGGAACAGCTTTGCCAACGCACCGCTGCGGTTGTGAGTTCGGGCCGTCTGGAAATTGCCGAGCGGCGCGAGCACCAAGACGAGCATCACCAGCAACAGCCCCGGCAGGCCGATGGTGACCGCGAGGTCGAGATAGCTGTTGTGGCTATGCGCCGCGCTCGTCGCCCATTCGGCGCCCTGGGCGGTCTGCCGCGCGGTCACGTCGTCCCAGAACGCGGCGTAGCCGTGACCGATGATCGGCTTCTCGGCGACGGCTGCGAGCGCGAACTCCCAGATGGCGGAACGGCCGGTGAAGGTGGGATCGAGCGGAAGCAGCCGCGTCATTGCCCCGAGCGCCGGGCTCAGGACGCTGCCGACCGTCAACAGGTTCATCACGATCAGCGGCACGAAGCAGATCATCCGCTTCAGCCACAGGCTCGGCGTGACGCAGACCAGCGAGGCGAGCGCGTAGATCGCAAGACACAGCACCGACGACGTCTTGCCGCCGGTGAAGATCAGGAAGAGTCCGGCCAGCGCGGCGATGGCCGGGCCCATCACGAACGAGCCGATGGCGGACAGATAGATGCCGACATAGATCAGGATGGTCATCACGGGCGAAGCGATGTTCTTGTGGCCGAAGCTGCCGCGCCAGTCGCCGGCCAGCTGCGGCTCGGTGAGGTCGAGTGCGGTGTGCATCGAGTATTGCGGCGCCACGAAGACGCCGAGATAGCAAAGTGCGAGCAATACGAGCGCGGCGCCGCCAAGACACAGATTGAAGCTACGCTGCGTCGGCGGCAACAACGGCAACAGCACCGCGAGCGACATCACGCTGGCTGCGAGCACGAAGCGCTGCATCGAGACTCCGCGATTCTCGGAGAAGACGATGTTGATCAACAGCCAGCCGACCAGGCAGAGATGCAGCGGCGTCACCAGGGTCTTCAGCGCGGGCGCATCCGTCGCGGCGACGAACAATACAGCGACCGCGGCCAGCAGGCCCCAGGCGACATAGGTGAGCGCCATTCGTCCGCCGACTACGGTGGTGACATCCTCGTTGCGCAGGTCCGGAAACGGATCGAGCGTCACCAGCACGAGGAGCAGGGCTGCGACTGCGACGAGGCAGCGCGCCGCCCGCACGGCGTCGACCCTCGCAAGCCCATCGCGCAGGACGCCGCCGAACGATCGGGCCTCGACGTCGGTTATGTCAGTGGCGCTGCGATCCATGGCTCGAAACTGGTGGTGAAGCCGGGGGGAAGCTTCAAGTCTTAGCCGATCCCTGTTAAGCATTCGTCAACCAGTCCAGCGGGGCTCTGCGGCACCGCCTGCTGCCGCACGATGCTCCGCGCGATCTCGTAATATTGTAGGGCACGCTGCTCCAGCGTGAGATTGTCGAGCACGAAACCGCGCGGATCGAACGTGTCGGCGGCGCACCCGGCCCAGAAATCATCCCAGCCCGCCTGGAACCCGGCGATGTCGACGAACTTGGCGCCGCAACGATCGTCCCAGTACGGCACCGACGACACCGGCGCAAACTGGACGCGATGCGGGTAGTAGTCGGGATCTCGCCACGGGCCGCCGGGATCCCAGGCCAGCACCGGCACGCCGCAAGACAATGCCTGCTGGTAGGCAATGCCCTGGCTCTCGTTCTGGCACAGGAAGATCATCGCACGCGATTGCGCGAGCGCGGCCCGATAGTCTTCCTCCTTGTAGCTGCCGTAACGCAGTTCCGTGAACGAGCGGCCTTCCCTCGTGAGCCGGGCGCGGACGGGTTCGATCAGCTCCGCCGCATGGCGATCGCGGTCCCAGTGCACCTTGTCGTAGATCAGGACATCGACGCTCTTTTGCGACGTCGGCGATGGTGCCCAGAGATCCGTGTCGATGCCGATCGGCCAGGCCTCCGTGTCGGGCCAATGCGGCCGATACATGTCGGCGTACCACGGGCCGGGCACCACGACCTTCTTGACCGGCAGGCGCTTGAACAGGTCGGGATCGTCGAGCGGATGATTGTGGGCGGCGACGCCGAGCAGGATCGGATTTTTCCAGGCGAACTTGTCGAGCAGGAAGGTGCGGCCGATGATGCAGGCGAGTTCGCCCGGATGCCGCGCGATGTAGCCATAGTCGTTGACGCGATAGCGGATACCGAGCCGATCGAGTCCCGCACAGAGATTGAGGAACACGCGGAGCTGCCCGCTCATGCGCGGCTCGCCGAGCAGCATGCGACGCGCCATGCGCCGCAGATGCCGATCGCCGGGAAACCAGCGATCGTCCTTGTCCTCGTAGAACAGGTTGAGGACCATGTCGTCGGGATCGTAGTCGAATGTCTTTGCGGGCACTGGGGTCCATCCGCGGCGGCCTGATGCGCATTCTCGCATGGGACCGGCTGTCGCACTCTTCCAAATTTGCCACAGGCTTAATGCCGGCGGCTTAACGCTAATTGACGAAACCAGCACTGCGGCAGCCTTCATGGCGACGCTTTTTTCCCAATGCGAGTATCATTCGCGACGGCCAAGGTTGCGATCGATCGCATTGCCAACTCGCAAGAGCGCCCTGGTTAACAGACGGTTAAAGGCGAGTCGTATCTTGATCACCGCGGAAGAAATTCTCGAATTGCCGGCGACATCGCGCGTCGCTCCGGCGGCGCGCGTCCCGCTGCAGGTCGGCTCAACCACATCGGTGTCCGTCGTCATTCCCGCCAAGAACGTTGCGGCCTATGTCGGTGAAACCCTCGCCAGCGCACTGGCGCAGGCCGAGGTCAGCGAAGTGATCGTCGTGGACGACGGCTCGACCGACGAGACCACCGCCATCGTCCGCGCCATTCGTGACCCTCGACTGCGCCTGATGACCAACGGCGCCGCTGGCGTATCGGCAGCGCGCAATCTCGGCGCCCACCATGCGAGCAGCCAATGGCTGCTCTTCCTCGATGCCGACGATCGCCTGCGGCCCGGCGCGGTCGCGGCGCTGCTGGCGGCTGCGCGTGGCGCGCCGCGCGCGGTTCTCGTCTACGGCGACTACAACACGATCGACAGCGAGGGACGGCAGATCGGCCGTCGGGATCTGCTGAAAGGACGCCGCAAACCATCCGGCGACGTGCTGGCGCGGCTCGCGGCCGGCAACTTCATCGTCAATGGCGGCATTGCGCTCGCACGTGCAGAGGCTTTCCGCGCCATCGGTGGCTTCGACGTCTCGCTCAGATATTGCGAGGACTGGCACTGCTGGTGCCGTCTTGCGGCGATCGGCGAATTCGAATTTGCGCCAAACCTTCTGCTCGACTACCGCCTGCACACGGCCAACACCATGAACGCGGCGGTGCGGACGCCACAGGATTTCTTTCCGGCGATCGCGCGGGTGTTCGATGACGGGCTGATCATGGCGCGACTGCCCGCGGGCATGGCAGCCGGGCTGCGCCAAGCCGCCGAGGTTCATCTCATCACGTATTCGGCGATGCAAGCGGTCCGCTTCGGCAGATATCGCCAGGCCTTCGCCTATCTGGGAATGGTCGGGCGCCGCTCGCTCAAATCGCTGCCGCGCTCCGCCGTTAGGGTCGCCCTCGCCTGTTTTGGTATTTAGCCCGCCGCCTCGGCGTCAGGACACGATCTTCGAGGCCTTATAGGGTTTCGGCTCGATACCGAACGCGGCGAGCGCCGAGCCGAGCGCGACCATCACGGGATGCATCGCGACGACGGCTTTCGACGATTTCAGCAGAGCGGCCGCGCGCACTAGCGCTAACGGCAACCTCCCGAGCATCTGCGCAAACACCCACACTCGCGCCGCTGCGCCGTGCGCGGACTTGGACTGCACACGATAGTTGATGGCACCGATGCGCAGGCCTCGCTTCGCGATCCAGCCGAAACG
This sequence comes from Bradyrhizobium sp. WSM4872, assembly GCF_055811715.1. NCBI lineage: Bacteria > Pseudomonadati > Pseudomonadota > Alphaproteobacteria > Hyphomicrobiales > Nitrobacteraceae > Bradyrhizobium > Bradyrhizobium sp. WSM4872. The sequence continues at coordinate 238,046 of NZ_JBVVPT010000004.1, read as the reverse complement.
AGTGCGGCTTTGCGGCACCGTCTCGGTGATGACAGCCTCCGCCGTCCAGTGGAACGTCATGCCGGCATTGCGGCAGCGCACGAAGAAATCGCAGTCGCCGCCCCCGAGGAAGTTGAAGCGCGGGTCGAAGGCGGGACGGGCGAACCTCTCGAACGCCGCACGCGTGATCAGGCAATTGCCGCAGCCGTAGATCAGGGGCACAGCGCCGCTGTAATCATAGGCGGGACAGAAAACGGGGTGGCGCGAAAGCCAGGGCATGCTGCGGTCCTCGAAGACCGGCAGCACCGGCCCGCCGACCAGAGCGGCGCCGGTCGCCTCCGCGGTGCGGACCATCAGCTCGAGCCAATCGGGCGAAGCGATCTCGTCGTCGTCGATCATCAGGAACCGGGTCGCGGCGGGAAACAGCGCCAGCGCCGTCTCGAAGGCAGCGTTGATCGCCTGAACGTTGCCTTGCCGTTTCTCGACCAGGCAGACACCCTGAAGCCTGCCGTCGGCGAGATATTCCGCGGCCACCGGCGCGCTTTCGCGCCGGACCGCATCGTTCTCGACCATGACGACGGCGAACGAGCGCGGGGTGCGTTGGCTGGCGAGCGAGTCCAGCGTCAACCGCAGATGCTGCGGGCGGCGGAAGCAGGGGATGCAGACGACGATACCAACCGACAGGTCGATAATCCGCGAGCTGGCCGCGATCTCCCGGTTGGGATCGCGCACGGCATCCGAAATACGCGTGGCGGACAGGTCTGTCGGAATCAATGTCATGACGTTCTAGATGTCCGAGATAGATTGAAAAAGCCCTGCTTCGATCCCGGGGATCAGCGCCGTCCCGCGACGGCACATCGCCGCGGGACGAATCCGTCCCAAAATGAACGACCGGTTTGAGCCTCGCGACGGCGCCACGCCGCCGATGTTCGGCCATCCATATGTTCAACCGCTTTCGCGGTGCTTCTGCTGCGAAACCTTGCGCGCGTGACACTGCAATTCGCGGTCCACCGCGCCGATGGCGGCTGGCGCGGACGATGCCGTAGTTAACGCACATGCCCATTAACCCGATCGTAAGCACCGTGACGGGTGAAGCGTCGCGGCATCGGATTTGCTCTACGGCTACACGAGATTTTTCCTGTAAATTTAAGTCGAACAAGCGCGGTCAGAAAAAAAATATGAACAAGCCAGCCACGATCGATTTCGCGACAGCCACGGCGGTCCAGATTCCCGCGGCCATCGCCCACACTCAGGCGCTACACGATCTCGTCCCCGGTGAAGCCCGCGACAGTCTGCTCGCCGTCCACGACGTACTGCGCCGCGAACTGCCGCAGGGCCAGCTCGCCACCTATGAAGCCGGAGGCGGCTCGTGCAGCGTCCTGCCGCCGGAATTGCTGAGTCGAAGCAAGGTCACCGTCGTCGACATCGACGAGGACCAGGTTCGCAACAACAGCTACGCGGACGAAGCGATCCTCGGCGACGTCCAGACCTACCGCTTCGGGCGCGAGACCTTCGATCTGGTGATCTGCTACAACGTGATCGAACATCTTCCCAACGTCGACGCCGCACTCCTGAATTTCCGCGATGCGCTCAAGCGCGGCGGGATGATCCTGATCGGCGCGCCCAATCCGCGCTCGTTGTCCGGGGTCGTCACCAAATACTCGCCGCACTGGTTCCACGTCTGGTTCTACCGGCACATCCGAGGCATCAAGGACGCCGGCTTGCCGGGCGAGCCGCCGTTCCCGACCTTCTTCCATCCCCTGGTGTCGCTGCCGAGGCTCGAAGTGTTCGCCGCCGCCAATGGCCTCGAGATGATCTACCGCCGTGAGGTCGAGAGCCCGCGCTATCCCGAGATGCGCCGGCGCAAGCCGCTGTTCGCAGCCATGGTCGACGCCGGCGCCGCCGTGCTGAACGCCGTGCTCCCGCGCGGGACCGACGTCCGCCGCGGCGATTATCACGTCATCCTGCGGAAAAGCTGACGGCCATGGTGCGCGCGCGGCCGATCGCAAGACCAGCGAACCCTCGCGGCCACGACGCACGCGGTAACGAACCGTTAATCTCTGAAGGACCCCGCCATCGCACGCGTCACGACGACGCGTCGAAGAGTGGCATGTGCTTAAACGCTTTGTTTGCCATTTCGGTGAATAGTCCCTCAATGAGTATGGTTAATTTTCCCTGTTGCGTTGAGTGGGCACCTATATCCGAGGTGCGTGGCGTAGAGCGAAGAGTACCCCCTCAGCACGCGGCACTTGGAATGAAAGCTGGGGATCATGCTTGACTATAACCAGCCGATAGACCGGGCCAGACCGGAGGCCTCGCAGCAGCGGCCTCTGGCCGGTTTCAACGTGCTGGAGCTCGTCAATCTGCTCTGGCGGCGGAAGATCGCGATTGCCGTCGCCGCGCTGCTCGGTGCAACGGTCGCCGTCACCGTGGGCAAAAGCCTGACGCCCCGCTACACCGCCACCGCACAGCTCTATGTCGACCCACGCGAGCTTCAGCTCGTCGATCGCGAGCTGACGCCCCGCGCGCAGGACGTGTCCGGCATGTCGATGGTGGTCGAGAGCCAGGCGCGCCTGATCACCTCCAACAGCGTGCTGCTCCAGGTGATCCAGCAGGCCGACCTGGACAAGGATCCCGAATTCGGCGGCGGCGCCGACGGCAAAGGTGTGATGGCGTCGCTGCTCGGCCTGATCGGCCTTCAGCCCCACTCGCCCTCCGCCACGGAAAAGAAGGAAGTGCAGCTCGCTGCCCTCGAGGCGCTGAACCGGCACATCACGATCCGCAAGACCGAGAAGAGCTTCATCGTCGACATCGAGGTCTGGTCGACCGATCCGGCGAAAGCGGCGATGCTCGCCAACACGCTGACCAGCGCCTACCTCGCGGAATCCCGCAACTCGCAGGCTTCCGCCGCGCGGCGCGCCACGAACGATCTCTCCGGCCGCCTGAAGGAGCTGCGCGAACGGCTGCGCAACGCCGAGACCGTGCTCGCGACCTACAAGGCCCAGAACAATTTCGTCGGCACGCAGGATGCGCTGATCAGCGACCAGCAGCTTTCCGCCAGCAACCAGCGGCTTTCCGCCGCGCGCGCCGCGACGATGGATGCGCAGGCGCGCCTCGACCAGATCGAGGCGAGCCGACGCACCACGGCAGATGCAGGCGCGAACTCGGAGGCGCTGCAATCGCCGACCATCGCCAACCTGCGCGCGCAATATGCCGACGCGCGCAAGAAATATGCGGAGCAGGCCGGCGAACTCGGCCCGCGTCATCCGGCGCTGCGCCAGACCGAGAAGCAGGTCGAGGATCTCAAGCGCACCATCAACGAAGAGATCGACCGCTTCGCCCAGTCCGCCAAGAACGATTTGACGCGCGCCCGCGACTTTGAAGCCTCGCTCAGCCGGGCGCTGGAGGCACAGAAGCGGCAGAGCGTCCAGCTCAGCCAGGCCGCCGTGCGCTTGCGCGAGCTCGAGCGCGAAGCCGATGCCAGCCGTGACGTCTATCAATCCTTCCTCAAGCGTTCGCGCGAGACCGAGGAGCAGGAGACGCTGAACACCTCGGCGGCCCGAATCATCGGCGAGGCGACGGTGCCGCAGCGGCGCTCGTTCCCGCCGGCGATGAGCCTGTTCGCCATGATCGGCTTCATCTTCGGCGCAATCGCTGCATCGAGCTGGTTCGTCGCGGCCGAACTGCTGCTCGCCGGTGCGGTCGCGACGGCGCCGGCCCGTGCCAATCGCACTCCGTTGCCGCAAGATCCGCGAACTCCAGAGCCTTCGCGGGCGCCGGAGACCGCCCGGCCTCAGTCAGTTTCGCGAGCCCCGGAAGTCGCGGAGGCACTGCCGGAACTCGCCGCCCCGCCGCTGCAACCTTCGATGGTCGAGAAGCCCCTGATCGAAAAGCCGCTGATCGCGCGCCTCCAGGAGGCCGACGTCATCCATACGCTCGGTGCCATTCTCGCCACCGGCGGCGGCATCGACCTCACCCGGCTGGGCTGGCCAACGCTGCGCCCCGGCTTTCCACTGACGACGCTGCTCAACGCCTGGCGCGACATGCGCGCTACGGCGGCCCGGCGCGCCGGCGGCAAGACAATGCCGGTCATCGCACTCGTCGGTGCCAGTGAGACCACCGGGCGCAGCGTGACCGCGCTGAATTTCGCGCTCGCGGCCGCGCGCGACGGCGCCCGGGTGCTGATGATCGATGCCGACCATCAAGCGCACCCGCTCTCGAACAAGGTCAGCCGTCCCGGCAAAAGCGAGCCGAGCAGGGTCGGATGGCTTTCGATCGGCAGCAAGGCCGCGCGCGAGATCAAGACGCTCAACAGCATCTCGGTATTGCCGGCCGCCGAACGCGACGCAAGCAAGGCCACCGACGCCATCCGCAAGGCCATCGAGCAGGCGCGCTCCGCCGGCGGCTATGACCTCGTGATCCTCGACGGCCCCGCGGCACCACTCACGGCCGGCAGCCGTAAGCTGCTCGATGATGCCGACGCGCTGGTGGCGGTGCTGCCGACCAGCCTCGACATCAACGACGGCCTGGAAGAGATATTGAGCACGCTAGGCCGCGCCGAGCGCAAGCTCGTCGGCGTCGTGCTCGACGAACTCACCCCTATGGCCCAAGCTCGCCAACGAGGCAGACAATATGCTTGAGCGCCGCATCAATCTCGATGGCCGGGCCGCAACCGCCGACGTGCCGCGGATCACCATCGGCGGCCTTCGCATGGCCGCGCTCGACCTGGAAGCGACCGCAGATTTCATGATCGAGGCGACCGATCCGCGCCATCGCATCGGCCGTCCGCTGCACCTGACCTCGGCCAATGGCGAGGTGCTGGCGCGGTGCTCGACCGAACCGGAAACCGAGCGCCTGTTCCGCGGCGCCGACCTCATCAACGCCGATGGCCAGCCGCTGGTGGCGGCATCCAGGCTGCAATCCTGGTTCCCGCTGCCCGAGCGCGTCGCCACGACGGACCTGTTTCACGTCGTCGCGCGCAAGGCTGAAGCGGTCGGCCGCACCTTCTACATGTTCGGCGCCAGCGAGGACGAGAACGCCGCTGCGGTCGAGAACGTCCGAAAGATGTATCCAAACCTCAAGATCGTCGGCCACAGCCACGGTTATCTCCGTGGCGAGGCGCTGCGCGCGAAGGTCGACGAGATCAACGCGCTAGCGCCGGACTATCTCTGGGTTGCGCTGGGCGTGCCAAACGAGCAGGCGTTCGTCGAGGAATTCACCCCGCATCTCACCAATGTCGGCGTCATCAAGACATCCGGGGGCCTGTTCAACTTCTTGTCGGGCAGCCGCACCCGCGCGCCGCGATGGATGCAGAAGATCGGGCTGGAATGGGCCTGGCGCACCTTGCTCGAGCCCCGCCGCCTGTTCTGGCGCTATTTGACCACCAACCCCCGCGCGATCTATCTGCTGTTCAGCCGCAACCGGCCCTTCAATCGCTGATTAGACAAAGACATGACCGCCGCCGGTCATCAGCCTCGCCTGCGCTATTTCAACGCCAGCGGCGCCGGTATTGCGCCTTGCGGGTCGGGCTCATAAGCGGCTAAAGAGACTGTCACAGTCGCGCGTCGGCAACTTTCCCGGCCGCCGTATGTTTTTGTATGGCCGCCGACACAAGCGGCACAATCGGCTCAGCCAATAGCGCGAGCCAGCTTTTCACAGCGAAGGCCACAATCGAGTCCGCGCATCGGCCTGCTTTCAGGCGCGACCCAAGGGAGCACGGAACGAATGCATCAGGCCGCAAGCCTGCAATTCGAGCGCATGATGAACGAGCTCATCCTCTGGCATGCCGTGCCGGAGGACGAACGATCGCCGGCGCCGGCCTGGTGGTGGGGTCCGGCGATGGCGGTATTCGACACGCACGAGCCGATGCGACAGGCCTGGTGTCGTGAGCTCGGCGTTGACGACGGCTCGAGCTTTGCCGAAGGAGCGCATGTCCTTATTGCGCTCTTCGCCGAACAAACCTCACTTCCGTGGCCGGATAATTTTCCACGCAAGGCGGAGATCAGGGACGAGGACGTCCGCGAGCTCCACCCGCAGCCATCAGACGACAGCGCTTTTCAACCGTAGCGCCGCGGCCTCGGTCGCGGCATGGTCCGGCTCCGGCTGGAGCGGCGGCGCAACGGGCAGCTCCATCGGCCGCAGCAGCTCGGCCATCTGCCGCGCCGGCACCGGCTTGGAGATCAGGAAGCCCTGCATCTCGTCGCAGCCATGGGTGCGCAGGAATGCCTCCTGTTCGGCGTTCTCGACGCCTTCCGCCACCACGGTCATGCCGAGCGCCTTGCCCATGCTGATGATCGCCTGCGCGATCGCCTGATCCTCCGCGTCCTGCGGCAAATCGCGCACGAAGGAGCGGTCGATCTTGATGGTGTCGATCGGGAAATGCTTCATCAGCGACATCGACGAATAGCCGGTGCCGAAATCGTCGATCGCCAAGCGAATGCCGCGGCTCTGGATGGCGTCGAGCACCTTGATCGCACGTCCGACATTGCGCATCATCATGCTCTCGGTGACTTCGAGCTGGAGCAGCACCGGCGACATGCCGCTGGCGGCGAGCGCTTCGTCGACGTCCTGCAAGAGATGCTCGTCGACGAACTGGCGCGGCGACAGGTTCACCGCCATGGATACCGGCAAGAGGCCGCGTCGCTGCCAGGCCATGGCTTGCGCGCAGGCCTCCTTCATCACCCAGCGGCCGATCGGCACGATCAGTCCGGTTTCCTCCGCGAGCGGGATAAACTGTGCCGGCGAGATATTGCCGAGATCGGGATGCGCCCAGCGCAATAGCGCTTCCACGCCGGTGATCTGGCCAGTCACCATGTCCACCTTGGGCTGGTAGTTCAAAGTAAACTGATCCCGCTCCAGCGCCCGGCGCAGCGCGCTCTCCAGCGACAGCCGCTCGATCGACTGCGTGTTCACTTCCTTGGAGAAGAAGCGATAGCCGTTCTTGCCGTCCTCCTTGGCGAGATACATCGCCATGTCGGCGTTCTTGGTCAGCGTCAGCGCGTCGGCACCATTGGCCGGATACATCGCGATGCCGATGGAGGCGGTGGTGTGGCACTCGTGGCCGGCCAGCTCCATCGGCTTCGCGAGCACGCTGAGCAGTTCCGTCGCGATGCGCTGGACGTCGTCGATCTCGCCGCACTGGTCGAGGATCACCACGAACTCGTCGCCTCCGAGGCGCGCCACCACGTCGCTCGCCCGCAGAGCGCTGCGCAATCGATCGGCGACTTCGAGCAGGAGCAAATCGCCCGCCTCGTGGCCGAGCGAATCGTTGATGACCTTGAACCGGTCGAGATCGATGAACAGCACCGCGAAACGATGGTCATGGCGCTCCGCTGCATCGATTGCCGCGCGCAACACGGCATTGAAGGTCTCGCGGTTGGGCAGGTTGGTCAGGCTGTCATAGGAGGCGAGATACTCGATCCGTTCGTCAGCCTTGTTCTTCGCGTCGGCGCGATCGAAATTCTCCATCGCGAAGGAAACGTTTTCGGCGAGACGCCGCAGCAGTTCGACGAACTCGTCGGTGAAGGCGGCAGGCTCCGCCGACAAGTAGATCATGACGCCAACTGCCTGGTCGTGGGCGACCAGCGGGAATGCCGCGCCCGAGCGCGCGCCGTCGCCGCGGACGATGGCATGGAAGGCGCGGACGCGATCGTCATTGAGATAATCGTTGCTGATGCAAGGCTGGCGCGTGCGGAACGCCGTGCCGCTCATCCCACGACCTTCCGGGCAATCGGGGTCGATGGAGAGGCGGACGGTGCGCGTGGTGCCGGCCGCGGGTCCGGCGCTGGCGACGATTTCCAGCTGGTCGCTATCGGCGCTCGCGAGCGCGATTGTGGTCGAGGTGAATTTTGCGCCATTCGAAGCGGCAAGGCAGACGAGGTCGAACAGTTCGGCGCGCGACTTCGCCCGCATGATCGCCTCGTTGGTGGCGCTCAGCGACGCAAACATCCGCGTCAGGCGTTCCTTCTGCGCCTCGGTGCGGGCCTTCTCCTCGGCACGATCGAAATTGTCGAGGGCGAAAGAGACGTTTTCAGCCAGACGTCCGAGCAGTTCGACCAAATCGGGTGTGAACGTATTCTCTTCCGGTGCGAGGAAGAGCAGGATGCCAATCGGCTCCTGGCCGCCCCGCAGCAGCGGGAAGCTGGCAGCAGCCCGGGTTCCATCCTCGATCGCCTTGGAATGCCAGTACACCGATCGCGGATCGTTCAGATAATCGTTGATGACACTGGCCCGGCGGGTCCGCAGCGACATCCCTATGATTCCCTGGCCTTCAGGATGGCCGGCGGAAACAAGGCAGGTGCGTCCCACCATTCGTTCCTGCAGGCGTCCCTTCACGGCGACCACCCGGACAAGTTCACGTGTGTCGTCCAAAGTGGCGATTGTCGCGGAGGCGAACACCCCGCCGAGCACGGCGGCCTGGCACGCGACTTCGAACAGCTCCTCGCGCGTCTTGGCGCGCATGATAGCTTCATTGGTGGCGCTCAGCGCCTCGAACATGCCACTCAGGCGATCACGCTGCTTGTCGGCCCGCGCTTTTTCGTCGGCCCGATCGAAATTCTCCAGCGCGAAGGCGACGTTGGCCTGGAGCTTGCGCAGGAGCTCGACAAACTCGTCCGTGAAAGTGCCGCGCTCGCGCGAGTTGAACAGGAATACGCCCTCGACTCTGTCACCATTGAACAGCGGCAGCGCGGTTGACGACGCGATGCCGTTGCGACGCGCGCTGGCGTGCCAGGGCTCGAGGCGTACGTCCGCCAGGATGTCGTTGCTGATACAAGGCTGCCGCGTCCGGAATGCAGTGCCGGTCAGCCCACGTCCCTCCGGCACCTTGTCGCTGACCGGCAATCTGAAGGTTCGCACCTCAGCGGCGTTCGGTCCAAAGGATGCGACAATGCGAAGCAGTCCCGCGTCGCGGTCGAGCAACGCGATCGAGGTCGAGGCGAACTTCGCGCCCTGCACCGTGGCTTCGCAAACCAGATCAAACAGTTCGCTGCGGGACCGCGCCCGCAGAATGGCTTCGTTGGTCGCGCTTAGCGCCGCGTACATGCGTGCCAGCCGTTCCTCCTCCAGCGCGATCTGGGCCTTTTCCTTATCGCGGTCAAAGTTCTCGAGCGCAAAGCATACGGTTTCGGTCATGCGCAGCAATAGTGCGACGATGCCTTCGTCTTTCGCCCAGGCTTTGCTCACGAAGAAAAACAGCACGCCGATGCTGGTGCCACGCTTGATGAGGGGAGCAGCCACGCAGGCGACGGCGCCGGCATTGACGTTGGTCTGCTCCCAGGTCGTCCCCTTGGTACGATTGAGGAGGTCGTCCTCGACAATCGCTTTCTGGCTCCGGAACACCTCACCGGAGATGCCCTTGCCGTAGGGGCTCTCCGGATCAATCGAGTAACGCGACTGTCTGATCAGATCCAGATTTTGTCCGGTCGCGGCCACCGGCGTCAGCCATTCGGAATCCGGCTCGCGCAGCAGAACGAAAGTCGCAAATGATTTGCCGCTATACACAGCGGCGTCGCAGACTCGCTGGTATAGGTCCTGCTCAGTGCTGGCGTGCAGGATTGCTTCATTCGTCGCAGTGAGGGCGCCGAACATGCGATTGAGCCGCCGCACTGCCCGCTCGCCATCCAGGCGCGCCGTCTCGCGCGCCAAATTCTCCAGCGCATGCGAGATATTGCTCGACATCCGCTCGAACAGCGAGACCATCGCCTCGTCGAGCGTGCCTGCCCCCGAGCGCGTCACATACAACACGCCGATACTGCGACCGCCACAGATCAGGGGAAGCGCCGCCGCTGCGCCGACACCCGCCCCGGCGGCGCCCTCGCGCCACGCGAGCGAGCGAGGATCGTTCAGGTAATCGTTGCTGATGCAGATCCCCTGGCTGCGAAAGGCCTCGCCGCCGACGCCCGATCCCTCCGGCGTGCCGGCCTCCGTGGTGATCTTGATCGCACGCAGCCGCGCAACGTCGTCGCCGCAGCCGGCAGCAAACCGCAGCCGCCGGCCATCCGGCTCCGCCAGGAACACGGCGACGGCCATGAAGTCCCCACTCGAAAACCCGGCGTCGCAGACCTTCTGGTACAGCTCGTCCGGCGACTTCGCGTAAAGGATGGCTTCGTTGATGTCGCTCAACGCTGCCAATGTGCGCGCGAGGGTCGTCTGCACGATCTCAACTCCCCGGCATTTCTGCCATTTTCTCCCGGATAGCTTTATGAAGGCGACGGCCTAAATGGTGGTTATTGGTTCCCGCAAACCGTCGATCAAAGTGAACGAGCCGCAAACAGCTGTCGCGAAACTGTCAAAAGCCGCTGTACCGGATGCCGGTTCGGCCAAAGACGCGCTCCCTTTACGAATTTGCAGCCCTGTGTTGGTTTACCGGAGATTGATATCGCATCTGTGCTTTGAGACGATGGCTTCCAACAAGCACAGCCCGCCAAGGGCGAGACCTGAGGAAACGCCATGCCGATCGTCCAGGCCGACCGCCTCACGCGCATCAGCGCCGCGCTGCTTCGGGCTGCCGGGGCTTCCGAGGAAGAGGCCGACGCGGTCGCACACGGCTGCGTCAACGCCAATCTCGCCGGCCACGATTCCCACGGCGTCATCGCCGTTCCCACCTATATCGACAGGATCAAGGCCGGCCACATCGTGCCCGGCGCCAAATGGAGCATCGTCCGGGAATCACCGACGACGACCGTGATCGACGGCCGGTGGGGTTTCGGCTTCCACGTCAACGCCAAGGCGATGGCGTTGACGATCGAGAAAGCGAAGACGGCGAATGTCGCGGCCTGCACCGTGTTCCGGCAGAGCCATGTCGGCCGCCTCGCCGCCTATCCGCTGATGGCAATGCGCGAAGGCATGATCGGGATCGCGACGGCGGATTCCGGCCGCTCGCCGAAGCACGTGGCGCCGTTCGGCGGCAAGGAGGCACGGCTCGGCACCAATCCGATCTCGATCGCGGTGCCGTCCGACCTCGATGCGCCGTTCTATCTGGACATGGCGACCTCGGCGGTCGCGGCCGGCAAGATCCAGCTCGCTGTCGCCCGGGGCGAGGAGATTCCAAGGGGATGGATCATTGATGCCGAAGGACGACATACCACCGATCCGACCCAATACCGCAAGGGCGGCGCGCTGCTGCCGCTCGGCGGAACCGAGGGCTACAAGGGCAGCGGCCTCGCCGCCATGGTCGAGGTCCTGTGCGGCCTGCTCGCCGGCCTCGGTTTCGGCGTCGAGCCCACGGGCCGGCACAATGACGGCTGCTTTATGGCCGTGTTCAACGTCGCCGCGTTTCGCCCGCTGCAGGAGTTCAAGCGCGAGGTCGCCGAGTTCGCACGCTATCTCAAATCGACCCCGCCCTCCGAAGGCAGCAAGGGCGTGTTCTATCCCGGTGAGATCGAGGGCGTGCGCGAGCAGCAGCGCCTGCGCGAGGGCATCGAGATCGAGGATGCGACCTGGGAAAAGCTGCGCGCGCTGGCGCGCGAGTACAGGCTCGATACGGTCCTCGACCTGGCCTGACGGATTTCGGCCTGACGCAATTCGGAGAACAGCAGCATGACGCGGCAGATGATACTGGTCGGCTTCCTTCAGGCCCAGAACTGCACGAATTTACCGAGCTCGTGGCGACATCCGGACTCGCGCGACGATTCGATGTCGGCAGACTATTATCAGGAGATCGCCAAAATCCTCGAAGCCGGCAAGTTCCACATGGCCTTCTTCGACGACCGGCTGGCGATGCCGGACCGCTACGGCAACGATCACGCCCACACGGTCGAATACGGCATCCGTTGCGTGAAGATGGACCCGCTAATCGTGCTGACGACGATGGGCATGGTGACAGAGAAGCTCGGGTTGGGGGCGACCGGCTCGACGACTTATTTCGAACCCTTCGACATCGCCCGCCGCTTCGCAACGCTCGACCTGATGTCGGGCGGTCGTGCCGGCTGGAACGTCGTCACCTCGCTCAATGACGGCGAGGCACACAACATGGGGCGGGACTCTCATCCCGAACATGATTCCCGCTACGACCGCGCCGACGAATTCATGGAGATCGTGCTTGGCCACTGGGATACCTGGGAAGACGGCGCGCTCATCATGGACAAAAAGAGCGGCCGCTTCGCCGATCCAGCCAAGGTGAAGCGGCTCGATCACAAGGGCCCGTTCTACAAGTCGCGCGGTCCCTTCACGGTGCCGCGCTCCGACCAGGGTCACCCCGTGATCATCCAGGCCGGCGCGTCCGGCCGCGGCCAGCGCTTTGCAGGACGATGGGGTGAGGTGATCTTCACCGCTGCCCGCAACCTCGCCGCCGCCAAGGACGGCTATGCGTCCGTGCGTAACGAGGCCGCGAAAGCCGGCCGCGATCCGGAGGCGATGTTCCTGTGCAACCTGACGACACCAGTCTGCGCCGCGACCCAAGCCGAGGCCGAAGACAAGATGGCGCTGATCAACAAGCTACCGCTGCAGATCGACGCGCTGTCGCTGCTGGCCGAAGCGCTCAACTACGACTTCGCCTCCAAGGATCTCGACGAGCCGCTGACGACTGAAGAGCTAAAGAGCATGCAGGGCATTCTGGGCATCCGCGACGGCGTGCTCAAGAACTCCGGCAAGAGCAATCCGAGCGCGCGCGACTTCGTCACCTTCTCCGGCCGCGGTCAGGTCCAGGATGCCATGGTCGGCGGCCCCAAGGAGATCGCGGACAAGCTCGAAGAAATGTTCGTCGAGCGCGGCTGCGACGGGTTCGTCATCGCCGCGACCTATGTGCCCGGCTCCTATGCTGATTTCGTGCAGCATGTCGTGCCGGAATTGCAGCGGCGCGGACTGTTCCAGAAGGAGTATCGCGGCATGACGCTGCGGGAAAATCTTGGGCTGAAGCGGCCGGCTGCCGGCGACTGGAAAGTGCAGCCGCGCGATGCCGCAGAATAACAACGGAGACACGGCATGCGCTGGCTGAAATTCACCGCCGCGGACAAGACGTCCTGGGGAATCGTCGAGGGTGACCGGGTGATTGCGGTCGACGGCGATCCCTTCGGCGAATGGCAGCGGACCTCGCGCACGCATCCGCTGTCGCAGGTTAGAATCGAGCTTCCGCTGATTCCGCGCACCTTCTACTGCGTCGGCCTGAACTATCTCAAGCACCTGAAGGAGGCCGCCGACAAACGCGGCGAAGTGCCGGCAGTGCCGGACAGACCAGAGATCGGCTATCGCGCCCAGAATGCGCTGATCGCACATGACGAGGAGGTCATGATCCCGTCCTTCGCGACGGACAAGATCCACTACGAAGGCGAGCTCGTCGTCGTCATCGGCAAGAAGGTCAGGCACCTGACCAAACAGAATGCGATGGATTGCGTGTTCGGCTACACCATCGGCAACGACGTCAGCGAGCGCAGCTGGCAGAAGGCCGACCGCAGCCTGTGGCGCTCGAAGAACGCCGACACGTTCAAGCCGATGGGCCCGTGGATCGAGACCGAAGCCGACCTCGACAGGATGGAAACGATCGTCCGGGTCAACGGCAAGGAAACCAACCGATTCCGCACCAACGACATGATCTTCGGCGTGATGCCGTTCCTGGTCGAGCTGTCCAAATACTTTACGTTATGGCCCGGCGACGTGATCTGGATGGGAACGGATGGTGCCTCGCCTGACATCGAGCACGGCGATGTCGTGGAGATCGACATCACCGGCATCGGCACGCTGCGGAACAGGTTCGTGCGGGAGGAGCGGTAGCCCACGTTGCACCAACCGTGTCGTCCCGGCGAAGGCCGGGACCCATGCGCCGCAGCAGATGTTTTGATTAGGACTCGTCGTTACGGCTTCGCAAGGCAATTGGCATTCGTGGTTATGGGTCCCGGCCTTCGCCGGGACGACGAAGCGCTGCCTCTCAAAACGGCAGGGCCACGCCCGTCTTGATCTCTTTCAGCACCACGTTGCTTCTCACATAGCGAATGCCGGGAATGCGGAACATGAATTCGTCGAGGAATCTGTTGTAGGCCGCCATGTCCTGCACGACGACGCGCAAATGGTAATCGGCATCGCCCGTGGTCGCAAAGCACTCCAGCACCTCACGCCGCGTGGTTACCCGCGCGACGAACTCGTCGACGAATTTTGCGTCGTGCCGTTCCAGCGAGACGTGGAGGATCGCGGACATCGCAAAGCCGACCTGCTCGCGCGCGACGAGGGCCGCATAGCCCTGGATGGCACCGCTCTCCTCCAGCGCGCGCACCCGGCGCCAGCACGCCGACGTCGACATGCCAACGGCGTCGGCGAGCTGCTGGTTGGTGGCGCGGCCATCCTTTTGAAGGAAGGCGAGAATCCGCGCGTCCTGGTCTTCAATCATGGATACCGCCAAATTGGATTAATCTACCTTCGTATAGATCATTTTGGATAACTCTACCACAATAGGCGTGATGTTCGGAAAGAAAGGTAAGACCTACCAGTCGCCCAGGCCTATCCTTCTCCCATCCGGCAAGGATGCCGTGGGGAGGTCCGCATGGACGCCATTCCGTCGCTCGACGCCTACGAGCTTTCCGACCGCTACGATCGCGAAGTGGGCCGCGTCTTCCTCACGGGCACGCAGGCCATCGTCCGCATTGCGCTCGACCAAGTGCGGCGCGATCGTGCCGCAGGGCTGAACACGGCGGGCTTCATCTCGGGCTATCGCGGCTCGCCGCTCGGCGGCATCGATCTCGAACTGTGGCGCATCCAGGAACGGCTGAAGCGGGACCGCATCGAATTCCTCCCCGCAGTGAACGAAGATCTTGCCGCGACTGCGGTGCTCGGCTCGCAACAGGTCGAGACGCAAGCCGACCGCGAGGTCGATGGCGTGTTCGGGCTCTGGTATGGCAAGGGTCCCGGCGTCGATCGCTCCGGCGATGCGCTGAAACACGGCAACGCCTACGGCTCCTCGCCGCATGGCGGCGTGCTGGTGGTCGCCGGCGACGACCATGGCTGCGTCTCGTCCTCGATGCCGCACCAGTCCGACGTCGCTTTCATGAGCTGGTTCATGCCGACGCTCCACCCCGCAAGCGTCAGCGAATATCTCGAATTCGGCGAATATGGCTACGCGCTGAGCCGCTTCACCGGCATGTGGGTCGGTTTCAAGGCGATCTCGGAGATCGTGGAATCCGGCGCTTCCGTCGCGCTGCGCCCGCCGCGCGCCTTCCACACGCCGGACTTCACGCCGCCGCCCGGCGGCCTGCACTATCGCTGGCCCGACCTGCCCGGCCCGCAGATCGAGGAGCGGCTGGAGGCGAAGAAGCACGCGGTCTACGCCTTCGCAAAGGCCAATCCGATCGACCGTCACATCTACGACATCCCGGGCGCCACCTACGGCATCGTCACCACAGGCAAGGCGCATCTCGATCTGATGGAAGCCTTGCGGCTGATGGGCCTGGACGAAGCAGCCTGCCGCAGCATCGGCATCGACATCTACAAGGTCGGCATGGTCTGGCCGCTGGCGCTGCATGACGCGATGGCGTTCGTGAAGGGCAAGCGCGAGATCCTCGTGGTCGAGGAGAAGCGCGGCATCATCGAAAGCCAGTTCAAGGAATATTTTTACGATTATCCGGGCGAAAAACCCGAGCGCATGGTCGGAAAGCACGACGAAACCGGCGCGCGGCTGATCTCCTGGATCGGCGAATTGTCGCCACGAGCGCTCGCTGGGGTGCTCGCACGCCGGCTCGATCCGATGTTCCCGGCCCTCAATCTCGCCGCGCGCGCAGCCGGCTTGATGCCTGAGGCCGCGCGCACGATCAACGTCAGCGGTGCGACACGCACGCCCTATTTCTGCTCGGGATGCCCGCACAATACATCGACAAAGGTGCCCGAGGGATCGAAGGCGCTAGCCGGCATTGGCTGCCATTTCATGGCGAGCTGGATGGACCGCGAGACCTCGTCGCTGATCCAGATGGGCGGCGAAGGCGTGAACTGGGCCGCCTCGTCGCGATTCACCGGAAGCAAGCACGTCTTCCAGAATCTCGGCGAAGGCACCTACTATCACTCCGGTTCGATGGCGATCCGGCAGGCGATCGCGGCCAAAGCCAACATCACCTACAAGATCCTGTTCAACGATGCCGTCGCGATGACCGGCGGCCAACCCGTCGACGGCCCGATCAGCGTCCACGCCATCGCGCACAGCGTCCGCGCCGAGGGCGTTGCGCGCATCGCCCTGGTGTCGGACGATCCAGCGCAATTTTCGCCCGGCGACTTGCCGGTCGGCGTCAGTATCCATCCCCGCGAGGAGATGGACGCCGTGCAGCGCGAGCTGCGCGAAATCTCGGGCGTCTCGGTGCTGATCTATCAACAGACCTGCGCGACAGAGAAACGGCGTCGCCGCAAGCGTGGACAGATGGCCGACCCCAAACGCTTCGCCTATATCAACGATCTCGTCTGCGAAGGCTGCGGCGACTGCTCGGTCGAATCCAACTGCCTCAGCGTCGAGCCCAAGGAAACACCCTTCGGCCGGAAGCGGCGGATCAATCTCTCGTCCTGCAACAAGGACTTTTCCTGCCTCAACGGGTTTTGCCCGAGCTTCGTCACCGTTGAGGACGCGACGCGCCGGAAGAAGGGCGCAAGCCGGACCGACGCGGTCGGCCACGCGGCCACGCTCCCACTGCCCGCGCCCGCACCGCTCGACCGTCCCTATGATCTGCTCGTCACCGGCGTCGGCGGCACCGGCGTGATCACGGTCGGCGCGCTGATCGGCATGGCGGCGCATCTCGAACAAAACGGCGTCTCGGTGCTGGATTTTACCGGCTTTGCGCAGAAATTCGGGCCGGTGCTGAGCTACATCCGGTTGGCTGCATCCCCCGACGCATTGCATCAGGTCCGCATCGACCAGGGCGCGGCCGATGCGCTGATCGGCTGCGACCTCGTCGTCAGCTCCTCGCCAAAGGCGTCCGGCACCTATCGGAAAGGCACGCGCGCCGCAGTCAACACCGCAGAGATGCCGACCGGCGACGTCGTCCGCTTCCGCGACGCAGATCTCGCCTCACCCGCCCGCCTGCGGGCGATCGGCCAGGTGATCGGCGACGGCAATCTCGACACCATCGACGCCAACGCGCTGGCCGAGCGCCTGCTCGGCGATGCCGTCTATGCCAACATCGTCATGCTGGGCTTTGCCTGGCAGCACGGGCTGCTGCCGGTCTCGCTGTCGGCGCTGTTGCGCGCGATCGAGCTCAACGGCGTCGCGGTCGAAAGCAACAAGCAGGCTTTCGCCTGGGGCCGGATTGCAGCGGCCGATCGTGACTTTCTGCCGAAGACGGACGAGGCGCCGAAAGCCGAGACGCTCGACCAGATCATCACCCGCCGCGCCGACTTCCTCACCGCCTATCAGAACGAGGCCTATGCGGCGCGCTATCGCTCGGCGATCGAGAAAGTCCGGCGCGTTGAGGCTCCGCTGAGCAGCGAGGCGCTGACCGAGACGGTTGCGCGCGCCCTGTTCAAGCTGATGGCCTACAAGGATGAGTACGAGGTGGCGCGCCTGCACATGCAGAGCGGCTTCCTCGACGAGCTCAAGCGCGAGTTCGAGGACGGCTTCAGCGTCCAATACCATCTCGCTCCGCCCCTCCTGCCGTCCGAGCGCGACGCCCGCGGCCGGCCGCGCAAGCGCGCCTTCGGCCAGTGGATCCAGCTGCCGCTCGCCGCGCTCGCGCGACTGAAAGGGTTGCGCGGGACAGTATTCGATCCGTTCGGCTACACCGTCGAACGCCGCACCGAGCGAGACCTGATCGCCTGGTATGAGGGCGTGATCGAACGGATGCTCGGCGAACTCGATGCGGCGCGCCTGCCCGATCTCGTTGTGATCGCCAAGGCGCCGATGGAGATCCGCGGTTACGGCCCGGTGAAGGACATCGCGATGGCAAAGGTGAAGCCGGCGGTCGAGCGGCTTCTCGCCGATGTGATCGCGGCATCGCAGGCAAAGTTGCGCGCCCACGGTTGACGTCATGCCGGAGAGGCTTCAGCTTCCCGAATTCGAGGGCTCCATGATGGAGCCGGGCAAGGGGGTGACGCATCATGGATTTCGATCAGTTGACCCTGACCCAGGCCGCCGCCGACCTCCGCGCCGGCAAGGTGACGAGCACCGCACTCACGACTGAAGCTCTTGCCCGTGCCAAAGCCAATGCCGACCTCAACGCCTTCGTCACCCTGGACGAGGCCGGCGCTCTGAAGGCCGCGGCCGCATTCGACGCGACGGGCGACCGGACAAATCCGCTCGGCGGCGTGCCCATCGTGATCAAAGACAATATCGAGGTCGCCGGGCTGCCCTGTAGCGCGGGCACGCCGGCCCTGAAGGACTACGTTCCCACGGCCGACGCGCCGGTTGCGGCAAAACTGCGGGCCGCAGGTGCGGTCATCATCGGCAAGACCAGCATGCACGAGCTCGCCTTCGGCATCTCCGGCTACAACACCGCATTCAAGACTGGTGCCGAGTTCGGCGTGCGCAACGCCTATGACCGCGCCCTGATCGCCGGCGGTTCTTCCTCCGGGACCGGTACCGCGATCGGCGCGCGGATCGTGGCAGGCGGGCTCGGCACCGATACCGGTGGATCGGTCCGCGTGCCCGCTGCGCTGAACGGCTGCGCCTCGCTGCGTCCGACGATCGGCCGCTATCCGCAAGACGGCATCGCGCCGCTCTCGCACACCCGCGACACCGCGGGTCCCATGGCCGCCACCATGGCGGATGTCGCGCTGCTCGACCGCGTCATTACGGGCGGCGATACTATCGCGCCGGCCGATCTGAACCAGGTGCGGATCGGCATCGTGAAAGCCATACTGACCAATCTCGACGCCGACACCGACGCCGCATTCGAGGCGGCCGTCACGAAAATGAAGGCGCAGGGCGTCACTGTCGTCGAAATCGAGATGCCGCAGCTCGCCGAACTCAACGGCCAGGTGAGCTTTCCCGTCGTGCTGTATGAGGCCTATGACGACATGGTCGCGTATCTCAGACACACCGGTACCGGCCTCAGCATCGCGGCGCTGGCAGCGGAGATATCCAGCGCAGACGTGAAGGGCACCTACGATGGGCTGGTGATCCCGCGCAAACTGCCCGCCCCCGATGGCACGCTGGTTGACGCCAAGCCGATCTACGACGCCGCGATCAACACAGCGCGCCCCGCGCTTCAGGCGCTCTACAGCAGGACTTTCGCCGACAACCGGCTCGATGCCATCGCCTTCCCGACCACGCCGCGCGTCGCCATTGCCTCCAATCCCGATTCCAGCAGCCTGGAGAATTTCGGCCTGTTCATCCAGAACACCGATCCCGGCAGCAATGCCGGCATTCCCGGCATCCAGATTCCGATCACGCTCGGCGCCACCAGCAAACTGCCTGTCGGCCTCGAGATGGACGGCCCGGCCGGAAGCGATCGCCGGCTGCTTGCGATCGGCTTGGCGCTCGACATCGTGTTCGGACGACTGCCGCCGCCGCGCCCGTCATGAATACGGATTGATCAGCTTCTGCTGCTCGGCACTGTGATGCACCAGCATGTCGATGAAGGTCCTGACCTTGGCCGACAGATGATGGCGGTGTGGATACACGGCATTCATCGACATCTCGACTGGACGATATTCGGGCAAGAGGCGCACCAGCCGACCGGCCTCGAGATCGTCGCGGATCAGAAATCCGGCCATCAGGCAGACGGCAGCGCCTTCCAGCGCCACCTTTCGCAAGGCCTCACCGCTGTTGGTGATGAAGCTACCGGAGATGCGCACCGATGCCGGCGCGCCCTTGCGATCGAAGAAGCGCCAATCGTCACCGAAGGGATAATTCAAATGGCGTCCGCAATTGTGCGTGGTGAGCTCACCGAGCTTCTGCACGCGACCGTGCTTGTCGAGATAGTCGTGCGAGCAGCACAGCACGTGACGCCAGGTGGCAAGGCTGCGGACGATCAGGCTCGAATCCGGTGGCGAGGTCATGCGCAGAGCAACGTCATAGCCTTCTTCGATGAGGTCGATGTCGGCCTCGCCCATGCGCAGATCGATCTTGAGCTCCGGATAGGCCGACAGGAGTTTCGCCACCACCGGCGCGACGAACGGCACCATGTGCGTGGCGACGTGGATCCGTAGCGTGCCGCGGGGCACCGACTGCAATTCGCTCGCGATATCGTCGGCCTGTTTGAGCTCGGCAAGTATCTGGATGCAGCGGTCGTAATAGGCCTTGCCGATGTCGGTGAGGCTGACCTTGCGCGTGGTGCGCTGAAGCAGCCTCACCCCGAGCCGGTCTTCCAGCGCCTGGACGTGATTGCTCACCATGGTGGTCGACATGTTGAGCTTGCGGGCTGCTGCAGAGAAGCCGCCGGTCTCGACCACCCGGCTGAAGACTTCGAGGCTCGTCAATCGGTCCATGCTGGATGATTATCCGCTCTTGATCGACAATCGCAAGGAATTCTGTCCGATTATCCGTCAGGCCATCTCCTGCGCGACATAGCGGACGCGTTAGCCGCAATCCCTCAACAGAAGCGGCAATCACTCTGGGGCAGTCGAACCTCCGGCTCCGTAAACCTTACGCGAAGGCGAGATGGCCGGACTATCCACTCTCAGCGGATAATCCTTCCGGCATTTCGCCGATTATCGATCGAGCGAAGAAGACCGATAGTCTCAGCCAGCCGATAGGAGACTGCCATGTCCGAGATGCCCCGCACCGAAAACTTCCAGCAAGCGACTGAGATAACTCAAGCTTCTCTCACGGCGCCGGTGCGTGGTCCGGCCCGGAATATGGTCCGGCGGGCGGCGTTGGCGCTGGCGTTCCTCGCGGGCACGGTAGCGATTGTCCACTATGGACACGACTACTGGGTCAACGGCCGCTATCTCGAGACAACCGACGACGCCTATGTGAAGGCCGATTCCACGATCATCGCGCCAAAAGTCTCGGGCTACATCGCCAAGGTGCTGGTCAGCGACAACGAAAAGGTCAAAGCGGGCCAGGTGCTGGCGAAGATCGACGACCGCGACTTCAAGGCGGCGCTCGACCAGGCCCGCGCGGATGTCGCTGCGGCGGAAGCGTCGGTACGCAACCTCGGCGCCCAAGTCGAACTCCAGCAGCCGATCATCGAGCAGAGCACGGCCGACGTCGCTGCTGCCGACGCGAATCTGAAATTTGCGCAGGAGGAGCGCGCCCGCTACGACGACCTGATGAAGTCGGGCTCCGGCACGATTCAGCGCGCACAACAGACTGACGCTGCGTTGCGCGCCAGCAATGCACAGCTGCAACATGCCAGATCGGGCCTCGTGGCCGCGCAACGCAAGGTCGACGTGCTCACCACCCAGCGCGCGCAGGCTACGGCCCAACTCGAACACGCGCGCGCGGTCGCGGAGCAGGCGACGCTGAATCTCTCCTACACCGAGATTACCGCGCCGGTCGACGGCACGGTCGGCGCCCGCTCATTGCGCGTGGGACAGTTCGTGCAGGCCGGCACGCAATTGATGGCCGTGGTGCCGCTCGATGCGGTCTATGTCGTGGCAAATTTCAAGGAGACGCAACTCACCCATGTCCGCTCCGGCCAGCCGGTCGAGCTGCACGTCGACAGCTTCCGCAACCAGACCCTGCGCGGCCATGTCGACAGCCTTTCGCCGGCCAGCGGACTTGAGTTCGCGCTGCTGCCGCCCGACAACGCCACCGGCAATTTCACCAAGATCGTGCAACGGGTGCCGGTGAAGATCGTGCTCGACGACCACAGCTTGACCGGGCTGCTGCGCCCCGGCATGTCCGCGGAGCCGACTATCGACACCAAACAGGCCGTCATGGCCGAGCGCGAGACGGCGAAGCATCTCGCCGACAACGCGGCCCGTCCGAACGGCGGTTGAAGCCGGAAAGGTCCGGCAGGACTATCAAGCCCTGCCGGATGATCCTTCCCAAACTTCGTCGATTATCGAAACCAACTGCCTGATCCATGCTGTCTCCGTAACGAGACGAGGCTTCCATGAGCACGCTCCAAACGACCGTCAACGCCGCCTCCGCCGCCAATATCCCCGCTTCAGTCGCGGCCACCATAACGCCTGCCGTGTCGACCAAGACCTGGATTGCCGTGATCGGCGCGACGCTCGGCGCCTTCATGGCGGTGCTGAACATCCAGATCGTCAATGCGTCGCTCGCCGATATTCAGGGCGCGATCGGCGCTGGCATCGATGACGGCGGCTGGATCTCGACCTCCTATCTGATCGCGGAGATCGTGGTGATCCCGCTCTCGGGCTGGCTGGCGCAGGTGTTCTCGATCCGCATCTATCTCCTCACCAACGCGGTCCTGTTCCTGGTCCTGTCGGCCGCCTGTGCGCTGGCGCAGGACCTGCCGCAGATGATCGTGCTGCGGGCGGTGCAAGGCTTTAGCGGCGGCGTGCTGATTCCGATGGCGTTCACGCTCATCATCACATTGCTGCCGCGCGGAAAGCAGCCGGTCGGCCTTGCGCTGTTCGCGCTGTCGGCGACGTTCGCGCCCGCGATCGGCCCGACCATCGGCGGCTATCTCACCGAGAATTTTGGCTGGCAGTACATCTTCTACGTCAACGTCGTCCCCGGCACGATCATGGTCGGCATGCTCTGGTACGCGCTGGACGCAAAGCCCATGAAGCTGTCGTTGCTGCGCGACGGCGACTGGGCCGGCATCATCACCATGGCGATCGGACTGTCGGCGCTGCAGACCGTGCTCGAGGAAGGCAACAAGGACGACTGGTTCGGCTCGCCCTTCATCGTCAAGCTGTCCGTCATCGCGGCCGTGGCGCTGACCGCCTTCCTGATCATCGAGCTGACCGTCAAGAAGCCGCTCCTCAACCTGCGTCTGCTGGTCCGCCGCAATTTCGGCTTCGGCATGCTCGCGAATTTCCTGCTGGGAATAGCGCTCTACGGCTCGGTGTTCATCCTGCCGCAATACCTGGCCCGCATCCAGGGCTACAATGCCGAGCAGATCGGCATGGTGCTGGCATGGACCGGCCTGCCGCAGCTCCTGCTGATCCCGCTGGTGCCGCGGCTGATGCAGAAGCTCGATGCGCGGCTCATCATCGGCGTCGGCTTCGTCCTGTTCGCGGCCTCCAACTTCATGAACATCACCATGACCGGCAACTATGCCGCCGATCAATTGCTCTGGCCCAATGTGGTTCGTGCAATCGGCCAGGCGTTGGTGATGGCGCCGCTGTCTGCGGTGGCGACCTCGGGCATCGAACCGGAGAACGCCGGCTCGGCCTCCGGCCTGTTCAACATGATGCGCAATCTCGGCGGCGCCGTCGGCATCGCGCTGTTGCAGACCCTGTTGACCAAGCGCGAGCAGTATCATTCCAACGTGCTGATGCAGTCGGTCTCGCTGTTCGAGCAGGCGACGCGGACGCGGCTGGAACAGCTCACCCAATACTTCGTCAATCACGGCATTCTCGACCGTGCGGACGCATCGCATCGCGCCTATGTTGCGATCGGCCATATCGTGCAGAAGCAGGCCTATATCCTCGCCTTCAGCGACACCTTTTATCTGCTCGGCGTGGCACTGATCGTCGCGCTGATCGCCACCCTCTTCCTGAAGAAGGCCGGCCACGCCTCGGCCGGCGGCGCCCACTGACATCAACCCAGCAAGCAAGGAGAACGACCATGAAACCCCGCATGAATTTCTACCAGGCCGCACCCGATACGATGAAGGCACTGATGGCACTGGAAGAGCAGATCCAGTCGACCGGCCTGGAGAAATCGCTGATCGAGCTCGTCAAGATCCGCGCGTCGCAGATCAACGGCTGTGCCTTCTGCATCAACATGCACACCGAGGACGCCCGCAAGCGCGGCGAGACCGAGCAGCGCATCTATCTGCTCAATGCCTGGCGCGAATCGCCGCTCTACACGGACCGCGAGCGCGCCGCGCTGGCCTGGACGGAATCAGTGACGCTGATCTCCGAGACGCACGCGCCGGACGATGTCTACGAGCAGGTCCGCGCGCAATTCTCCGATGCGGAGACGGTGAACCTGACCATGCTGATCGGCGCCATCAATGCCTGGAACAGGATCGCGATCGCGTTCCGTGCGGTTCATCCGGTGAAGGTGAAGGCGTCGGTGGCGTGAGGTGCTGACGCATGAGGCCAAACCGCCTCAATACATTCGACTGTCATGCCCCGGCTTGACCGGGGCATCGAGTACGCCGCGGCCTGTCGAGTCCAGCACTTCCGTCACGGAGTACTGGATCGCCCGGTCAAGCCGGGCGATGACGGCGGTGGGTGGCTTAAACCGCCGTCGCCTTGGCGAACTCCACGTAGATCTCGCGCAGCCGCGCGGCAAGCGGGCCGGGCTTGCCGTCGCCGACCTTCTTGCCGTCGATCGCAACCACCGGCTGGACGAACAGCGACGCCGAGGTGGCAAAGGCTTCCTTGGCGGCGAGCGCCTCGGCGACCGTGAAGGAACGCTCCTCGATACGGAGCTGACGCTCTTCCCCCAGCGCCACCACCGCCTTGCGGGTGCAGCCCGGCAGGATCGCGTTGGAGTTCTTGCGGGTCACGATGACGTCGTCATGGGTCAGGATGAACGCCGAGGACGAACCGCCTTCGGTGACGTAGCCGTCTTCCAGCATCCAGGCCTCGCCCGCACCGGCTTCGGCCGCGGCCTGCTTTGCCAGCACTTGCGCGAGCAGTGCCACGCTCTTGATGTCACGCCGCTCCCAGCGGATGTCGGGCACCGTGATCACGTTGATGCCGGTCTTGGCTGAGGCGGCGTTGATGATGTCCTTCTCCGACGTGAACATTACCAGGCTCGACTTGACGTCGCCCTTGGGGAAGGCGAAGTCGCGGCCCTTGTCGGCACCACGCGTGACCTGGAGATAGACGAGGCCGTTCTCGACCTTGTTGCGCGCGATCAGCTCCTTCTGGAGCTCGGTGATGCGTTCGACCGTCTCGGGCAGCTTCAGCTGGATCTCGCCGACCGAGCGCTCCAGCCGGCTCAGATGCGAGGCATTGTCGATCAGCTTGCCGTCGAGCACGGCCGAGACCTCGTAGATGCCGTCGGCAAACAGGAAGCCGCGATCGAGCACCGAAATTTTGGCGTCCGAGAGCGGGACGAATGAGCCGTTGACATAGGCGATCGGATCCAAGGCAGGTCTCCTGGGGGCAAAGGGATTTGGCGCGCTTATATGCGAAATGGGGGCGGCGATCACCCCTCTATTCGTCATTCCGGGGCATTCGCGCAGCGAATGAGCCCGGAATCCATTTCCCCCCGTACAATGCCGCCCGATGGATTCCGGGCTCGCGACTACGTCGCGCCCCGGAATGACGGCAGAGCTAGTGGGAGAGGATCTTCGACAAGAATTTCTGCGCGCGGTCGCTGCGGGGCTTGCCGAAGAAATCGTCCTTCGGGGCGTCCTCGACGATCTCGCCGCGATCCATGAAGATCACGCGGTTGGCAACCTTGCGGGCAAAGCCCATCTCGTGGGTGACGACCATCATGGTCATGCCCTCATGGGCAAGGTCTACCATGACGTCGAGCACCTCGCTCACCATTTCGGGGTCGAGCGCCGAGGTCGGCTCGTCGAACAGCATGACAATGGGATCCATTGCGAGCGCGCGAGCGATCGCCACCCGCTGCTGCTGGCCACCGGACAGGTTCGCGGGATACTTTTGCGCCTGTTCCTTCAGGCCGACGCGCTCCAGCAGTTGCATGGCTTTCGCCACCGCCTTGTCGCGCGATCGGTCGAGCACCTTCTGCTGTGCGAGACAGAGATTATCGATGATCTTCAGATGCGGAAACAGCTCGAAATGCTGAAACACCATGCCGACACGCGAGCGCAGCTTGGGCAGATTGGTCCTGGGATCGTTGACCTTGGTGCCATCGACGCTGATGTCGCCTTTCTGGAACGGCTCCAGGGCGTTGACGCATTTGATCAGCGTCGACTTGCCCGATCCCGACGGGCCGCAGACCACGACCACCTCGCCCTTGGAGACGTTGGTGGTGCAGTCGGTCAGCACCTGGAAGCTCGGGCTGTACCATTTGTCGACGTGGCTGATCTCGATCATGACAGACTCTATCGAATGATGGCGATGCGCGCCTGCAGGCGGCGAACGCCGAAGGACGCGACACAGGAGATGGTGAAGTAGACGATCGCTGCGAACAGATACATTTCGACCAGACGGCCGTCGCGCTGCGCGACCTTGCTTGCCGCACCGAGGAAATCGGTGATCGACAGCACGTAGACCAGTGAGGTGTCCTGGAACAGCACGATGGTCTGCGTGATCAGCACCGGCAGCATGTTGCGGAAGGCCTGCGGCAGCACCACGTAGCGCATGGTCTGGGCGTAGGTCAGGCCGAGCGCGTTGGCTGCGGCCGGCTGGCCGCGCGAGATCGACTGGATGCCGGCACGCATGATCTCGGAGAAGTACGCGGCCTCGAACATGATGAAGGTGATGAGCGAGGATGCGAACGCGCCGACGCTGATCGGGCGCGACGCGCCGGTCACCCACTGCCCGATATAGGGCACCAGGAAGTAGAACCAGAAGATCACCAGCACCAGCGGCAGCGAGCGCATGAAGTCGACATAGACCCCGGCGATGCGGCCCAGGATCTTGAAGCCTGACAGCCGCATCAGCGCGATGGCCGTCCCGAAGATCAGGCCGCCGAGCGCCGCAAGCCCCGTGAGCATCAGCGTGAACGTCATGCCCTCGTAAAACAGATAGGGCAGTGCGCGACGGATGACCTCGAAATCGAAATTGCTGAACATGGTGCTATTTCCCCGTGATGTAGCCGGGGATCGCGACGTAGCGCTCGAGGAAGCGCATTGCGGTCACGACGACGGCGTTGACGAGGAGATAGAGCAGGGTCGCGGCGGTGAAGGCCTCGAACACCTGGAACGAGAATTCCTGCATCGAGCGCGCCTGTCCGGTCAGCTCGAGCAAACCGATGGTGATGGCCACAGCCGTGTTCTTGATGGTGTTGAGGAACTCGGACGTCAGCGGCGGCAGGATGATGCGGAACGCCATCGGCAGCAAGATGTAGCGATAAGCCTGCAAGGTCGTCAGGCCGAGCGCGGTCGCCGCCATCTTCTGCCCGCGCGGGAGCGATCCGATGCCGGCTTGCAATTGCACGGCGACGCGTGCCGACATGAAGAACCCGATGCCGATCGCCGCCGTCCAGAATGGCGCATTGGGCAGCTGCTTCAGCCAGAGGCCGGCAGATTTCGGCAGCAGTTCCGGCAGCACGAAGAACCACAGGAAGAGCTGCACCAGCAGCGGCATGTTGCGGAAGAATTCGACATAGGCAAAGCCGAACCAGTACGCACCCTTCGACGGCAGCGTGCGCATCACGCCCACGAACGATCCGGCGATCAGCGCGATGATCCAGGCGAGCGCACCCGTCTTGAGGGTCAGCACCAGCCCCGACAGCAGCATGTCGAGATAGGTGCCGGTCCCCATCGGGTTCGGCTCGAAGAAAATTCCCCAGTTCCAGTGGTAGTTCACGTGTCCCCCGCGCGAACGCGCCAGTCATGGATGTCCCGGCGCCTATGCAAATGTCCGGCCACTCTCCCTCCAGAATGGCCGGAATATGCTGCCTCTCCCCACGAGGGGGAGAGGCGAACAACTCAGCTTACTTATAGTCGTCCGGGTTTGGCGAGTCCGAGGGTTTCGCGAACTCGTTCTTCAGCTCGGGCGAGATCGGGGTGTTGAGGTTCAGACCCTTCGGCGGGATCTTCTGGGTGAACCACTTGTCGTAGATCTTCTGGCCTTCGCCGGACGTGTAGAGCGCGGCGGTCGCCGCATCGACCACCTTCTTGAACGGCGCGTCGTCCTTGCGCAGCATGATGCCGTAGGGCTCAGGCTTCGAGAACGCGTCCTTGGAAATGACGTAGTCGTCGGGCGACTTCGAGCCGGCCACGAGGCTGGCGAGCAGGATGTCGTCCATCACGAAGGCGACGGCGCGGTCGGTCTCCACCATCAAGAAGGATTCGGCGTGGTCCTTGGCCGGGATGATGTTGGCGCCGAGGCTTTTCGCAACATTGGCTTCGGTGAGCTGCTTGATGTTGGTGGTGCCGGCGGTCGAAACCACCGTCTTGCCCTTGAGGTCGTCGATCGACTTCAGGCCGCTCGACTTCTTGAAGACGTAGCGGCTGGCGGTCAGGTAATGGGTGTTGGTGAAGGCGACCTGCTTCTGGCGCTCGGCATTGTTGGTGGTCGAGCCGCATTCGAGGTCGATGGTGCCGTTCGCCATCAGCGGAATACGCGTCGCCGAGGTCACCGGGTTGAGCTTGACCTCGAGCTTGTCGAGCTTGAGCTCCTTCTTCACGGCGTCGACGATCTTGTAGCAGATGTCCATCGCGAACCCGACGGGCTTCTGGTTGTCGTCGAGATAGGAGAACGGGATCGAGGAGTCGCGGAAGCCGAGCGTAATGGCGCCGGTGTCCTTGATGTTCTTGAGCGTGCCGGTCAGCTCCTCGGCCCCCGCCTGGCTGACAGCGAAGGTCGCGGCGAGCGCGAGGCCGATGCTACGGAAATGTTTCACTTTTTGGTCCCCTTTCAGGATGATGCCGGCGGGATGCAAGCACAAATTGGGTTGGAATAGAATGTGACTTTTGGCTGGATCGCGGCTCCGGTTAACGGCTCAGGCCGGCGGACGTGTTAGCGGTCTTGTTAGCGCGCTTGGCAATTCCCCGAGATCCCAGAACAGCCCGGCCATCACCGTCAAGGCCTCTTCGGTCAATGGCAGCAGGATGTGCTCATTGGGCGCATGCTGGGAGCAGCCGGGATAGGAGTGCGGCACCCAGATCGTCGGCAGGCCCAATATCTCGGAGAACACGTCGTTCGGCAGCGAGCCGCCGAAATTGGGCAGCACCGCCGGGACCTTGCCGGTGGTCTGACGCACCGAATCCGCCGCCCATGCGATCCAGGGGCTGTCAAAATCCGTGCGCGAGGCGGCAAAGCTCTGCGCCGCCCGCACCTCGACCATCGGAAAGCCCTTCTGCGCCAGATGCGCGCGGATCGCCTCGATCAGCCCATCGATCCTGGTGCCGACCACGAAACGCAGTTGCAGCACGGCATTGGCGCGGCCGGGAATGGCGTTGGCCGGCTTCTCGATATTGCCCGACGACATCGCCAGCACTTCGAGCGTGTTCCAGGCATAGAGCCGCTCGGCCGCCGAAAGACCCTCCTCGCCCCAGTTCTCGGCCAACGCCGGCTCGTCCTCGGTGGGCACCACCTGCACGTCCGCAAGATAGCTGCGGATCTGGTTGGTGAGCCGGGGCGGCTTCAGCCCCTCCAGCTGAAGGCGGCCGCGGCCATCGACCAGCGTCGAGATCGCGTTGACCAGAATGGTCGCGGGGTTGGCGAGCACGCCGCCCCAATTGCCGGAGTGATGGCCGCCGTCGCGAAGGTTCACATCGAGATGAATGCGGATGCCGCCACGGCAGCCGAGGAACAGCGTCGGACGGTCGGCGGACAGGCGCGGCCCGTCGGAGGCCATGAACAGATCGGCCTTGAGCGCATCGCGATTGAGATCGCAGACCTTGCCAAGATCCGGCGAACCGATCTCCTCGCCCATCTCGATGATGAACTTGGCGTTGAAGCCGAGCATGCCGCCGCGGGCCTCGCGCACCGCACGGAGTGCGGCCATGTTGATGCTGTGCTGGCCCTTGTTGTCGGCGGTACCGCGACCGTAGAGACGCGTGCCCGAAACCGTGGTGCGCCAGGGATCGCGGCCGTCGCGCCACTCGCCTTCCATGCCGTCGACGACGTCGCCATGGCCGTAGATCAGAACAGTCGGCGCCGTCTCGCTCTCGCGGTGTTCGGCGAACAGGAACGGCGCCTTGCCGCTGGGAGATTCGATCATCCGGCTTTGGAAATCGAGCGCGGCGAAAGCGGGCACCATCTCCTGTTCCAGATAGGCGCGCAGCTCGACGCTCCGGTTCGGATTCTGGCTCTCGGTCCGGTAGGCGACGCGGCGGTCGAGTTCGGCGAGGAACGCGCCGGATTTGAAATCGTCACGGGCGCGGGCGATGGCATCGGCTCTGGTCATTATTTTCTTTTTTAGGTTGTGAGGCGAAGGAGCATACCTGATGCGGGCAGGCCTCCGAAAGTGGCGGGGACTTCGATAGTCTTGGGATTTCGTTCTTGCTCTCTTGAGATTGGCTTGCCAAGCGCGGCAGCGCCGCCGATTTTGGCCTTGCCAACGTCGCACTATATGCAAGAACTTCGCCAAGTTCGGGCGCAGCTCTATCATTCGAAGAGCGCCCGGTACAGGGCGCCGGGGGACCATCATGGCCAAGCAGATCAGGCTCAATGCATTTGCGATGAATTGCGTCGCGCACCAGTCACCGGGCTTGTGGACCCATCCGCGCGACCGCACTGCCGAATATAACCGCCTGCCCTACTGGATCGATCTTGCCAAAACGCTGGAGCGCGGCCGTTTCGACGGACTGTTCCTGGCCGACGTGCTCGGCGTCTATGACGTCTACGGCAACAGTCCTGACGCAGCCTTGCGCAATGCAGCCCAGTCGCCCTCTAACGATCCGCTGTTGCTGCTGTCGGCAATGGCGGCGGTGACGCAGAATCTCGGCTTCGGCGTCACCAGCAACCTCTCCTTCGAGCCGCCCTATCCGTTCGCGCGGCGGATGTCGACGCTCGATCATCTCACCGAGGGACGAATCGGCTGGAACGTCGTCACCGGCTATCTCGACAGCGCCGCGCGCGGCGCCGGCAAGGACAAGCAGATCGGGCACGACGACCGCTACGAGATCGCGGACGAATATATGGAGGTCGTCTACAAGCTCTGGGAAGGGAGTTGGGAGGACGACGCCGTGCTGCGCGACCGCACGCGCGGCATCTTCACCGATCCCTCAAAAGTTCATCGCGTCAACCATGAGGGCGCGAACTGGCGCATCAACAACACCATCCACCTGAGCGAGCCCTCGCCGCAGCGGACGCCCGTGCTGTACCAGGCCGGCACCTCGCCGCGCGGACGGAAGTTCGCGGCACAGCACGCCGAATGCGTGTTCATGTCGGGGCCGTCGGCCAGGGTGATCGCGCCGCGGGTGTCGGCGATCCGTCACGAGGCCGCCGCGTTCGGGCGCAATCCGGCGGAAATCCTGATGTTCTCGATGATGACGATCATCCTCGGGCGGACGGAGGCCGAGGCAAACGAAAAATACGCCGACTATCGCCGCCACATCAGCCCCGAGGGCGCGCTCGCGCTGATGTCGGGATGGACCGGAATCGACTTCTCCGGCTACGAGCTCGATCAGCAGGTGCGCCATGTCCAGAACGACGCCGGTCGCAGCGCACTCGACAACGTCACCCGCGCCGATCCCGATCGCGTCTGGACCGTGCGCGACGTCATCGAGCATGTTGGCGTCGGCGGCGCCGGTCCCGTCGTGGTCGGCACGCCGGAGATGGTCGCTGACAAGATCGAGGCGTGGTTCGAGGCGACCGATGTCGACGGCCTCAACGTCGCCTTCGCGATCTCACCCGGCGATTTCGAGGACATCGCCGATATGCTGGTCCCGGAGCTGACGCGCCGCGGGCGGTACAAGGCGGAGTACGCGCAGGGCACGCTGCGGGAGAAGCTGTTCGGTGACGGGCGTGCGCGACTAGGTGCGCCGCATCCGGCAGCGGGGTATCGGGTGGGGAGGAAGGGATAGCACCCCGAGGTACGCTGTCATGCCCCGGCTTGACCGGAGCATCCAGTACGCCGCGGCGTCTCGACTCAATCACCGCCGCCCTCTGGGATACTGGATCACCGCCTTCGCGGGTGATGACGACTGAAACGTGGCGGACACCAGCGGGGCGCAAGTGACGCTGCCCTACACCTTTCCGTCCACCATCACCTCGATTAGCTTGGTTCCGGGTCGGCCAAACGCCGACGCCAGCGTCGCCTTCAACTCGCGGGGGTCGCTCACCTTGATCGGCTCGCATCCCAACGCCTTCGCCACGCCCGCGAAATCCACCGGCGGATCGACAAAATCCATGCCGACGTAATTGTCGTCGCCATGGAAGGCGAGCAGACGCTGCTTGATGATGCGGTAGCCGCCATTGTTGGCAATGACCACATTGAGCGGCAGCTTGTGATGCGCCGCCGTCCACAGCGACTGGATCGAATACATCGCGCTGCCGTCGCCGGAGAAGCAGACGACGGGGCGATCGGGATTGGCGATGCTGGCGCCGACGGAAGCCGGCAGGCCCCAGCCGATGCCGCCGGAGGCAAGGCCGTGATAGCCGAAGCGGTCGCGGTGTGCACGCAGCGCCGTGATCTGGCGGCTCGAGGTGAGGCCTTCGTCGACCAGGATGGCGTTGGCGGGCATGGACTCGACCATTTGCAGCACCAGCCAGTCCGGATCGATGGGGCTGCGGTCCGCGGCCTTGCCGATCTGCTCGACCAGCGCGGTGCGCCGCGCGGTCCAGTTCTTCGGCGCAAGCTCGGCGAGACGTTGCTTCGCACGTTGCGCCAGGGCAGCGCCGCCCATCTCCTTCAGCACCGGGATCAGCGCACGCAGCGTTTCCTTCAAATCCGCCTTCAGCGCGATCTCGGCACCGTAGTTCTTGGCGATCTCCCAATCGCCGAGACCGATCTGCACGATGCCAAGCCCTTCCGGCAGCGCGTCGACCTCGCTGTAGACCGACATCCGCAGAGGATCGCCGCCAAGCGCGATCAAGAGGTCGTACGGCGCAAGCGTGTCGCGCGCGACTTTCTGGACACGTGCCAGCGTGCCGACGAAGCTCGGGCTCTCCGAAAGGAAGTGCGAGCCGTAGGGTGTCGACGATTGGTACGCGGCCGCACCGAGTAGTTCTGCGAGTTCGGCGGCCTCCATCAGCGCATCGCTCTTGACCACCTCGTCCATGGTGACGATCACGGGACGCTCGGCCCTCAGCAGCCGCGCGGCGAACGCCTTGAGTGTCTCATCCGACGGCCTTGTGCGGGCGTCGATGCGGGTGGAGCGGCCGAGATCGATCCCGGCCTCGCTGTTAAGGATGTCGCCGGGCAACGAAATGAACACGGGCCCGGTCGGCGGCGTGGTCGCGACTTTGGCGGCGCGGCGCACGATGCGCGGCAGATCCTCGAGGCGCGTCACCTCGACCGCCCATTTCACCAGCGGCTCCGCCATGCGCACCAGCGGGCCGTAGAGCACCGGCTCCATCAGGCCGTGGCCTTGCTCCTGCTGGCCCGCGGTCAGAATCATCGGTGTGCCCGTGAACTGGGCGTTGTAGAGCGAGCCCATCGCGTTGCCGAGGCCGGGCGCGACATGGACGTTGCAGGCCACGAGCTTTCCGGAGGCGCGGCTGTAGCCATCGGCAATTGCCACCACCAGGCTCTCCTGCATCGCCATCACATAGGTGAGATCAGGATGGTCCTTCAGCGCATGCATGATCGGTAGTTCGGTGGTGCCGGGATTGCCGAACAGATGCGTGATGCCCTCGTCCTTGAGCAGCGCGAGAAAGGCGGAACGGCCGGTGATCTTGTTCTTCATGTTTCCTCCAGGAGCGGACGTTGCCGCAAGGACGAAGGCATGATGGCCGAAGTTGCTGGACGCGCGCAAGGAAGTCCGCTCATGGCTGCGTTGCGTGGGCGCGCGCCGCTACATCTCTTCGCGGTCGAGCTCGAACGGATCCTCGCCGCCGACGCGCTTTTTCTTTTTCGAGCGCTGCCACACCACACCCGGAAAACCTTTCAGCGGCACCAGCGGCTCGCCGGTATAGGCCCATTCCTGCAGCTCCTCGATCGCGATGTGATAGAGCGGCTGACGGCCGGTGCGCTCGTTGAAGAGCGCGCGGGGGATGTTGACCATATGCGGCCCGCGCGGGCGCTCGTACGTAATCGGCGTGCCGCAATGCGCGCAGAAGCTGCGCGCGGTCTTCGTTGCCTTGTCCTCGTAGCGGGTCAGCGCCGTCTTGCCTGCGGTAATGCGAAACCGCTTCTTCCAGCTTCCGACATAGGTCGCATAGGCGGCGCCGTGGGCGCGACGGCTGGCGGCGGAGTGATCGTGCCAGGCCCAGCGTGCGGGGACGTCAATCTCGAAGGTGACCTTGCCGCAGAGGCATTGGCCGGTGGCAACTCCTGCGGCGGCTGCGGCTTTGGCCATGGTGATTTCCCTGTATTGTCGTCGTGACCACGATAATACATGATTGTCATTCCGGGACGCGACGAAGTCGCGAGCCCGGAATCCATCGCGCGGCATACCTGAAGGCGGAATGGATTCCGGGCTCGATGCTTCGCATCGCCCCGGAATGACAGACGAGAACGCTTACGCCGGCGTCAGCTCGTCATACACCGGATAGTCGGTATAACCCTTCTCCTCGCCGCCGTAGAACGTGGCACGGTTGTACGGGGTGAGAGGGTAATCGTGCTGCAGGCGACGCGCCAAATCGGGGTTGGAAATGAAGATGCGGCCGAAGGCGATGAGGTCGGCATGCCCCTCCGCGATCGCGGCGTTCGCCGTCTCGCCGGTAAATCCGCCGGCGGTCATCAGCACGCCGCTATAGAGCGGACGGAACAGCAGCATTGCCGACGGCACGTTCTGCCAGTTGACTTCGGCGCGCCCCGAGCCGCTGGAGCGGGGTTCGATGAAATGCAGATAGGCAAGACCGAGTTTGTCGAGCGCCTTGACCACGTGCGTGTAGAGCGGCATCGGATCGGGCTCGCCGGAATCATTGGCGATGCCGTGGGGCGACAGCCGCACGCCGACGCGGCTCGCGCCCCAGACGTCGATCGCGGCCTCGGTCACTTCGAGCAGAAGCCGCGCGCGGTTCTCGATCGAGCCGCCATATTGATCGGTGCGCTGGTTGCTGCGTGATTGCAGGAATTGCTCGAGCAGATAGCCGTTGGCGCCGTGGATCTCGACGCCGTCGAAGCCGGCGGCCAGCGCGTTCTTCGCGCCCCGCCTGAAGGCCTCGACAATGCCCTTGACCTCGTCCGTGTCCAGCGCGCGCGGCGTCTCGTAGTCGGAGATCTTGCCGTCGGCGGTCATTGCCTTCATGCCTTCGGCCCTGATCGGGATCGCCGAGGCCGAGACCGGCAGCTCCCCGCCGTGGAAGGAGGAATGCGAGACGCGGCCCACATGCCAGAGCTGGAGAAAGATGATGCCGCCCTTGGCGTGCACGGCGTCGACAACCTTGCGCCAGCCCGCGATCTGCGTCTCCGAATAGATGCCGGGCGTCGCCGGATTGCCGCGACCATGCGAGAGCACAGGCGAGGCCTCGGCAATGAGCAGGCCGCCCTGGGTGGCGCGCTGACCGTAATATTCGGCGTTGAGCGGCCGCGGCGAAAAGCTCTCGCGCTCGGCCCGCATGCGCGTCAACGGCGCCATCGCGACGCGATGCGCGAGCTTGTACGGACCGACCTGCAACGGTTGAAACAACGCCTCGAATTTCATGCTGGCCCCAAAATGGTCGATGAGAGGCGTGGACCATAAGAGAAAGGCTCGCAGCTCGGAAGCTGCATGCGGGGATGGCTGGCCAGCCAAAAGAGGCGACGGAATCAAAAAGCCCCGGGGGTGGTCCCGGGGCTCGTTGCTTGCTCAGAACGGCAGGTCAGTATTTCGCAACGACCGCGCCTGGGCCGAACTTGTAGTTCAAGCCGACCCGTGCGATGTGGCCCGTGAAATTCGCGGTTGAGTCAAAGCCGCGCGCCGGGCCGGGGGCGATCGGGAACAGCGGATTGAAGATGGTGTAGTTCTCGCTGCCGAGATCGTAGTAGAGATATTCGAGCTTGACGCTCCAGTTCGACGCAAAACGGTACTCGCCACCGCCGCCGACCGTCCAGCCCACGCGCCAGCTTTCCACTGCGCCGGCGCTACAGATCACATTGAGGCAGGGCGTGCCGCTCCCACCCGTGGGATCCACGATCGACGTCGATGCCTTGACGTGCCCATAGGCAAGACCGCCGGTCGCGTACAGCATCAAGTCGGGCGTGACGGTGGCACCGATCCGGCCGCGCACGGTCCCCAACCAGTCGACCTTCTGATCTTGCGTGGTCATGATCGTCGGGAAGACCGGCAAGGTTCGGGTCACCGTCGAGCTACCCTTGATGTCGGCCGCCGCGATATCGGCTTCGACGCCCCACACTAACGAGCCCGTCTGCACATTGTAGCCGGCCTGCAAGCCGCCCATTACGCCACGCGCGTTTGTTGCCAGCGAAGCCGGGACAAGGCCGCCCGCCAGTGCGACGTCGAGCACACCCGCGGTGAAGACCGGATCATGCGGCGCGAGATCGTTCGCACCATCGCCCCACCCGTACCCGACATTCACGCCGGCGTAGAAGCCCGACCAATTGTAGGCGACGGGCAGTGGCGACGCCTTGTACGCTGGCGCACGTGCGGTCATATCGGCCGCGAGTGCGGGCTGCGCCGAGGCGACACCCAAAGCCACAAACACGATCGGAGCAAAGCGAAGCATTATCGATATTCCAATTCCGAAGATTGACGGTGACTAGAACTAACCGGCCGACATTCGGAATGGGATAGCAAGTCTTGCAAAAGCGCGGACGACGCGCGCTTTCAAAATCGCATGTAGCGTCCGGGCAACAACCTCAGGTCGCTGCAAGCGCTCTGTCGTCGCAGCAAGCAGGACCGATCGCTGAAGTCCGGACGCGATGGCGCGTTAGGCCGTCTTGATCCAGACGGCCTTGACGTTGAGATATTCCTCGACGTGCTGCTTCCCGGATTCGCGGCCGTAGCCGCTCATCTTGTAGCCGCCGAAGGGCACAGCCGGGTCCATCGCCTGGTAGCAGTTCACCCACACTGAACCGGCACGCAGGCTCTTCGCGACCGCATGCGCCTTGCTGACGTCGCGCGTCCACAGGCCGGAGCCGAGACCGAACGTGGTGGCGTTGGCGCGCTTCACCAACTCGTCCATGTCCTTGAACGCGATCGCGGAGATGACGGGACCAAAAATCTCCTCCTGCGCGATCCGCATATTGTCCTGGACGCCCGCGAACACCGTCGGCGAGACGAAGAAGCCTTTTGCAAGCGCGCCTTCGGTGACGCGGCCACCGCCGGCGAGCGCCTTGGCGCCTTCCTTCTGGCCGATGTCGAGATAGCTGGTGACGCGCTCGAGCTGCTGCTCGGACACCAGTGGTCCGATCTGGGTGTTGGGATCGAGACCGTTGCCGACCTGCAGTTTCTTGCCGAACTCGGCGACGCGGCCGACGAACTCCTCGTAGATCGACTGCTCGACGAACAGCCGGGTGCCGGCGCTGCAGATTTGCCCCGAATTGGCGAACACCGCCATCGCGGCGCCCGGCACGGCCGCATCGAGATCGGCGTCCGCGAACACGATGTCCGGCGACTTGCCGCCGAGTTCGAGCGAGACACGCTTGAGGTTGCCGGCCGAGGCGCGGATGATCGACTGGCCGGTGACATGCGAGCCGGTGAAGGCAACCTTGTCGACGTCGTGGTGCGAGGCAAGCGCCGCGCCCGCAGTCTCGCCATAGCCGGGCACGACGTTGATGACGCCGGGCGGCACGCCCGCTTCCATCGCGAGCTCGGCGATGCGCAGCGAGGTCAGCGGCGCTTCTTCGGCGGGTTTGAGCACGACGGTGCAGCCGGTCGCGATCGCCGGACCGATCTTCCAGATCGTCGCAGTCAGCGGACCGTTCCAGGGAATGATGGCGCCGACGACGCCGATCGGCTCCTTCAGCGTATAGGAGAATATCTCGCCGGGCAGCGAGTTCTCGATGGTCTCGCCGTGAATCGCGGTGGTCTGGCCGGCATAATAGCGCAGCATGCCGACGGCGCGCAGGCGATAGGCGCGGGTACGGCTGAGCGGCGCGCCCATGTCGAGCGTGTCGAGCTGCGACAATTCGTCGAAATTCTTCTCGACGAGGTCGGCAAGCTTCAGGAGCAGGTTCTGCCGCTCGAACGGCTTGACCTTGCTCCACGGCCCTTCGAAGGCGCGGCGAGCGGCAGCAACCGCGCGATCGATATCTTCTTTCTCGCCCTCGGCCACTGTTGCGAGCAGTTCGCCGGTCGCGGGGTTGTGGGTCTCGAAGCGCTTGCCGGAGGCGGCATCGACCCACTTCCCGTCGATCAACATCTGCTTGTAGGACCCATTGGCGAACGGATGGCGCGTGATTGGAATAGCCTGCGACACAGCCATGGCTGAACTCCCTTTCAATTGATGGATTGGTTCGATCTGGGTGGGATCGTTGGTCGATAGAATACTGCGACGCCGGACAGGCGTAAAGGAGAGGCATAAAGTCGGCGCGGAACGAAGACCTCCCATGCCGACTTGTGCAGGGTCGCGCGAGTGCCATGTTATAGCACGACCGAGCCCCCTCCCCGGAGAACGATCGATGCCGCATCCCGCCATCGTCAAAGACAATGTTGCCGTAATCACCGGCGGCGCGTCCGGGATCGGATTCGCCGCGGCTTTGGCGTTCGCGCGCGACGGCATGAAGGTATGTATCGCCGATGTGGATCAGGCGCGGCTGACGGAGGCCGCAACAAGACTGTCATCCATAACGTCTGCCACACATGTGATGACCTTCGCGATCGACGTCAGCAAGGCCGAGAGCGTGGCGGAACTCGAGCGCGCCGTGCGCGAGCGCTTCGGCGACACCGACATCCTCATGAACAATGCGGGCATCCAGCCCGGCAGCACGTTGTTCGGCGAACCTGACAATTGGCAGCGCATCATCAGCGTCAATATGTGGGGCATCATCAACGGCTCGCGCATCTTTGCGCCCAGCATGATCGCGCGCGGCAGGGCGGGGCTCATCATCAACACCGGCTCGAAGCAGGGCATCACCACCCCGCCCGGCGATCCCGCTTACAACGTCTCCAAGGCCGGCGTGAAAGCTTTTACGGAAGCGCTCCAGCACGAACTGCGCAGCACTGCGGGTTGCCGCATCACTGCGCATCTGCTGATTCCCGGCTTCGTCTTCACGAACCTTACCGCGAAGGGCCGGACAGATAAGCCGGCCGGCGCCTGGACGGCCGAGCAGACCGTGAATTTCATGCTGGCGCGGCTGGAGGCCGGCGATTTCTACATCCTGTGCCCGGACAACGACGTCCCGCGCGCGCTCGACGAAAAGCGCATGCTGTGGGCCGCCGGTGACATCGTGGAGAACCGCCCGCCGCTGTCACGCTGGCATCCGGACCATGCGGATGCATTCGCGAAATTCGTGAAGGGGGAGTAGGCGTTTTTCCTTCTTCCCTTGTGGGAGAAGGTGGCGCGAAGCGCCGGATGAGGGTTGCATCCGCACAGGGGGAGAGGGCGAAGAAACCTACAGCGTCTCTTGCTGATGCCCACAATTCTTGCAGGCGAACTTGATGCGGGTCTGGCCCTTTGGCGCCTGCACCCGGTTCGGGGCGCCGCACTTACCGCAGACGGCCTCGATGCGGGTATCACCCTGCTTGACGACGACGGTTTTCTTTTCCATCGATTCGCGGATCAGGCGCTCGGCCTCTTCACGCAGGGATTGTTTCGACAAAGCTCATCTCCGCCACAAATGCGGGCGAGGCTTATCCCACTTGCGGCGAAATCACAATCCGAAACGGCTACTCAGACCTCGACAATCACGTAGCTGTCCTCGACATGCACCGGAAACGTCTCGGCAACATACGGGCCTTTCTGGAGTTCCTCGCCGCGCTCCACCGCGACCGGATA
This sequence comes from Bradyrhizobium sp. WSM4872, assembly GCF_055811715.1. Classification (NCBI taxonomy): domain Bacteria; kingdom Pseudomonadati; phylum Pseudomonadota; class Alphaproteobacteria; order Hyphomicrobiales; family Nitrobacteraceae; genus Bradyrhizobium; species Bradyrhizobium sp. WSM4872. The sequence continues at coordinate 198,554 of NZ_JBVVPT010000004.1, read as the reverse complement.
TGACCTTATCTTGACGCGCTTCGGATCGAACCACGACTGCCCATTGCGCATGTCGAACTCCCAGCCATGCCAGGGACAGCGCAGCATCTCGCCGACGCGCGAGCGCTGATAGATGCCGGGCTCGGGCGAGGTCAGCCGCGCAACACAGGCCGCTTTCTCCAGCGGCGCGCCTTCGTGCGGGCAGCGGTTCAGCAGCGCGAAGAACTCGCCATTGACGTGGAACACGACAATGTCGCGGCCGGCGACATCGACGACCTTGTTGCCACCGGGTGGGATCTCCGAGATGGACGCGACGATGTGACGGGCCATACCGTGCAGACCTTCTCAGAACTTGTAGACCGCGCGGGCATTGGTGCTGAAGATCTTGGTCCGCTCAGCTTCCGTCAGCGGCGTCTTGAAGGCGAAACGCGGATCGTCGAAATCCCAGTGCGGATAGTCCGACGAGAACAAGAGACGATCGATGCCGACCCATTCGATCAGCGAGCGCAAATGCCGGGCTTCGTCGGGTTCGTCGATCGGTTGTGTCGTGAACCAGAAATGCTCACGGACGTATTCCGACGGCTTGCGCTTGAGATGCGGCACCTCGCTGCGGAACCGCTCGAAATGCTGGTCCATCCGCCACACCGCGGACGGGATCCAGCCGAAGCCGCCCTCGATGAAGACGAACTTCAATTTTGGAAAGCGCTCCGGCACGCCCTCGATCACGAGACTGGCAAGCTGCGCCGCAATGGTGTGCGCGTTGGACTGGTGCTCCTCGACATAATAGGACGGCCAGCCGCCACCGGTCGGCGCATGCCCGCCATAGCCGCCGACATGGATGCCGAGCGGAAGACCTAGTTCTTGGGCACGCTCGTAGATCGGCCAGTAGCGGCGACGGCCGAGCGGCTCGTTGGCGCGTGGCGAGACGTTGATCTGGACGTATTCGCCGATTTTCGCGCAGCGTTCGATCTCGGCAATGGCGAGATCGACGCCATCCTGGCCGACCAGGATCGAAGCCTTCAGGCGCGGGTCGCGATGCGACCAGAACGCCAGCTGCCAGTCGTTGATGGCACGCTGGATCGCGGCGCCGAATTCGAGGTTCTGCTGCGAGAAGATGAAGAGATCGAGCACCTGCAAAATCCCGAACTCGACGTCGAGCGGATCGAGATGCTGCTTCTGCATGAAAGCGAGATCCGAGCCGGGCGGCCCGCCCGTCGGCGGCCAGGCGTCGCGCCGCGCGATCAACGGCGAGGAGCGTGGATAGGGCGTGGTGAACAGATAGGGCGTGCGCAAATGGCTGCCATATTCCTTCAGATGCTGCTGCCAGCGCTTTGGCAGAAACTCGTTGAGATCGTCGAACGAGTGCAGGCTCGGATGGACGTCGCAATCGACGATGCGCAGCCGCGTCGCGGCAGGCCTTTCCTCTTCTCGCAGCGGGCGGTCGATGACCTCACTCATGCGAAACCTCCGGTCTAGTTGGCGAGCGACAGCCGCGGAAATGTCTCCAGCGGGTTGTCGACGCACATCTTCGAGATGATTCTGCTCGGCAGGTTCGGCGGGATCGGATCGTCACCGTCGAACTGCCAGTGCGGATAGTCGGACGCGAACAGGAACATCTTCTCAGAACCGATCTGGTCGATGATCTCTTCGACGCTTCTGGCGTCGCCCGGCGCATCAAACGGCTGCATGGTGACGCGAAAATTGTCGCGAATGATCGCAGCCGGCTCGCGCTCGACCCAGGGCACCTCGACGCGCACCCCGCGCCAGGTCTTGTTGGCGCGCCACATGAAGGCCGGCAGCCAGCTCACGCCGGATTCCATCAGCACGACCTTGAGGTCCGGAAACTTGCCGAACACGCCCTCATAGATCAGGCTTAGGATCTGGGCCTGAAACGCCTGCGCCTCGACGAAGTAATATTCGTAGCGGTGCGACGGCCATCCGGCCGAGCTCGGCGCCTGCCGATATTGCGTGCCGGCGTGGATCGCGAGCGGCAGCTTGTACTTTTCCGCGAGCCGATAGACCGGCCAGAAATGCCGCCGTCCCAGCAGCGTCTCGCCCTGCGCCAGCACGAGGATCGAGACGAAGCGATGATCGCCGGCGCGGCGCTCGATCTCCTCGATCGCCAGATCCGGGTCCTGCATCGGCACCACGATCGAGGCGCGCAAGCGCGGATCGCGCGACAGCCACTCAGTCGCGATCCAGTCGTTGATCGCCTTGCAGAAGTCGGCCGCCATGTAGGGGTCGAACACGGCCTGCGCACCATACAGCACGTTGAGAATCGCGTGGCTGGCACCTAACTGCTCGAATGCGCCCTTCTGTACCATCGCAAGATCGGAACCAGGCTTTGCGCCGGTCGCCGGACGCCAGTCGGCGCGGCCGCTTAGCGGCATGCCGGGCGGATAGGAGGTGAGATCGAGCCCGTCGATGGCGCGGCTCACGACCTGCTCTTTCCAGTGATCGCTGAGATAGGGCAGTAGCGTCGTGCGCGTGCCACCAACCGCCGGGTGGATGTCGCAGTCGATCCGCGTCGCTGCCATGAGGTTCCTCGCCGAGACCTTGTAAGCACATCTTATTGGCGGCGTTGTTGTGCGCCGCCTGTGAAGACTGCCCCTGCCCGTGCTATTGCGCAAGAGCGCACGCCCGCGGGATCGTCATGGCTCTGTTGCATTTCGCAGGCGCGATATGAGGTGACGAAATGCGCTCCGGCGCCGAAGCAGCGGAGTGCATTGCTCCGCTGCTTCCTTGCGGATTGTCTATGCTTGTCAAGCCGCCTTGGAGACTTCCATCAGCAGACGTTCCGCCTTGGCATCCTCGATGCGGTTCACCATCCGGCTGCTTTCGTGATTGTCGCGGATGGTCTTGGTCAGAGTGACGCAGGTCTGGATCAGCATCACGATTCCCATGGTGAGATAGCCCTTCATCCAGAAATCGATCGGCAGGAAGAAGACGCCAACGGCGACGAGGAAGGCGGAGGCTGCGAAGGACACGTAAGTGAAGGTCACCCAGGCGCCGCTGTGGAGCTGGCCGTTCTGGTTCATGATGGTCTCCTGTTGGTTCGAATGATGATGGATTGGGATCAGACAGTCGGCGTACGCTTGGACCTCAACCGCGCCAGCACGTCGTCCGCGGTCGTCTTGAGCCGGAGGCCAAAACCCTGCTCGGCGAGTTTTTCGGCGGTGGCGAGCGGACCGGTGGCCGCATCGAGTTCGACCAGCGCGTCGTCGGCGGCCTGGGCTTCCATCTGCCGCTCACGAAGACGCCTCAAAGTGCTCTCCGCCTCCGGCAGCGTTGATTCGTAGGGACGTGCCGCCTCGATGCCGCTGCGGCGAAGCGAGCGCACCGCTTCCGAGGCACGGGCGACGCGGCGGCCGCGGTCGAGCTCGGTGATGCGGGCCTGCGCGCTTGCGACGTGCCGCTTCAGCCGGGCAATCTCGCTCGCGAACAAGGCGCGTGCCGTCAGCGCGGCATCGCGATCGGCCTCGAGGCCCGCGATGGCTTCGGCGGCGTCGTTGGCGAGATCCTCGCGGCCGCCATCGAGCGCCGCAACCGCGCGCGTCTCGAGATCGGCGATGCGGGTGACGGTCGCCTCGAGCTTGCGGCCTTCCTGCTGGTCCTGTGCGATCGCCAGCGCCAAGGTCCGTTTGCCGCGCTCGAGGGCGGCGGCCGCGTCGCGCATCTGTTGATCGAGGATCAAAAGGGCTGTCCGGTCTTCCAGCTCCTCGCCGGCGGCGGCCACGCTACCGCGGAAAAGTGTCACAACGGTCTTGAACATCTTAAGCTCCTTGTTATGAGCGTTGCTCACAGATGGTTTGTAGCAAGAAACTTGAACTTCGTTCAAGAAATATTTGAGCAACGCTCAGAAATTTGGTTGCAGATGACTAAGGCATTGGAACGCCGGGAGAAACTTCGATCCGATCTGATCCTGGCGGCGGAACGAATGATCGCCGACAGGGGACTGGCGGGCCTAAAAACCCGCGATCTCGCCAGCGAGATCGGCTGCGCCAACGGCGCGGTCTACAATCTCGTAGCCGATGTGGACGAGCTGATCCTGCGAGTCGGCTCGCGCACGTTGCACCGGCTCGACGAGGCCCTGAGCGCGGCGGAAGGCGCGGGCGAGCCGTCGCCTGAGAGGCTGGTCCGCATCGCCCTCGTCTATTGCGATTTCGCCGCGGAAAATCTCGAACTATGGCGTGCGCTGTTCGAGCACCGCATGGCAGCCGACAAGCCCCTCCCCGACTGGTCCATCGACGACCAGCTGCAGCTGTTCCGCCACGTCTCCAAGCCGCTGGCCGCGCTGTTTCCAAAACGCAGTCGGGAGGAGCTCGGCATCACCGCGCGCAGCCTGTTCTCGGCGGTGCATGGCATGGTGGCGCTGGGACTGGAGCAGAAACTGGTCGCGGTACCGCTGCCGGCGCTCCGGAAGGAAATTGCGGGCCTGGTGCGCGCGATGGTCGACGGACTGATCGCGCGGGCGGCGTAGATGCCGAGAGAACACGGCTCAACTGTCGGCGGCGCCTGGCTAAAATTTCACCTGTCGCATCGCATGCGGCGCGCTTAGCTTCGCGAGGATTACGCCTCTCTCCGGAGCTCCAATGCCCCTCCTCATCCGCGGCGGCACCGTCGTCAATCATGATCATTCGCGCCGGGCGGACGTGCTGATCGACGGCGCGACCGTCGTCGCGGTCGGGCAGTCGCTCGATGCGCCCACCGGCAGCGAGATCGTCGATGCCGGCGGCGCCTACGTTATCCCGGGCGGCATCGATCCGCACACCCATCTCGAAATGCCGTTCATGGGCACGGTCACCGCGGACGATTTCGAATCGGGAACCAAGGCGGCGCTGGCCGGTGGCACCACCATGGTGGTGGATTTCTGCCTGCCAGATCCTGGCCAGTCGATGCTCGCGGCCTATCAGGAGTGGCGGCACAAATCCGAGAAGGCGGCTTCCGACTACGGCTTCCACATGGCGGTAACGTCGTGGTCGAAGCAGATCCATGACGAGATGGAGACCGTGGTCAAAACCTACGGCATCAACACCTTCAAGCACTTCATGGCCTACAAGGGCGCGCTGATGGTGAACGACGACGAGCTCTACAACTCGTTCGCTCGCTGCGCCCATCTCGGCGCCATGCCCGTCGTGCATGCGGAGAACGGCGACGTCGTCGCCCTGATGCAGGAGGCGCTGATCGCGCGCGGTGTCACCGGGCCCGAGGGACACGCTTATTCACGACCGCCGGAGGTCGAGGGCGAAGCCACCAACCGCGCCATCATGATCGCCGACATGACGGGGACGCCGGTCTACATCGTGCACACGAGCTGCCGCGAAGCGCATGAGGCGATCGCGCGCGCACGTGCGGCGGGCAAGCGCGTCTATGGCGAGCCGTTGATCCAGCATTTGCTGCTGGACGCCGGTGAATATCGGAACAAGGACTGGGATCATTCCGCGCAGCGCGTGATGTCGCCGCCGTTCCGCGACAGGTCGCATCAGGATAGTCTTTGGGCCGGTCTGCAAGCCGGCTCGCTGCAGGTGGTCGCGACCGACCACTGCGCCTTCACCACCGAGCAGAAGCGGTTCGGGCTCGGCGATTTCAGAAAGATCCCGAACGGCACCGGCGGCCTCGAAGATCGCCTCGCGCTGCTGTGGACCGCCGGTGTCGCTACGGGGCGGCTGACGAAAGAGGAATTCGTCGCGGTGACCTCGGCGAACATCGCCCGCATCCTCAACATCTATCCGCGCAAAGGCGCGGTCGCCGTGGGCTCGGACGCGGATGTCGTGGTTTGGGATCCCAAGGCGAGCAAGACCATCAGCGCGAAGCGGCAGATGAGCCGGATCGATTACAACGTGTTCGAGGGCTTTTCCTGCACCGGCGGACCGGCGGCGACGTTGTCTCGCGGCCGAATCGTCTGGAGGGATGGCGATCTCCGCGCCGAGGCCGGCGACGGGCATTACGTCGAGCGCCCGGCGTTCTCACCCGTGCATGTCGCCAATTCCACCTGGAAAGAGCTGACCGCCCCGCGCGCCGTGAGCCGCGGAGCGGTGACGCCGTAGGATTGAGGTCCGCGCAGGATGTGACGCCGTGAAGCGCGGGCGATGGCATGCGCCTTGCCTCTTAAGAGTGCAAATCTCTCAAGAGTGAGGCACCCCATGAGCGCATCATCATTCGAACTAAACCGCCGCGGCGTGCTCGGCGGCCTCGGCGCTGCCGGACTGACGACCCTCGCTCCGCGCTTTGCCTCGGCGCAGGGGCGCGCAGTGACGCTGCTGGTGGTGCAGGAGTTGGGCCCGAACTCGCTCGACATGCAGGGCGTCGGCTCGAACCAGACCGTGAACGGGCTGTCCTGGAATTGCTACGACCGCCTGCTGAGCTACGCCTCCAAGACGCTCCCCGACGGCACGCTGTCTTATGACCGCGAAAAGCTCGCACCTGAACTCGCCGAGAGCTGGGAGGTTGCCGCCGACGGCATGTCCTGCACTTTCAAATTGCGGAAGGACGCGAAATTCCACGACGGCACGCCGGTCACCGCGAACGACGTCAAATGGTCCTTCGACCGCGCGGTGAAGGTCGGCGGCTTTCCGACCTTCCAGATGTCGGCGGGATCGCTGGAAAAGCCCGAGCAGTTCGTCGTGGTCGACGACCACACGTTCCGCATCGACTATGTGCGCAAGGACAAGATGCTGCTGTTCAACGTCGCGGTGGTCGTGCCCTTCATCATCAACTCGGAGCTCGCGAAAAAAAACGCGACGGCGGAAGACCCGTGGGCGCTGGCGTGGCTCAGGAACAACGAGGCCGGCGGCGGCGCTTACAGGATCGAGAGCTGGAAGCCGGGCAGCGAGACCGTGCTGGCGCGCTTCGACGATTGGAAGAGCGGGCCTCTCCCGAAGCTCAAGCGCGTGATCGCGCGCGACGTCCCCTCCGCCGGCACCCGCCGCGCCATGCTGGAGCGGGGTGATGCGGATATCTCCAGCGGCTTCGCGCCGCGTGACTTCGAGCAGATCATTCGGGAGGGCAAGGTCAAGGTCTCGGGCGTGCCGATCCCGAATGCGCTCTGGTCCGTCGCGCTCAACGCGGCAAAGCCGCCGTTCGACAATGTGAAGCTGCGCCAGGCCGTCGCCTGGGCGATGCCTTATGAGCAGATCCAGAGCAGTGCGTTCTTCGGACGCGCCGTTCCGATGTATGGCGGAGCGGCGGACGTTTCAAAGCCAGTGTGGCCGCAACCGTTTCCCTACGTCACCGATCTCGACAAGGCCAAGGCGTTGATGAAGGAGGCGGGCTTCGAGTCAGGGCTGGAGACGACGCTGTCACTCGATACCGGCACCGCCACGGTCGGCGAGCCGACGGCCATCCTGATCCAGGAGAGCCTGGCCAAGATCGGAATCAAGGCGGCGATCGACAAGATTCCCGGCGCGAACTGGCGCACGACGCTGAACAAGAAGGAGCTGCCGCTCGCGCTGAATCGTTTCAGCGGCTGGCTCGATTACCCGGAATATTACTTCTACTGGAATTTCCACGGCGACAACTCGATCTTCAACATCTCCTCCTACCAGAATAAGGAAATGGACACGCTGATCGACAAGGCGCGGTTCGCCACGGATGCTGCCGAGTACGAAAAGGCCGTGAAGGATTTCATCGCGCTCTGCATGCGCGACGTTCCCGTCATTCCGCTCAACCAGCCGATCCACGATGTCGCCATGCAGAAGGCCGTCACCGGTTACGAGTTCTGGTTTCATCGCGAGCCTGACTACCGGCAGTTCGCGAAGGGCTAGTTTTGGCGGGCGACGCTGACGGTGCGTGAGGCGGCTCGCGCCTGCTCGGACGGGAAACCTTGCGCGAGCCGCGCTTCGCTTGCGCGCAGCATCGCCGTATCGAGCTTGCCCTGCCGCGATCCGTCCAGGGCGCAAGCGAAAATCCGGTAGAATTGCGCGCCGTCATAGGCGACCAGCAGCAGGTCGACGCCCGCGTTGATGGCCTCGACCACGGCCTGACAGACGTCGTGCTGGTAGATCGCGCCCATCACCAGATCGTCGGTCATGACGACGCCCTGGTAGCCCCATTTGTCGCGGATGATCCCCTCGACGACACGCCTCGAATGCGAGGCGGCGCGATCGGGATCGACGGCCGTGAGCGTGACATGCCCGACCATGAGCGCGCTGTGCGAATGCGACAGCACCTCCCGGAACGGAAGCCAGTCGGTTGCCTCCAGCTCCTTCACCGGCGTGTCGAGATTGGCGCTGAAATGATGCGTGTCGGCGCGCACGCGCCCGATGCCGGGAAAATGCTTGAGCGTGGCGCCGACGCCGGATTCTTCCAGCCCGCGTACATAAGCGCTCGCGATCGCGGTGACGACGGCTGGATCGGTCGCAATCGCGCGCTGACCGATGAGTGTGTGAAAGTCGAGGCGATTGCGCCGGCCCGGCGGCTTGAGATCGAGCACCGGCGCGAGATTGAGGTTGACGCCGAGCCGGGCGAGGTCACGGCCGTGGATGCGGCCGAACTCGGCCGCTTTGGCTTGCTGGTCATCGGGGGCAAGGCCGGCAAGCGTCGCCAGCGCGGGCAGCTTCGTCAGCGGCGGCGCAAGGTGCCCGACGATGCCACCCTCCTGGTCCGCGGCGACCACCAGCGGCGGCAGGCCGGCGGCTTGCCGCTTGTCCTGGAGCGCCGCGATCTCGGCACGCAGCGCCTCCACGGTCCGGCCCCGGATGTTGTGCCGGGTGACGTAGATACCGCCGATCAAGCCTTGCTCGGCGAGGCGCGCGACCTCCGGGAAGGAAGAATAGCCGACCATGAAGTGAGATCCGAGCCCGCGTGCTTCGGTGGCGCTCGCCCCGAGAACGCCGTGCTTGCGCAGTTCAAATTTCAGGTGCGCCGCCGACATCAGGAGCGGCGGAACGCACCAGAGCATGACGAGCAGCTTGCCCGGGATGCTGCGCCAAAGCCCGCGACGCAGCAGCACGATGAAGATTACGACGCTTGTGACGACAAGTGCGATATTTCCAGCGCCGCGCAGTACGAGCAGATAAGGATCGTTCTTGTTCGCGGCCGCGAACGCGACGGGAGGCGCGGCAAGCCAGAGCAGAATGAGACCGATGCGGTTGAGGGATTGCATGATGCGTCACGTCCAATGTGATGAACGCATCGCACCTATCAAAGCGACTTGCGCCGCGTAAGGACCAAAAGCGCGCCTGCACATAATCTGCAAAAGACTCCTGAACTCGTGCAGACGACAATCCCGCCTTCTGCACAAACGACGTTCAGACTTCGTGATGCCACCCATCACGAAAGGTCATTTGAACATGACGAGCCTGGCTTCGACGATAGCAGCGGACCTCCAGCCGATCAGGCCTTCCTCCATTCTTGCCAAGCTTGGCCTCGCACTGGCACTGGTTGCGCTCGCCGACTGGCTGTTCTATGGCCCGCGTATCGGGCTATCGCTGACGCTCTTTGCGATCGCGACGGCTTGCGTGTCGGTGCTGTTCAATCATGCGGCACTGGACCTGCGACGCGACATCACCAGCATGGCCATTCTCGTCGCCGGTCTCGTGCCGGCGACAGAGGAGCTCAACACGCTGTCCTTCCTGATCCTCGTCGCGGCGCTGCTAATGGCACTGCTGCTCGCAACTAATTCGAGGACGACGGACCTCGCGGACCGCGCCCGGGCGCTACGAAACTTTGTCCTGTTTGGTCCCTTCAGGGTCTTCCCCGAAGCGCTTCAAATCTTCAACATGTCGACACTCACTCGGAGCATCGCACTCTGGCTTCTGCCTGCCGCGCTGAGCACTGTGTTCATCGCACTGTTCGCCGCAGCCAATCCGCTGATCGAGCAATGGGTGTTCCTGCTCAATCCAAAGCTCATCCTCGACTATGTCAGCATCCCGCGTGTGCTGTTCTGGACCATGATGCTGTCGCTGGTCTGGCCGTTCATCCATGTGCGCTGGCGGCGCAGGACGATTGTCACCACGACTATCGCCGATATCCCCGTGCCGCCGCCGCTGCAGTCGCAAGTCTCAGCTGAGTTTCTGGGCCCCTCCACCATCCTGCGCTCGCTGATCCTGTTCAATCTTCTGTTCGCGGCACAATCCATTCTCGACGGCATCTATCTCTGGGGGCATGTCGCGCTGCCGGCCAACATGACCTATGCGGCCTATGCTCATCGCGGCGCCTATCCGCTGATTGCGACCGCGCTGCTCGCCGCCGCCTTCGTGCTGGTGACGATGCGCCCGGGCGGTCCGGCGGAGAAATCGAAGATCATCCGGCCGCTGGTCTATCTCTGGGTGGGACAAAACGTCCTGCTAGTCGCCTCCTCCATCCTTCGCCTCGAACTTTACGTCGACATCTACATGCTGACCTATTGGCGAATCGCAGCCTTCATCTGGATGGGGCTAGTGGCGCTAGGGCTGATCCTGATCGTCGCCCGTATCGTGCTCGACAGGTCCAACCAATGGCTCGTCGGCGCCAATCTGATCGCGTTAACGATCGCGCTGTATGGCTGCTCGCTGATGAACTTCGATGCGTTCATCGCCGACTATAATCTGAGTCACAGCAACGAGATCTCGGGTAAGGGCTTGAGCATCGACGCCAACTATCTCCTCACACTCGGGCCGCAGGCGCTGCCTGCCATCGACAAGGTCATCGCTCATCGCCCGGGCGACAACTGCCTTGTGTCGCGGCGCGATCGGCTTGTAGAAGTCCAGCGTCAGGATCTAGCCTGGCGGAGCTGGAGCTTCCGGGGCTGGCGGCTTCAGCGCAGGCTGGACGCGCTGGCGAACGATCAGCCGGTGGGTTGACGAGGCAGCGGAGAGATTCTTGGTGCATCGCATTCTCATCGTCGACGACGAAGGCCATATCCGCGAGGTCATCCGCGTCGCTTTGAAGAAAGCCGGCATGGACGTGATCGAGGCGCGCGACGGCAAGGAGGCGCTGACCCGCTTTGCCGCCGACAGGCCTGACCTGATCGTGCTCGACATCGGCATGCCCGAATTCGACGGCCTCGATGTCTGCCGGGAAATCCGCAAGAGCTCCGACGTGCCGATCCTGTTCCTGTCGGCCCGCGACGAGGAGATCGACCGCATTCTCGGCCTCGAGATCGGCGGCGACGACTACGTGACGAAGCCATTCAGCCCGCGCGAGCTGGTGGCGCGGGTCAACGTCATCCTGCGCCGTCTCAGCCCGCGCAATGGCGAGGCCAAGGCGGGGCCGTCGGCACTCGCGCAAGGCGGCCTGCTGATCGATGCCGAGCAGCATGTCGCGTCGTTCGCCGGCACACCGCTGAAGCTGACCGCGATCGAGTTCGGCATCTTGCGCGCCTTCCTGACCCGGCCGACCTCGGTGTTCAACCGCGAGCAGCTGATGCGGGCGGCCTACCAGCTCAACATCCAGGTCTCCGACCGCACCATCGACAGCCACATCCGCAACATCCGCGCCAAGCTCGCGGCGCTGGCCTGCGACAACGTCATCGAGACCATCCACGGCGTCGGTTTCAAGCTCGGCCGCTGCGAGAAAGAGGCATGAGCGCGGCGCCGGACAAGTGGCGGCCCTCGCTCACCCTCGTGATCTTCACGGTGCTGGCGACCGTCGGCGTGCTGCCGCTGGTCGGCCTGTTCTTCTTCCGTCTCTACGACAACCAGCTGATCCGCCAGACCCAAGCCGAGCTGATCGCGCAGAGCCGCGTGCTCGCGACGATCTATGCGCAGGAAGTCGCAGCAAAGCTCGATAGCGGCCTCACGCTCGGTGCGGAGGTGCCGTCAGGCGTGCTGCCTGATCCGGGCGACCAGGTCACGCCAATCCGGCCCGCGCTCGATCTCACCGCCAACGACCTGCTGCGGCGGCGACCCGAGGCGCTGACGGCGGCCCAGCCGGCGCAACCCGGCTATGTCGAGATCGGCGCAAGACTGACGCCGATCATCCGCGAGACCCAGAAGGTGACGCTGGCGGGCTTTCGCATCCTCGATCCCCAAGGCGTGGTGATCGCGGGGCGGCAGGAGATCGGGCAATCGCTCGCCCACATCGAGGAGGTCGCCGACGCGCTGCACGGCCAATACCGCGCCACGCTACGCAACCGCGTGCCCGACAAGCCGCCGCCGTCGATCTATTCCTTCAGCCGCGGCCTCGGCGTCCACGTGTTTTCGGCAATGCCTGTTATCGTCAACAACCGGGTTGCGGGGGTGATCTACACGACGCGGACCCCAAGCAACATCTTCGACCATCTCTACCAGGAGCGGGCCAAGTTCGTGCTGGCGGGGCTTGCCGTGATTCTCGGCACGATCGCCATTGGCCTCGTATTCTCGCGCACCATCACGCTGCCGATGCGCGAGCTGATCGATCGCGCCACCAGAATAGGCCGCGGCGACCGTGAGGCGTTCAGGCCGCTCCGGCATTACGGTACGCGCGAGTTCGCGCAGCTCTCACACAGCTTCCTCGGCATGGCCGAACAGCTGGCGCGGCGCTCGGACTATATCGCGACATTCTCGGCCCATCTCACCCACGAACTGAAATCGCCGCTGACCTCGATCAAGGGCGCCGCCGAGCTGTTGCAGGATTCGGTTCAGGGCAAAGCGGGCAGCCTGACGCCGGCCGAGCAGGAGACGTTCATCGCCAACATCCTGTCCGACACCCATAGGCTGGAAGCGATGGCGCAGCGGCTGCGCGAACTCGCGCGTGCCGAAAGCCTGCCGCAAAACGAGCGCACGGAATTGGCGCCCGTGATTGCCGACCTCAGGAGCCGGTTTCCCGTGAGCTCAATCGAGGCCAGCGGCAGCCTCGACCTGATGATCGGCATGTCAGCTGAGAAGGCGCTGATCGTGCTGTCGCATCTCGCCGACAATGCGATGCGGCACAAGGCTGGGACCATCAGGCTGGAGGCGATCGACGAGCGCACGACCCTGCGTCTGACGGTAAGCAATGACGGCGAGCCGATCTCGGCGCCGAACCGCGACAGGATCTTCGACGCGTTCTTCACCACCCGCCGCGACCAGGGCGGCACCGGGATGGGGCTGGCGATCGCGCGCGCAGTCATGGCGAGCCATGGCGGCTCGATCAGGCTCAAGCCGACCGATCGGGGCGCAGCGTTCGAGCTGCAGTTTCCAATGGGCTAGATCGCGAACACCCAGGCGGCGACGATGGTGCCGATGGTGACCAGACCGGCGATGGTCCAGCCGGCGGCGTATTCCAGCTCAGGATGACCGGTCGCCCGCATGATCTCTGCCGGATCGGCGGTATGCTTCTCTGCCATGACAGCCTCGCACGTTACTTTCCGCGTCATATGTAAGTCGCATCGGCCGCTATTAGGTTCCATCACGGAAATGCGAGGAATGACGCAGCTTGGTTTGTTCGCCAATCCGCAAGCAGGGCCTGCCGGCCTTCGCTACATCGAAGACTTCGTCGAGGCCGCCGTCGAGCAGGCGCTCATCGGCCGCATCGCAGCATTGCCGCTCCAGCGCTTCCAGTTCGGCGCCTTCGAGGGCAACCGCCGGGTGGCGGCCTTTGGCTATCGCTACGACTACACATGGCAGCGGCTGGCCGAGGCCGAGCCGATCCCGGATTGGCTCCTCCCCATCGCGCGGCAGGTCGAGGCATGGGCGGGCATCGCCAGCGGCAGCGTGCGGCAGGTGCTCTGTACCGAATACGAAGCTGGCGTCGGCATCGGCTGGCACCGCGACAAGCCGCATTTCGACAAAATCCTCGGTCTGTCGCTGGGCTCGTCCTGCAAATTCCGCTTCCGCCGCCGCAGTGGCGACAAATGGGAGCGCCACACGCTCGAAGCCCGGCCGCGCTCGCTTTACATGATGGACGGCGAGGCGCGGTCGCAATGGGAGCACAGCATCCCGCCGGTCGAGGCGCGCCGCTATTCCATCACCTTCCGGACGATGAAGCAGGCCTGACCGGCCGGCCAAACAAAAAACGTGAAAACAACCCCATGCACAGTAGAACGGCCGTGTCGGCGCGAGGCTCGGCCTCGCGACATAACCGTTTGACACCTCGGGGCAAAACAGCCGCACCGCGCAAAGGCGCAAGCCCCGGCGAACTTGCCTTCTAATTGGCGTTTACATGCTAAGCTGGTTCCACGCGCCGCGCGGGAGGGAAGCCGCGACTGCAGGTCCAGGGAGGCAAGATGAAAGCCGGTCGATTGATCCTCGCTTGCGCCCTCGTTGTCGCAACCGCCCCCGGCTTCGCCGATGCATCCGACGCGACGGCTGCAAAAGTCTCGGGCTCGACGGCGCTGGCGCTCGCGGGGGTGATCGCGCCGCTGTCGTCGGTGCTGTCCGGCGCCGAGAAGAAGGCGATGGCGATGCTGTTCGCCGCCAACAGCGACATTCCCTACAAGAAGCCGATCGTGGTGACCGCCGATCGAATCGTCTGTCGCGCCGGCAATGTCGACATCACCGTGCGGAACTGCGAGGTCACCTTCGGCAAGAAGACCAGGACGGTGAACGGCTCCACGGCCAGCGAGATCTTCGCCACCGAAGCCTTGGCCGGCATTCCGCCCGACGGCGCCGCAGGATCGAATTTCGAGAGCCTGACCAAGCTGAGCTGCACGATCGACCCCAATGCCATCCGCCGAAAGGACGGCACCGGGGCGGATTGCACCTTCCAGCCGGGAAATTGATCCACGCGCGGAGACGAGCCGGGAGAACCATGGGTGCCGTGAAATCGCCTCATGACCAGCTAACTAATAAGGCGAATTGAAAAGACGGGCCAAACGCGCGAGCCCATATCGGGCACGCAGGGCCAACACCGACATGAAGAATTTCCTCGCATTTTTTCTGATCCTGGGCGTGACGGCAGCCTCCGCGCACGGCCCCCTACCGATGTGGCCGGCCGCGCCATCCGACGTTGTCCGGGTCGGCCTCACCGACAACGACACCACCGCGGGCGGCACCGCGCGGCTGTGCGAGCAGGTCACCTTCTCGCGCGGCCTGCGCTACGGCGAGAGCGAAGCCAATGTGCTCGATGTCGCCACCGCCACGACCAAGGCGGATACGCCGCGGCCGGTGCTGCTATTCGTGACCGGCGACACCTTCACCGGCGACCGCGCCGCGCCGGAGCTGTCGCGGCAGATCCAGGACCAGGCCATGTGCTTTGCTGCCCGCAACGACATGATCGGCGTGCGCGTCAACTACCGGCTGGCGCCCTCGGCGACGTGGCCGGCGGGTGCGACCGACGTAGCGGCGGCGCTGTCCTGGGTCCACGGCAATATCGACCTGTTCAACGGCGATGCCCGCGAAATCGTCGCGGTCGGCTACGGCGCCGGTGCCTTCCATGTCGCCACCCTGCTGGCCCATCCCGAACTCCAGACCGACCGCGCCGATGTCGCGGCGGTCGTGCTGGTGTCCGGGGTCTACCGCGCCGGCAAGGACGCGAGCGATAGCGAGAAGGCCTATCTCGGCAGCGACGCCAGCCAGTACAACAAGCGATCGGTCTTTCCCGGCATCCTCAATGTCGACGTCCCGATCGTGCTGGCCTGGGCCGCGGATGATTCCGCCGGCATCACGGCGCAGGGCGAAACCCTGAAGAAGACGCTCTGCGGCGCCGGCCATTGTCCGCGTAGCGCGCTGCTGCGCAGCCGCGACGGCATCGCGAGCGCCTTCGGCCTCGACGGCTCCGGCGACAGCCTCGCCGAACCGACGCTGCTGCTGGTGCATCAGCTCGAGGCGCGCGGGCTGCCGTAGAGGTTTGCCTGCCAGCCGTACGGCTAAGACACACGCCTTTTGCTGGGCTACCCCTCTCCCCCGCCCTCCCCCACAAGGGGGGAGGGAGCGCAGTGTGCCCCGGGTGAAAATAGGGCTCACCAGCTCGATGAGCTCAGAGAGTTAAAACCAATTGTGATCACCTGAAGCAGCGATACGCACAACTGCGTTCCCTCCCCCCTTGTGGGGGAGGGTTAGGGAGAGGGGTGCCACACGGGGACTCTCTCGATCGTCGGCGCGTCAGCACGCCTGCCGCTTTCCGTCGGACTCAACAGGCGCCGCGTCGAAGCGCGCCATCCAGCCACAGCTTTGACAAACGCTTGACGTAGATCAACTCCTCTTGCTGCGGAGTGAGCCGACCTCGTTGGGGGCCAACGACAAGGTGTTGAGCATGGGCGTCACCGGCAGGATGCTGTTCGTTTCGATGATCGCGTTCGCGTCGCTCGGCGCGATGTCCGAGCAACGCGCCGATCAACCTACCGGCGACAACGAAATCCGTATCGGCAATGTCATGCCGTATTCGGGACCGCTCTCGGAGTTCGGCGCCATCGGCCAGGCGGAAGCCGCCTATTTCGACATGATCAACGCGCGCGGCGGTATCAACGGCCGCAAGATCCGCTTCATCACCCGCGACGACAATTCCGACCCGACGACCGCGCTGGAGCTGACCCGCAATCTTGTCGAGAAGGACGACGTGCATCTGATGTTCGGCTCGTTCGGCACGCCGGGCAATCTCGCCGCGCGCTGGTATCTGAACGCGAAGAAAATTCCGCAACTGTTCGTCGCCTCCGGCGACGAGGAGCTGAGCCAGGCCAAGGCGTTTCCCTGGACCATGGGTTGGCAGCCGTCGTTCCGCTCGGAGGGGCGCATCTATGCCAACTATCTCCAGGCCTATTATCCCAGGAAGAAGATCGTCGTGCTCTGGCAGAACGACCAGTTCGGGCGCGCGCTTCTCAAGGGCATGGAGGAAGGTCTTGGCGATCTGAACCGTCTCGTCCTCGTCGACATCGCCTTCGACATTGCCGATGAGCATCTCGACGGACACGTCTCGATCCTCAAGCGCGCCGGCGCCGATATTTTCGTCTTTCTCGGCGTGCCGTCGACGGCGTCCAAGGTGATCAAGCTGGCGGCGTCACTGAAATGGCGCCCGGTCTTCATCGTCAATGACGCCTCCGCCTCGATCGCCAACGCGATGGCGCCCGCAGGCCTGGAGAATTCCTCCGGCGTGATCTCGGCGGCCTTTCTGAAGGACCCGAGCGATCCCGCATGGAAGGACGATCCCGCCATGAAGGACTGGTTCACTTTCATGGACAAGTACCATCACGACGAAAGCACCAACAGCAGCGCTGCACTCTTTGGCTACGCCGCGGCAGAGGCCCTGACGCAAGTGCTGAAGCAGTGCGGCGACGACCTCTCGCGCGAGAACATCATGCGTCAGGCGGCTTCGCTGAGGAATTATCAGCCTTCGGTCGCGCTGCCCAACATCAGGATGAACACCTCGCCGAACAGCTACCTGCCGATCAGGCAGATGCGGCTGGTCCAGTTCGACGGGCGCTCGTGGCAGCCTTTTGGCGAGGTGATCGAGACGGCGTTTACGGAAGGCGCGGCGCGGTGAGTTGACTCGGGCCTACCTGTTGCTGGGCTACCCCTCTCCCCCGCCCTCCCCCACAAGGGGGGAGGGAGCCGAGCGGAATACGGAGCGACGTTGCACCATGATCGACGGCCGCGATAGTTGGACAACGTCGCCACATCAAAAGTGCGTTCCCTCCCCCCTTGTGGGGGAGGGTTAGGGAGAGGGGTGCCACACGAGGGCTCTCCCGATCAGAAAAGCCGCTATGTAAGTTCGCTTCCTCACGCCGGCTTCAGCGAGGCCAGCGCGTTCTCCAGCAGCGAGCGCACCCGCGCCGCGTCGCCGGATTTGACCACCGCCGGATCGAGATAGAGCTCCAGCCCCGGTGCGCGCTCGCTGATGATGCCGTTTGTCTCCACTGAAGCGTCGTTCAGCGCATCCACGGAGTACGGAATCACTTCGCGGCTGATGCCTTTCATCGTGATCGCGGGCAGCGCGTGAGCGCGGACGATGTCGCTGACCAGCGCGAAGCTCTCGTAGCTCAGCACGATGCCGCCGGGCTCGGCGATCGATTGCAGGCGCGCGGCGAGGTTCGCCTCCGCACCGATGATGGTGTAGTCCATGCGATCGCTGCTGCCGAAATTGCCGACATTGCAATAGCCCGAATTGATGCCCATGCGGGCCTTGAACGGCAGCTCGATGCCGGAGGCGCGCCATTTCGCATTGAGCTCGGTGAGGCGATGCTGCATGCGCCAGGCCATCTGGAGGCAGGCCTGCGCGTCCGCGCGGTCGCCCTTGGTCTCGGGGTCACCGAAGAAGATCAGCATGGCATCGCCGATGAACTTGTCGATGGTGCCGCCAAATTCGTGGGCGACCGCCGACATCTCGGTGAAATATTCGTTGAGGAGCTGGGTCAGCAACTCCGGCTGGAGCCGCTCCGCCGTCGCGGTGAAGTTCTGGATGTCCGAGAAGAAGATGGTGAGCTTCTTGCGCTCGGTGTGGATGGTCACGTCCTTCTGGCCGGAGAAGATGCTCTTGTAGACCTGCGGCGGGATGTAGCGCGAGATCTTCATCGACAGCGAAGCCAGGAAGTCGTTGGCGGATTCGAGCTCCTTGTTCATGCCTTTGATGCGGCTCGCCTGGCGGCGCTGCAGCGAGAGGAACGACAAGCCGCTGCCGGCGGCGATCAGGAAATAGGCCAACAGGAACTTGAACGAGAAAATGTTGGCGGCGATCGGCTGGGCGATGATCACCTCCTGGATGCCTCTGACGTCACCGACCTTCCAGTCCTTCTTCGGGCTCTCGGGGTGGCTGTTGTGGCAGCTGACGCAGGCCGGGCCCATCGTGACAGGCGCGATCAGCCGGACCTTGTCGTTGAACAGCGAGGTCTCCGTCTCAACGATCTTCTGCTCGGGGTCGGCGCGCAGGGCTTCCAGCGCGTCCTTCTCGAACTCGTCGAGCTGATGCGGGGCGCGGTTCTGGAACGGGAAGTCCGAGACGAAACGGTAGGTGATGTTTTCCTGCTGCGCCCCGATTACTCGGCCAAGCTCCAGCGACAGCGTGGCCGGGATCGGGATCGCGCCGGGGACGGATTCGTAGTTGTGAACGACTTTCGTCGAGCCATTTGGATTGGCGAGGATGCGGCCAACCACGTTGGACGCGTAATAGCTGCGGACGCTGGTAATGACCGAATTGAGATCGACGGCCTGCCGACGCAGCGCCGTCTTGCTCAGCTCCGTGAGATCCAGCCACACGGCCAGCGGCAGGGCGAGCAGCAGGAAGGCGATCGCGGCACCAGTCAGGATACCGCTTTTGCGCTGCTCTTCGGCGACCTCTTGTTTCACTCTTTGGCTCCGTTGTGAGCGTTCTTGTCTCGGACCCGAGGATTTGCGGCACAGAGCCAATAAACGCGCTCCCGCGCAACCCCATTTCATGGTGGTCGCGCCAAGCCGCTTTTCGTTTCATCGCGAATGTTTAAAGATCGGCGTTAATCTGTACTCACTCCGCCGGGAGATCCAGCAAATGACCGAGACCATCCGCATCAAGCGCTTCAGTGCGCGCTCCGTGATCGTGCCGATGAAACTGCCGCTACAGACCTCGACTGGGGCGGTCGCAAAGGCGCCGCTGGTGCTGATCGACTGCGAGACCGACCTGGGCGCAACCGGCCACGCCTATCTGTTCTCGATCACCCCATCGGCCTTGAAGCCGCTGGCGGCGATGGTCGCGGAAATGTCAGAGCTGCTTGCGGGCGACGAGCTGCTGCCGTTCGAGATCGAGCGCAAGCTGACCCAGCGCTTCACGCTACTGGGGCTCGCTGGCCTGCAGCGGCTGGCGCAATCCGGCATCGATATGGCGGCATGGGACGCGCTGGCGCGCGCACGCGGCCTGCCCCTCGCGCGCCTGCTCGGCGGCACACCGAAACCGGTCAGGGCCTACAATTCGAAGGGGCTCGGCATCATGCCGGCGGGTGCCGCGGTGGAGGAAGCCCACAAGTTGCTGGCCGAGGGCTTTCAGGCCGCGAAGATCCGCGTCGGCCGTCCCGATGCGCGGGAAGACCTGAAAGTGGTGCGGGCGGTGCGCAAGGCCGTCGGCGACGACGTGACCTTGATGTGCGACTACAACCAGGCGCTGACGGTCACCGAGGCCATCCGCCGCGGCGAGATGCTCGACGATGAGGGCCTGACCTAGATCGAGGAGCCGATTCGTCACGACGATTATGAGGGCAACGCCCGTATCGCGGACGCGCTGCGCACGCCGGTCCAGATCGGCGAGAATTTCGACAGCGCCTTCGCGATGCAGACCGCGCTCTCAGCGGAAGCCTGCGACTACGTGATGCCCGACGTGCAGCGCATCGGCGGCGTCACCGGCTGGGTCCGCGCCGCCGCGCTGGCGCACGCCGCCGGGATCGAGATGTCAACTCATCTGTTCTCGGAAATCAGCGCGCATCTTTTGTGCGTGACGCCGACCGCGCATTGGCTGGAATATGTCGACTGGGCCGACGCGGTGCTGGCGACCCGTTTGCAGATCAAGGACGGCTTTGCGCTGCCGGGCGAGGAGCCCGGCAACGGGATCGCGTGGAACGAGGCGGCGGTGACGAAGTATCTGGTGAGTTAATCGTTGAAAGCGAGGCCTTTCTCCGGTTCGCCCGGAGCACCGGGCTCGGCAATTCCCGCGCAATTGCCCTGCGGCTTTTGTCCGGCGAGCATGCCGCGGAACAACGCGAGCGCATCCGGGAAGGCCGCGTGGAGGCCACCATTGTGTGTCGCGCCGGGATAGGTCTTCCAGACCACGTCGTTGCCGGCCGCGCACAGCGCCGCAACTTCGGCATATTGCCGCGTGGGGACCAGCGTGGAATCGGCAAGACCGGTCCCGAGCAGCACTGGCACCTTCAGGCGCACGGCCTTCATGTCCGTGATCGGCGTCAGCCGCGCCATCACATTGGCGATGGGCTCGACATAGACGTTCTCGGCGGCAATGCCGTCCTTGCGCGCGACCTCGCGCATCTCAGGCGTGCAGCTTTCACGCGCCGCCTTCAGGACCGACTTGCCCTTGTCGGAGACGAGATCGTCGGCCGACGGCGCGCCATCCGGCAACGAGCCGCCGAGCAGCATCAGCGACGTATAGATCGGCGAGGCGATCGCGGTCGTCTGCGGCGGCTTGTAGGGACCATCGGGGAACGTGGACACCAGGCCCGTGGCCACGGTGGCGATCAGCGGCACGTCGGGCGCATAGCTTTCCGCGATCACGGTCGCGCCCATGGCCGCGCCCGAGCCTTGCGATTGTCCTGTGACGAAAACCTTTGAAGCGAGCTTGTCGCGATATTCGGCAAGCGTGGCACGCACGCCATCGAGCACGGAGCGCCCTTCCGCCTCCCAGATCAGATAAGGATGCGGTCCCGCTCCGCCGAGCCCCTGATAATCGGTCGCCACCACCGCAAACCCGTTCTCGAGCCAGCGCTGGATGTAGGTGGCATCGCGCGGCTTGTGCCCGGTCCAGGACGGCGCACAGGAATCCGACACGCCGAGCGTGCCATGCGCCCAGGCAACCAGCGGCCAGCCTCCGGCCGGCTGCTCGCCCTTGGGCAGGTAGACCGTACCGCTCACCGGCACGATACCGGCATGCCAGCGCAGATCCGTCGACGTGTAGAGGATGCGTTCGGCGACAGCGGCGCTCGTGATCTCCGGCTGCGCCAGCATCGGCTCCTTGCGCAGCACCACGCCGGGACTTTCGGGGAGGGCTTGGGACCAGCGATAAAAGCCGGACAGGTCCTGATCGCCGACTTTCGGGCCCACCGGCAGCGACGAATCCGCGTGTGCTTGCGCCATCGCGAGGCCTGTGACGACGGCGAGCGCCATCACGAATTTCGGGCTCGGGGTTTTGAACATCGGCGTCTCCAGTTCCCTTGCAGTGTGCCGCATTTTTGTTGGCGGGTTGATTGCCGCAGCAATGCACTTTCCGCGTCGATTATGGAGACGATCGCGCGCGGGTCCAAGTCTATTTCAGGCAAGTCTTTTGCAGACACGTCTTTTCGGACACGTCTGTTCAGAGATGGGCAGATGCCGATCTGCGTAGCTACCAGGTCTCCGCGCCGGGGATTTTCTTGCGCACCGCCCGGCGCTGGATCCAGATGCAACGGCGCACGGCCGTATTGGAGCGGCCGACTGCGGATATTCCTTGGCCGGCCTGCAGCAGTGGCGCCACGCTTTCGCGCAGCGCGCGGCAGCGCTGGAGCTCAGCCTGCCAGTCGATGATGGCTGCGTCGGCCCGCGACGCAATCAGCGCCAGCGCAGCCACGGCAAGACAGCTCACCCGCATCATCTGGTGTTCCTCACTGTGATCCCTCTCCATCCCGCCGGTAGCGGAAGTCGCAATGGCCGGCTCCCTGCATGATCGTCTGCGTCCGCGTGAGCTTGACGTCGGAGCCGAAACCTTCCGCGGCCGCGAAGTCGGCGGTGCAGATCAGGAGAAAGCCGAGTTCGGGCTCGCCAAGCGCCTTGTAGAACTCGGCATAGGCGCAGCGCGTGACGTCGAAGGCGAGTGAATCCTGCGACTGTTCGATGATGTCATAGGCGAGCGCGTCGTCGCGAGCGTAGGTTTTGAACGCCGACGACACCGCCTTGCCGAGATCGCTCTCGTTCTTGGCTTTCCAGAACTCCTCGCCGAAATGGCGATAGAGATCGCCGAGGGTGTTGCGCACCAGCGCGTTGGCACGCGCCTCGCCGAGCTCGGCCTGGAGCGCCTTGACGAGGGGCACGAGCACCTGCGCCTGCATCTTTGCTTGCTCGATGACGGAAATGCTCATGGGCGGCCCCGCGTCTGAGACGACGGTAGCACATCGATGTTGCTATAGGAGGTTGTGGCGTGCGGGACCGAGGTCCCGACGAAACGTCCGTCTACGCTCTTCGAGCTACGCCGGACACGCTTCGCCGCAATGACATTGGTGGCTTGCCCAGCCGTAGCTCGCGGCGGCAGCCCGCCTGCGCCCTTTGGGCTTCGGCGTGGCATCCTTCACTCGCTTCGCGAGCGAAGATTGCGGCTTGCCGAGCCGAAGCTCGCGGCAAAAAGTCCGCCTGCGCCCGTTGGGCTTCGGCGCGACATCCTTCTCTCGCTTCGCGAGCGAAGGATGGTGGGCGCGACAGGGATCGAACCTGTGACCCCTACCATGTCAAGGTAGTGCTCTCCCGCTGAGCTACGCGCCCTAGATGTCGTCTAGATCGGGTCGGGTCCCTATAACGGCTCAGGGGAGCCGGTGCAAGGACGGAAGGGGGCCGATTTAGGCCGCCAGCATCTTGTTCACTTCACTGACCAATTCGCGCAAATGCACGGGCTTGGACAGCACCTTGGCGTTCTTGGGGGCGTCCGAATCCGAGTTCAGGGCAACCGCGGCGAAGCCGGTGATGAACATGATCTTGATGTCGGGGTCGAGTTCCGAGGCCCGGCGGGCGAGCTCGATGCCGTCCATCTCCGGCATCACGATGTCGGTGAGCAGCATCTCGAACGGCTCTTCCCGCAGCCGCTGGTAGGCGGCCATGCCGTTATCGTGGGACGAGACCTGAAAACCGGCGTTTTCCAGCGCCTTGACCAGGAAACGGCGCATGTCGTTGTCGTCTTCGGCGAGCAGGATCTTTGGCATGGCGGAAATGTCGAATCCCCAGAGGATATCAGCAGAGGTCACTAAGCCCGACGGAGGGTAAATATGGGGTGAAAATATTCACCCTGAGCCGGCTGTGCTTGCCGGCCCCCTTGTGAACCTGAAAGCAGTTCGAAGCAATCGAGCCGTACCTGCTGGTCCCCATCTCGCTGCCCGCAGGGTTAAGACATGTTCCAGCGCAGATCTCATCTTTTCGCTTGGCAGGATGGTTGCGATTCCGGACAATGACGACACATAAGAGCCGCCTGATCGGCCGAATCAATGCGTTGAGACCGGTGCCGGGGCTTGTTGGATCGTGCGGCGCTAAGGGCGAAGCCTGATACCGAGAGGCAAAGCCTGATTGCCAAGGGACGAAGCCTGACACCAAGGGATGAAGCCTGAGAAGATGACCCGGTTTGACGGCGACAAGTCGCCAGCGTTCGAGATCGTTGAGCCCGCGCAATGGCGCGCGCCGGTTATCTTCAACTCGCCCCATTCGGGCTCGACCTATCCGGACGAATTCCTCAGCGCCTCCAGGATCGACCTGCCGACGCTGCGGCGTTCCGAAGATTCCTTCATGGACGAGCTGATCGGCCATCTCAGCGAGCGCGGCTTTCCGACCGTGCGGGTCAATTTTCCGCGCTCCTATGTCGACGTCAATCGTGAGCCCTATGAGCTCGATCCCCGGATGTTCACCGGGCGCCTGCCGAGCTTTGCCAACACCCGCTCGATGCGGGTCGCCGGCGGGCTCGGCACCATTCCGCGCGTGGTCGGCGACGGCCAGGAGATCTATCGCGAGCGCATCATGGTCGACGACGCGCTGGGACGGATCGAGACGCTATACAAGCCCTATCATCGCGCGCTGCGCCGGCTGATCAACAAGGTGCACCAGATGTTCGGCACCGTGGTCCTGGTCGACTGCCATTCGATGCCCTCGGTCGGCGTCTCCCGCGATGAGCCGCGCCGGCCCGACATCGTGATCGGCGACCGCTACGGCACGAGCTGCACGCCGCTATTGCCCGATCGGGTCGAAGAGACCATGGCCGGGCTTGGCTATTCGATCGGCCGCAACAAGCCCTATGCCGGCGGCTTCATCACCGAGCATTACGGCAACCCGGCCAGTGGCCTGCACGCCGTGCAGCTCGAGCTCAACCGCGCAATCTACATGGACGAACGGCGGCGCGAGCGCAGTCCGCGCTTTTCGCAAGTGGCGTCGGACTTCGGCGTGCTCGCCGACGTGCTGGCGACCACGGTCCCGTTCGGCGATCTCGGCCCGTTCCAGGCCGCGGCGGAATAGGCGCGACGTTTCCTTGGAACGATTGTGTTGGGTGCGATCAGCGCGAGCGCGTTTCGCGGCGCGCCTTGAAATGAAAGCCGACGCTGAAAGAAATGAGAGGCTGAAAGAAAAAAGGGCCGCTTCTAATGAAGAAGCGGCCCAAGTCTAGGGAGGAAACGCCCAAGGAGGGCAGCAGTAACGCGAGAAGCGCTACCGCACCGCAACAATATGCGGCCGCGACGCACAAAGTGCAAGGGCTTTCGAGCGATTTCCCATGCAATGAGGACATAGCTCGGTTGCTTCCAGAGAAACCCAGATTCAGTTCCTTTGATAAGGAAATTCAATGGGTTGATAGTCATTTGCATACGAACAAGGCAAGCCCGGAACTAAGGTTTCAACTCAATGATCGATATTTGCCCAGCGGATGTCTTCGACGAGGCGAACGCTTCCCGCATCCAAAATACCAGGGTGCAAGAGCAAGACAGCGCTGCACGATTCTTCCGATTTGAGCTAGGCAGGAGTGAGCTTCACCCGACTTTCGCTTTTTGAGGATACGCCGTGACGGTGATCGATTTCTCCGCCTTCATCGGACGGCTCGCCACCGCCTCCGGCGAAACCATCCTGCCGTTCTTCCGCACCTCGCTGTCGATCGAGGACAAGAGCAAGACCAAGGATTTCGACCCCGTGACCGAGGCCGACCGCGCCGCGGAGGCGGTAATGCGGCGTCTGATCAAGGCCAACTTTCCCCAGCACGGCATCGTCGGGGAGGAGTTCGGCAACGAGCGCGAGGATTCGGACTATGTCTGGGTGCTCGACCCCATCGACGGCACCAAATCCTTCATCGGCGGCTTTCCGATCTGGGGCACGCTGATCGCGCTCCTGCACAAGGGCACGCCGGTCTACGGCATGATGCACCAGCCCTTCATCGGCGAACGCTTTTCCGGCGACAGCGGCTCGGCACATTATAAAGGCCCCTCCGGCGAGCGCCGGCTCCAGGTCCGGCGCTGTGCTTCGCTGTCGGAGGCGACGACCTACACCACCAGCCCGCTGCTGATGAACGAGCGCGACCGCGCCATCTTCGGCCGCATCGAGAAGGGCGCGCGGCTGTCGCGCTATGGCGGCGACTGCTACTCCTATTGCATGCTGGCGGCAGGTCACGTCGATCTCGTGGTCGAGACCGAGCTGAAGCCTTACGACATCGCAGCGCTGATCCCGATCGTGACCGGCGCCGGCGGCGTCGTCACCACCTGGGAAGGCAAGCCGGCGCAGGGCGGCGGCCGCATCGTCGCAGCCGGCGACGCCAGGGTTCACGAAGAAGCACTGAAACTGCTCAACGGATAGGCGATACAGGAGCCTGCATGACGAACTGTCGCAAGCTCCTTCTCGCGGCCTTGCTTCTGTTTCCGACGCTGGCCTGCGCCCAGAGTTTCCCGGCCAAGCCGATCAAGCTGATCGTGCCGTTCCCGGCCGGCGGCCCCAACGACATCATCGCGCGGGTGATCGGCCAGCGCATGTCGGAGCTATCAGGACAGCCCGTGCTGATCGACAATCGCGGCGGCCAGGGCGGCGTGCTCGGCACCGATGCCGTCTCCAAGGCTGCAGCTGACGGCTACACCATCGCGATCTCCAGCGCCGGCGCGCTGGCGATCAGCCCGAGCATGGAGAGGGTCGCCTACGATACGCTCAACGACCTCACGCCGGTGACGCTGGTTGCGACCGTGCCGGAAATGCTCGTTGTCGCCACCAACGTCCCCGCAAAGGACATCGCGGAATTGATCGCGCTCGCCAAGGCGCAGCCGGGAAAACTCAACTTCGCCTCCTCCGGCCCCGGCAGCCTGCCGCATCTCGCCGGTGAATTGTTCAAGCTCACCGCAAAGATCGACATCGTGCATGTGCCCTATCGCGGCGCCGCTCCCGCCGTGAACGATCTGCTGGGCCAGCAGGTGCAGTTGACGTTTCTGGATCTCCCCGTGCTGCTGCCGCAGATCAAGGCGGGCGCCCTGCGGCCGATCGCGGTCGGCTCCGCCGAGCGTTCGCCGACGGCGCCTGACGTGCCGACCACGGCGGAAGCCGGCTTTGCCGATCTGCGCATCGAGAACTGGTACGGCATGGTTGCGCCGAAGGGCACGCCGAAGGAGATCGTCACCGCGCTGCATGCCCTCGCCACGAAGGCGATGGCGGATCCCGCGGTGAAGGAAAAGCTCGCCGCCCAAGGCGCAACGCTGGTCGGCGATGAGCCAGAGCATTTTCGCACATTCATCGCGGACGAGACCAAGAAATGGGCGAAGGTGATCAAGGACGCCGGGGTGGAGACGGCGAAGTAGCGCACAGCTCACACTGCCGCCGCCCGCAGATGCTCCACCAGCATCTTCGCCGGGCGCGGCAGCGTCTTGAAGCTTCGCGCGCAGATCACGAGTTTGCGGTTGGCCCAGCTATCGCGCAGGCGGACCATGGCGAGCGGCATCAGTTTTGCGCAGCGGCGGGCCGCGGCTTCGGGCACCAGGGCAACGCCGACATCGGCGGCGACCATCTGGCAGATCGCATCAAAGTCGCGCAGGCGCGCACGGTAATGCGGCCGCATGCCGAGCCGGGCGGCGTGCTTCGAAATATGCACCTGAAGCGCGGTGGCGCTGGTGAGCCCGACGAAGTCGCAAGCGCCCGCCTCCTGGAAATCGATCGCGCGGCGGCCTGCGAACGGACCGCGCCTGGACGTCACCAGCGTCAGGCGATCCTCGCTGAAGGCGAATCGCTCGATGTGATCGGGCAGCGCATGCTCGGCTGCGAAGCCGAGATCGGCCGCGCCCGCAGTGATCGCGGCCGCGATGTCGGTGCTCTCGCGCTCCTCGATGTCGATGGCGACGTCGCGATGCTCGCGCAGGAAGCCGGCGAGCGCCTTCGGCAGATGCTCCGAGAGGCCGGAGGTATTGGCGAGGAAATGCACGCTCGCGCGCACGCCGCTGGCAAAGCCGGCGAGATCGCCGCGCATGGCGTCGATCTGGTGAATGACGAGACGGGCGTGATCGAGCAGGCTCTCGCCGGCCGAGGTCAACTCAACGCCGCGGCGCCCGCGCTTGAGCAGGGCGACGCCGAGCGCATCCTCCAGCCCCTTGATGCGTGCGCTGGCTGAGGCTAGCGCCAGATGCGACCGCTCCGCGCCGCGGGTGATGCTGCGTTGGTCGGCGACCGCGATGAACAGCTGGAGGTCGACGAGGTCGAAGCGCATCCCGGGCCCCTTCAGCCTTCGCTCTAGACGAAGGCTCTCTCCGCAACCTACAGATTGTGCCGGCGCGCCGCATCGGTCAATGTGCAGATATGATCGACCCGCTCCTCATTCTCATCGCCGCCGTCTTCCTCATCGCCGGATTCGTCAAGGGCGTGGTCGGGCTCGGGCTGCCGACGGTGTCCATGGGCCTGCTCGCGGTGAGCATGGCGCCGAGCCGCGCGATCGCCATCGTGATCGTGCCCGCCATCGTCACCAACATCTGGCAGACTTTCGTCGGCCCCCATCTGCGTGACATCCTGAGGCGGCTGTGGCCGCTGATGATCGGCACCGTGATCGGGTGCTGGCTCAATGCCGGCGCGCTCACCGGCCCACATGCGCGCTACGGCACGATCGTGCTCGGCGTGCTCCTGGTCGTCTACGCGATCATCGGGCTGAACAAATTCCAGTTCCACGTTGCGCCAAAGAACGAGAAATGGGTCGGCGGCGTGGTCGGTGTGGTCACCGGCGTGATCTCGGCCTCGACCGGCGTGCAGGTGATCCCCTCGATGCCATTCATGCAGGCGATCGGCATGGAAAAGGACGAGCTGGTGCAGGCGCTCGGCGTGTTTTTCACGACAGCGACACTGGCGCTCGCCTTCAATCTCACCGCGGACGGATTGCTGACGCCGGCCAATGCGGTGCCGGGCGCCGTCGGCATGGCCTGCGCGTTTGCCGGCATGTACATCGGGCAAACGGTGCGGGCGCGGATGCCGGCGGAAGCGTTTCGCCGCTGGTTCCTGATCGCGATGATCCTGCTCGGCCTCTATCTCGCCGGCAGCGCCCTGCTGAAGGAATTCGCGTAAAGGGCGTTACCGCGTCTCCAGCATGGCGACGCGGATACCGAGATAGATGAAGAGGCCGCCGAGGGCACGGTTGACCCAAGCGACCGCGCCTTCGGAGCTCCGCAAGCGGTGGGCGGCCCTTGCCGCGAACGCCGCCAGCACCAGGCACCACAGCGTTCCCGTGCAGATGAAGATCAGGCCGAGCGTCAGGAAAGCGAGCGGCTTGTGCGCCGAGTCGGCTGCGACGAATTGCGGCAGGAAGGCCAGGAAGAACAGCGCGACCTTGGGATTGAGCGCGTTGGTGAAGACGCCCTGGAGGAAAACCCGCCGCAGCGAGCTTTGCACCGGCTCGTCGATGGCCGAGGCCGGCACCGGGCGCGACCATAGCATCTGAAGCCCGGTCACGACGAGATAGGCTGCTCCGACCAGCTTCAGGATCGAGAACGCGGTCGACGAGGCCATCAGCAGGGCCGAAAGGCCGATCGCTGCGCCCGCGACGTGGAAAAAGCAGCCGCAACTGATGCCCAGCGCGGCCGCGGCGCCACCTCGCCAGCCCAGCTGCATGCTGCGGCCGATCACATAGACCGTATCAGGCCCCGGCGTGATGTTGAGCAGCACGCCTGACAGGACGAAGAGCCAGATTTCGTGAATGCCCAGCATGTGTTACGTGCCTCCGTCGCCCAACCATGGCCCAAGAGGCCGGCTTAGTGGGTTCGCTCGTCCCCGTCCACTGCCGGGATTGCCGAGGATTTACCTCGAATTTGCAATGCGGTTCGTACTTTCGCTCAGCCTCATCTGCTCTATAAGGAACGGGTTCTTTGAACGTGGGATTCGAGGCAACTGCCACGCCGTGGCCGGTCCTCGATCTCTTCCAAGTCTCTTGCAAGTCTCTTGGAGCTCCGGAATATGGAAAGACGTCTGGCTGCCATTGTCTGCGCCGATGTCGCCGGCTATTCGCGCATGATGGGCACCGATGAGGCCGGCACCCATGCCGCCTTCAAGGCCCATCGCAGTGCGATCCATCCCATCATCCTCAATCACGGCGGCCGCGTCGTCAAAAACACCGGCGACGGCTTCCTGCTGGAATTCCCCTCGATCGTCGGCGCCACCGAGGCCGCGATCGCGATGCAGACGCTGATGGCGGAGCGCAATCACCATCTGCCCGCCGATCGCGCCATGCAGTTTCGCCTCGGCATCCACATGGGCGACGTCATCGCCGACGAGGACGAGGTCTTCGGTGACGATGTCAACATTGCCGTCCGCCTCGAATCCGTGGCGAGCCCCGGCGGCTTCGCGATCTCGGCCAAGGCCTACAAGGAGGCCGGCAAGCATCTCACCGTGCCGCTGGTTGATGCCGGCAACCACCGCTTCAAGAACATCAAGGATCCGATCGGGGTCTGGACCTGGACGCCTGAGGGTGCACCGGCGCTTGCGCCCGCGCTGAGGGAGGCATCCGCCCTCTCGCAGCAGTATCGCACCGCGATCGTCGGCGTGCTGCCTTTCGCCAATCTCAGCGACGCACAGGACGAGTATTTCTCCGACGGCCTGACCGAGGATTTGATCCACGCGCTGTCGCTGCAATCCTTCTATCGCGTGCTGAGCCGCAACTCGACCTTCGTGTTCAAGGGTAACAACGTCAGCACCCGCCTGATCGCGCGGGAGATCGACGCCAGCTATCTGATCCAGGGTTCGGTGCGGCGTGCCGGAGCCAAGATCCGCGTCACCGCCGAGCTGATCGCGCCGGAGACCGGCGAGCAGCTCTGGACAGGCCGCTACGACCGCGACATCGGCGATCTCTTCGCGATGCAGGACGAGATCACCACCAACCTGTCCGCCGCCATCGCCACCGAGATCGTCCGGGCCGAGGCCTCGGCGCCGGCGCGGCTCTCGACCGACGTCACCGCCTGGGACCGCTTCCTCAAAGGGCTGTCGCACTATTATCGGCAAACCAAGGAAGACCTGGCTATCGCCGTCGACCTGTTCCGGGAGGCCATCAGGCTCGAGCCCAAGCTGTCGATTGCGCACGCCTATCTCGCCACGATCCAGATCCAGAGCATCCACTTCGGCTGGGTCAAGGGCACGCGCGAGATGTGGGCCGAGGCGATGAAGCTTGCCGAAACCAGCGTTCGGCTCGACCCACGTTCGTCATTTGCGTTCTCGATCCTGTCCTGGACCCACGCGCTGGAGGGCCATTACGAGGCCGCGATGGACGCCGCCAAGCGCGCCGTCGCGCTCAACCCCTACGACAACGGCGCGCGCGGCGTGCTCGGCATCTGCCATTTCGCCATCGGCGAGCACCGCGAGGCGATCGAGTTGTTCTCGATGGCCGCGCAGCGCGACAACAGCGATCCGCGCTACCAATGGGCCGCGCTGAACGCCTTCAGCCATTATCTGCTGGGCCAATATGACGCGACCCTGTCATGGGCCCGGGAACAGCTCTACATCAACCCGAACCATTTGCAGGCGCTGGCGATCCGCGCCGCGGCGCTGGCGCAATTGGGACGCGCCGGCGAGGCGGTCGAGGCGACGCGCGTGCTCATGGCTAACTACCCGACCCTGAATGTCGACCGTCATTTGCGCAATTTCCACTGGAAGCGGCCCGAGGACCTCGCCCATTACCGCACCGGACTCTTGAATGCGGGCGTGC
This sequence comes from Bradyrhizobium sp. WSM4872, assembly GCF_055811715.1. Taxonomy (NCBI): domain Bacteria; kingdom Pseudomonadati; phylum Pseudomonadota; class Alphaproteobacteria; order Hyphomicrobiales; family Nitrobacteraceae; genus Bradyrhizobium; species Bradyrhizobium sp. WSM4872. The sequence goes on along the minus strand of NZ_JBVVPT010000004.1, from coordinate 167,228 downwards.
CGCTCGGCAAACTGACCCTGGTCTCGAGCGACGTCAAACGCGTCGTCGAATCCTGAGGGCCAGCCGCGGCCACGCGGCAATGTCCCCTCCGCCTTTGATTGACACGACAGTGAATTCAGCCACACTCCGCTACACGCTGAAGTAGTATAATGTATTGTCGGTTTGTCAGAACTTTCCGCGCTCTATCGCCGCGTCTGTATTTCACGATTCGCCGTTTTCAGGATTTTGGGCCATGCATGACTCCGCTCCGAAGCCCCCCTTCGACCCCTCGATCCAGGTCTCGCCGAACAATCCTTGTCCATTCCTCCGCGGCCTCGTCGGCGAGGGGTTTGTTGACGGCGGAACCGTCCCGCTCGGCACGCTGTCGCAAACGATCGCGAATGCGAGCGGCGAGACCGGGCTGAAGAAGGTCTCGGCCCGCATCCAGGTCCGCGGCGTCGCGCTCATCGCCAACGGTCTCGGTCACATCCTGAAGAGCATATTTTCGGGCGCGCAGCTCGACGCGTTGCGTGGCGGCCCTCTCGACAAGCGCGGTGCCGGCTCGCGCGTCCTCGGCGTCGACGGCAAGGTCGATGAGGACGAGCTCGCGCGATTTGCGAGCTTCGGCCGGAACTACCAGGATCCGAACGGCGGCGGCTCTGAGCCCGGTCTCAACGCCTCGGAAATCGGCGTCTTCATGCGCGACAACCTGAAGCGGGCCGGCAGCGCCGCGCGCTGGTACTACCCCCTGCTGATGAAGTTCGAATGGCCGATCCTCCTGAAGATCGTGGGCAAGGGCGCGGGTGAGGACCGCTATCTCAGCGTGGCCGACGTGCGCACTCTGTTCAACGAGCGGCAATTCCCTGCTCGCATCAACCAGCGGCTCGTCTCGCAGCCGGTGTCGACCTGCCAGCGCGTGGTGCGGGGCGCCTTCAAGGTTGCGGCCCTGCTCGTCGTCCTCGGTCTCGCCTTGCTCGTTGCGGTCGCCGAATTCCCCGACCCGGTGCGTGCCATGCTGCCGCAAAAGGGAATTCTCGTGAATCTCCTGCCGCCGCCCTTGCCCACGATCCCCGAAACGAAGGCGGCCTTTTGGCTCGAACAGAACTGGTCACTGAAGGACAGGCACTGGTTTCACCATGCCAGCCAGGGCACCGCGACCTTCCCGGTGCCCTATGAATGGTTCATGGCCCTGGAGCAGCCGCGCCTGCATCTGTTCTCTCGGCCGGGCATGATGACGGACAGCGCCTATCTCGAGCGCTTCGGGTTCATTCCGAGCCCGCAGTCGATCCAGACCGACGCGACGTCACTGCGGCGCTTCGGCTACGCCAATGTCTACGAGACGACGCAGGTGCCGGACTGGTCGACCAGATGGACGCCGGCGGAGAACGTCGACGGCCTGCCGGTCGGCTTCGCACGGATGACCGGTGTCGTCGATCCCGCGACGGGCCGTCGCGAGGAGGACAAGATCGGGCTGACCTGCGCGGCCTGCCATACCGGCCAGATCCACTACCAGGGCGTGGACGTACGTTTCGACGGCGGCCCGGCCATGACCGACCTGAAGAAGCTCGAGCTCTCCACCGGCCTGTCGATCGCCTACACGCTCTACGTGCCGTTCCGCTTCCAGCGCTTCGCCGATCGCGTGCTCGGCCCCGATGCCAGCAAGACCGACCGCAACGCGCTCAAGCAGAAGCTCAGCGCGATCGGCAACTTCCTGATCGACTGGGCGCAGCTCCAGCAAAAGACGGTCGAAGCCAAGAAGACCTGGAACGGCAGGCAGCAGCAGGACACCGAGGAGGGGTTCGGTCGCCTCGACGCTCTCAATCGCATCGGCAATCAGGTGTTTTCTCAGGATCTCGCGCTGAGCGGGCTCAAGGGATTCGAGAAGAACCTGCACGCCCAGGATGCCCCGGTCAGCTATCCCCCGATCTGGACCGTGCCTTGGTTCAAGTTCGCCCAGTACGACGCCTCGATCGAGCAGCCGCTGATCCGCAACGCCGGCGAAGCCCTCGGCGTGACCGCGCTGCTCAACCTGTCCGACGCCTACCCGGAGGACAGGCTGTGGCGCTCCTCGGTTCATATCAACACGCTCGGCTGGATCGAGGACATGCTCAGGGGGCCAGATCCGTTCAAGACGGCAGATCCCTCCACCGGTCCGAAGTTCGGCGGCCTGCTGGCGCCGAAATGGCCCTCGCAGATCCTCGGCGACAATTGGAGGCTCGATCAGAAGAAGATCGACAATGGCCGCAAGATCTACGCTGAGATGTGTTCCGGATGCCATTTGCCGGCGATCGACACCCCGGCTTTCTGGTCTTCGGGACATTGGGAGCCGAGCGGCGACAGCAAGGTGCTGAACGCGGTGACGATCCCTCTCGACGAGATCAAGACGGATCCCGAACAGTCGCTCGTGCTCAGCAACAGGATCGTCGATTTGCCCGGCTTCCTGAAGGTGAATACGGCCGACCTCCAGAAATGGTGGCAATGCGACGTCTCGACCGCGAGCTCGCCGACCGAGATGGTATATGCGCTCGGGCTGATGACGGTGGTGGATCTCGTCGCCCGCAAATGGATGGACGACGAGAAGACTCCGGACGCCGAGCGGGCGAAATTGTGGAATCTGGCGCGCAAGAACTGCCTCAATCCGGTGGGGGGAGCACGCTATCGGGCACGGCCGCTGAACGGCATCTGGGCCACGGCGCCCTATCTGCACAACGGTTCGGTGCCGTCTCTCTACTGGCTGCTGAAGCCTGCGAGCGAGCGCCCGCAAAAATTCTGCATGGGCCGCCGCGACTATGATCCCATCACCGTCGGGTTTGCGGTCACCGCCGACGAGAAATGCAAGACGGGTGAAACCAAATTCTCGGCGGGCTCGGAGAAGGATCCGATCCAGGGCAACAGCGTGCTCGGCCATTCCTTCGAGCGCAAGCCGGGCGAGGAAAAACGTCCCGGCGTCATCGGTCGCGTGTTCAAGGACGACAACGAGCGCTACGATCTGATCGAGTATCTGAAAACGCTGTAGTCGAGCTCTGTCCCAAGCACGCCGCCCACATCCTGAGGAGCCCGCACAAGCGGGCGTCTCCAAAGATAGCCGCGGGCGAGAGCCGGGCCTTCATGGTTCGAGACGCGCGTTCCGCGCTCCTCACCATGAGGGTCTTGCGAACTAAGCGAGGCGAGGGAGCGCACCTCGCGCGCAGCAGCCATTCACTTCAAATCCTCACTTGAACAGCGGCGTGCCCGGCACGAAGGCGTCGAAGGCTGCCCAGAATTGGGAGCGGTAGCGGTCCTGCTCCTGGAGAATCTCGTGCTTGGCGCCGGCGATCACGAGATGGGACCCGGCGCGCAAATGATAGGCGAACTCCTCGATCGCCGCGATCGAGACCACGGTGTCGCTGGAGGCCGCCAGCATCAGGATCGGCTGACGGATCTCGGACGGGTAGTTTTTGCCCTTGAAGGTGTTCATCGCGCGGAAGGCGGTATCGGCCCACGCAACCGTCGGTGACGCCAGCCCGAGGGTCGGATCCTCCTCCAGGATCGCGGCATTGCGCGCATAGCGCACGGGATCGCTGGTCAGCGGATTGTTGATGAAGGGATTGAGCCCGGTGATCTGGTCGCTGCCGCCGGGAACATAACGGCCGCCCATCCCCAACACGCGCATCGTCTTCAGCAGAGCCCGCGCCGGAAACGAGGTGGCGCGGCCGGGGAGGTCGATCATCGGCGCAGACAGCACCATGCGGTCGAACCAGCGCTTGCCCGCATGCGCCACCCGCAGCATCACCGTGCCGCCCATGGAGTGGGCGAGCGCGAAGAAGGGCGGCGGGCAATCCGGCAGCACCACCTGCTGCACGAAGGTCTCGACGTCGATCTCGAAATCGGCGAAGTCGCGAACATAGCCCTTGCGCGGATCGCGCAGACGGCGCGAGGAGTGGCCCTGGCCGCGCCAGTCGATCATCGCCACAGCAAAGCCGCGGTCGCGCAAATCGCGCACGGTCTCGAAATACTTTTCGATCTGCTCGCTGCGTCCGGTGAAGACGCAGACGGTGCCCTTGCGGTTCGCCGGCGGCGCCCAGCGCGCAAAGCGCAGCTCGACGCCATCAGGGGTTTTGATGGTGCCGCTGACGACGTCTTCGGGAACGGGATTGGATGGTATCGAGACCAGCGTCATGATGGGGAGGGCTTGGGCACGAAGTGCTGCAAATCAGGGGGCGGGAGCGCCGAAAAGGCCAAGTATCCGCCCTCTTGAACGCCGTTCTCGTCAACCCATATCACCTTGGTGCAGGCCGCTACCAGTGTTTCGGAACCGGAACATCAGGCTGCACACAGACGAAAGCCCGGCCCGATTGGCGGGCGGGTTACTCAAACAGTCGCTCAATGGAGGACTTGACCATGCGTACCTACGACCTGACCCCCTTCTACCGTTCCACCGTGGGCTTCGACCGCCTCTTCAACCTGCTCGACCAGGCCGGTTCGGACGGCAGCCCCGGTTATCCCCCCTACAACATCGAGCGCACCGGCGAGAACGACTACCGCATCACTGTTGCGGTCTCGGGCTTTGCCAAGGATGAGCTCTCCATCGTCGCGAAGGAAAACACGCTGACGATCAAGGGCGAGAAAGTCGCCAACGAGAACTCGAAGGCCGAAGTGCTGTACCGCGGCATCGCCGCGCGTGCCTTCGAGCGCGCCTTCCAGCTTGCCGACTTCGTGCAGGTGAAGAACGCCTCGCTCGAAAACGGGCTGCTTCATGTCGACCTCGTCCGCGAGATTCCCGAAGCGAAGAAGCCGCGCCAGATCGCGATCAACACCGGTGCGCAGGGCGCACAGGTGATCGAGAACTCCGTAGCCGCGTAAATCACGGACGTCACTTCCAGGTTGCGAAAACGCCCCGGTGCCCCGGGGCGTTTTTTTGTTTTTGTTCGGCTCTCCTCGTCCCCGCGAAACCAGGAAATCCTACCGCGAGACCTAGAATCGTGCGGGGACGGAATACCGAACGGGATATCCGCCATACCTTCCCTGCGCCGATGGTCTCGGCCTTTGCCGGGACGTCAGCGATTGCTGGACTGCGTTGCTGGGGTGTTGCACCGCATCACAGAGCGGTGAATTGGCGTAACGCCGTCGCCCCGCGCGTCGTCATTTGGCTATCGAACCGAAAACAAGACGGAGAACGATCATGACTTTCTGGCGCAGCTTTTTCGTCGCCGCGAGCCTGCTGGCGGCCCCGCTCAGCCTCGCTCACGCGCAGACGCCGCAGACCGTGAAGGCCAGGAACGTCGTGCTGGTGCACGGCGCATGGGCCGACGGCTCGAGCTGGTCCGAGGTGATCCCGATCCTTCAGGCCGCTGGCCTCAACGTCACTGCCGTACAAAATCCGCTGTCGTCGCTTGCGGACTCCGTCGAGGCGACCAAGCGCGTGCTGGCCGAACAGGAGGGGCCGACCGTGCTGGTCGCGCATTCCTGGGGCGGCACCGTGATCAGCCAGGTCGGCACCGATCCGAAGGTCACCGGTCTCGTCTATGTCGCCGCACGTGCGCCCGATGCCAGCGAGGATTTTGTCGCGCTGTCGAAGCAATTCCCGACCGGCCCCGTGCGTGCCGGCATCATTGAGCGCGACGGCTACACCAAGCTCTCGGAAGACGCCTTCCTGAAGTATTTCGCCAATGGCGTGAAGCCGGAGCAGGCCAAGGAGCTCTACGCCGTGCAATGGCCGACCGCCGCCTCGATCTTTGCCGGTCGCACCACCGAGGCGGCATGGCATTCGAAGCCGAGCTGGTACGTGGTATCGAAGAACGACTACACGATCAATCCGGATCTCGAACGCTTCCTCGCCAAGCGCATGAACGCAACCACGATCGAGCTCGATGCCGGACACCTCTCGTTGGTGTCGCATCCGAAGGACGTGGCGAATTTGATCCTGGAAGCGGCGGGGTATGGCCGCAGCTGAGTGGCGCTTGTCATGGTGCAGAAGGCGCCTGAATGCTCAGGCGCCTTTTGCTTTGCTCCACTCTCTCCCCAACGTCCGCCAGGCGCAACCCCCGCCCCCCCCCTTTGCGGGGTTCGGGCCCTCGCAACAAAACCCCCCCCGTAGTCGCCCCCCCGGGGCGGTGGCG
>NZ_JBVVPT010000004.1:82500-161141 GCF_055811715.1 Bradyrhizobium sp. WSM4872 | reverse complement strand
CCCCCCCCCCGCGGCCCCCCGCCCCCCCGCCCCCCCCCCCCCCCCCGCGGGGCCGCCCCCCCCCCCCCCCCCCCCCCCCCGCCCCCCCCCCCCCCCCCCCCCGCACACCGTTGGCGTGATGCGGGCCATCGCATCAAACGCCCGCGCTTAGTCCAGCCCCTGTGCCGCCGGCATCTCCTGCGTAGGCAGGATCGTCGCGGCAGGCTTGACCTGACCTACGGTTGGCGCGGCGGCTTGCGGTGCGACCTCAGCGGGCTTGTTGGACGGCACGGCGGCCGCGGTCTGCGTCGCAGGCTGTGCCTGCGGCGCCTGGACCTGCTGCGTCGCGGGTTCGGCTGGCTTAGCGGCGGCGACCGGCGCCTCGCGCGGCGGGGCGGCCTTCGGTAGCGGCATGGGGCGGCTGGCGACATGCGGGATCGGGGCCGGTGGGCGGGGCGGACCGCTGCGGACCAAGGTCGGCGGCGGCAGAGCGCTTTGCGGGCGGTAAGGCGCAACCGCAGGCTGCTCGTAGCCTGGCGCCATGCCATAGGCGTCGGCAGCCGGCATGAAGCGCAAAATCCGTCCGTCGCGGGCATCGATCACCAGCCGGCCGTCCTCGCCGCGGCGGTCGATCGCCGCGATGGTGTAGACGCTGCCGCGCAGGCGCGGGATGCCCAGCGGAGAAAAGCCATTCTCGCGCAGCACCGCGTAGACCTCGGTCGGCGGCAGCAGCACCGGAGCCGGCCCGCGTTCTTCGTAGCCATAGCCATAGCCATAGCGCGGCGGCGGGAGCGGCGCGGCCTCCGGCGACGCATACGGCCCGTCGAAATCCGAGACCGCGATCATCGCCCCTCGCGCTGGAACCTGCGCTTGAGCCGTGGTCGCGGCCAGCGCCAGCGTTGCGGCGGCCACACATCCTGTGAAAAACTTCATGGTCGAGACGCTCCTGTCAGGCCCCCGGCTGGATCGCGCTCTTTCGCTTCTTGCGGCGTGGCGCGCCTTCCAAAGGGTTGATCCGAAGCTTCATTGGGGATTCCGGCGTCGGCGGGGCCGGATCAGGGCGCGTTTGCTTCAAAACCGGGGCCGCGCAACTTCTGGAAAGCGATTGATGGAGATATGGGGAATCGGGACTTGCGCGCGCTTGTGTGATAGACAAAAATTTGGCAAGGTGATGATTAGGACAGGAAGACTGTCTCAATTTTGCTTGCGGTTCCGGCATAGGGATTGCAACGAAAATCGGTGCTTTCGAGCGCCAAGAAGGCAACAGGCAAAGCCGTTCTCGGGGACGAAGAACGCCTTGGCCTGAATTTAAGAAAATGCGGCTCGCGAGCGGACGAGCGGTGACCCAGAAGCGGGTGCCGCGGGACGCCCAAGGTGCGCCGAAGATGGCGGTGAGGCAGCTTGCCGCATGGAGAGGACGAGGACATGAACGGGTCGCAAGTCGAGCGCGGAAACATCGTGGCAGAGCAACTGTCGGCGACGGTCGCCTCGAAAACGGCCGATCCGATTCAGGAACACAATTCACGCCCGCCGGCCGTAGGCCTGTACGATCCGAGCCTGGAGAAGGATTCCTGCGGCGTCGGCTTCATCGCCAACATCAGGGGCCAGAAGTCGCACGAGATCGTCGCGGACGCGCTCAGCATCCTCTGCAACCTCGAGCACCGCGGCGCCGTCGGCGCCGACCCGCGCGCCGGTGACGGCGCCGGCATTCTGGTGCAGATCCCGCATGCTTTCTTCAGCCGCAAGGCGAAGGAGCTCGGCTTCGCGCTGCCCAATCCCGGCGAATACGCCATCGGCGCGCTGTTCATGCCGCGCGACACCGCCTGGCGCAACGTCATCAAGAGCATCATCGCCGACCAGATCAAGGAAGAGGGCCTGACACTGCTCGGCTGGCGCGACGTGCCGACCGACAATTCCTCGCTCGGCGTCACCGTTAAGCCGACCGAGCCCGCCTGCATGCAGGTGTTCATCGGCCGCAACGGCACCGCCAAGACCGAAGACGATTTCGAACGCCGGCTCTACATCCTGCGCAAGTCGATCTCGCAGGCGATCTATCAGCGCCGCGACCGCGGGCTCGCCGGCTATTATCCCTGCTCGATGTCCTGCCGTACCGTAATTTACAAGGGCATGTTCCTCGCCGACCAGCTCGGGAAGTACTATCCCGATCTGCACGAAAAGGACTTCGAGAGCGCGCTCGCGCTCGTTCACCAGCGCTTCTCGACCAACACCTTCCCGGCGTGGTCGCTGGCGCATCCCTACCGCATGATCGCGCATAACGGCGAGATCAACACGCTGCGCGGCAACGTCAACTGGATGGCGGCGCGCCAGGCCTCGGTGAGCTCCGAGCTGTACGGCAAGGACATCAACCGGCTCTGGCCGATCTCCTACGAAGGCCAGTCGGACACCGCCTGCTTCGACAACGCGCTCGAATTCCTGGTGCAGGGCGGCTACTCGCTGCCCCACGCCGTCATGATGATGATTCCGGAGGCGTGGGCCGGCAATCCCTTGATGGATGAGAAGCGCCGCGCCTTCTACGAATATCATGCAGCCCTGATGGAGCCGTGGGACGGCCCCGCCGCGATCGCCTTCACCGACGGCCGCCAGATCGGTGCCACGCTCGATCGCAACGGCCTGCGGCCCGCGCGCTATCTCGTCACCAAGGACGACCGCATCGTGATGGCGTCCGAGATGGGCGTGCTGACGATTCCCGAGGACCAGATCATCACCAAGTGGCGCCTGCAGCCCGGTAAGATGCTGCTGGTCGATCTCGAGCAGGGCCGCCTGATCCCCGACGACGAGATCAAGGCCGAGCTCGCCAGAAGCCATCCCTACACCGAGTGGCTGGAGCGGACCCAGATCGTGCTGGAAGAGCTGCCGAAGGTGCCGACCACCGGCGTGCGCTCCAACCTGTCGCTGCTCGATCGCCAGCAGGCGTTCGGCTACAGCCAGGAAGACATCACCATTCTGATGACGCCGATGGCCTCCACCGGCGAGGAAGCCGCAGGCTCGATGGGCAATGACACGCCGATCTCGGCGCTGTCGGCCAAGGCCAAGCCGCTGTTCACCTACTTCAAGCAGAACTTTGCGCAGGTCACCAATCCGCCGATCGACCCGATCCGCGAGGAGCTGGTGATGAGCCTCGTCTCCATCATCGGACCGCGGCCGAACCTGTTCGACCTGCAAGGCCTTGCCACCACCAAGCGCCTCGAAGCGCGCCAGCCGATCCTGACCGACGCGGACCTCGAAAAGATCCGCTCGATCTCCGAGGTCGCCGAGTCGCACTTCAAGTCGCGCACGCTAGACACCACCTTCCACGCCGGCCTCGGCGCGGCCGGCATGGACCAGGTGCTGGACGAGCTCTGCGCGCGCGCCGAGAGCGCGGTGCGCGAAGGCGTCAACATCATCATCCTGTCCGACCGCATGGTCGGCACCGACCGGGTTCCGATCCCGTCGCTGCTGGCCTGCGCCGCCGTGCATCATCATCTGATCCGTACCGGATTGCGCACGTCTGTCGGCCTCGTCGTCGAATCCGGCGAGCCGCGCGAAGTGCATCACTTCGCCTGTTTGGCCGGTTACGGCGCGGAAGCGATCAATCCGTATCTGGCGTTCGAAACCATCATCGCGATGAAGGACCGCCTGCCCGGTTCGCTCGACGACTACGAGATCGTCAAGCGCTACATCAAGTCGATCGGCAAGGGCCTGCTCAAGGTGATGTCCAAGATGGGCATCTCGACCTACCAGTCCTATTGCGGCGCGCAGATCTTTGACGCCATCGGCCTGAAGGCGGAATTCGTCGGCAAGTTCTTCGCCGGCACGCACACCCGCGTCGAGGGCGTCGGTCTTGGCGAGATTGCCGAAGAGGCGGTGCGCCGTCATGCCGACGCGTTCGGCGATGCGCTCGTCTACAAGACCTCGCTCGATGTCGGCGGCGAATATGCCTATCGCAGCCGCGGCGAGGACCATGCATGGACCGCCGAGTCGGTGGGGCTGCTCCAGCACGCCGCCCGCGGCAATTCGCTGGAACGCTACCGCGCTTTCGCGAAGATCCTCAACGAGCAGTCGGAGCGTCTCCTGACGCTGCGCGGCCTGTTCCGGATCAAGAACGCAGACGAAGAGAAGCGCAAGCCTGTCGCCCTCGACCAGGTCGAGCCGGCCAAGGACATCGTCAAGCGTTTCGCCACCGGCGCGATGAGCTTCGGCTCGATCTCGCGTGAGGCGCACACCACGCTCGCGATCGCCATGAACCGGATCGGCGGCAAGTCGAACACCGGCGAAGGCGGCGAGGAAGCCGACCGCTTCAAGCCGATGCCGAACGGCGACAGCATGCGCTCGGCGATCAAGCAGGTCGCCTCGGGCCGCTTCGGCGTCACCACGGAATATCTCGTCAACTCCGACATGATGCAGATCAAGATGGCGCAGGGCGCCAAGCCCGGCGAAGGCGGCCAGCTGCCCGGCCACAAGGTCGACGCCACCATCGCCAAGGTCCGGCATTCGACGCCGGGCGTCGGCCTGATCTCGCCGCCGCCGCACCACGACATCTACTCGATCGAAGATCTGGCGCAGCTCATCTACGACCTCAAGAACGTCAATCCGGACGGCGCGGTCTCGGTCAAGCTCGTCTCGGAGATCGGCGTCGGCACGGTGGCCGCGGGCGTCGCCAAGGCGCGCGCCGACCATGTCACCATCGCGGGCTTCGAGGGCGGCACCGGCGCTTCGCCGCTGACCTCGATCAAGCACGCGGGGTCACCGTGGGAGATCGGCCTCGCCGAAACCCACCAGACGCTGGTGCGCGAGCGGCTGCGCAGCCGCATCGTGGTCCAGGTCGACGGCGGCTTCCGCACCGGCCGCGACGTCGTGATCGGCGCGCTGCTCGGCGCCGACGAGTTCGGCTTTGCCACCGCGCCGCTGATCGCGGCCGGCTGCATCATGATGCGCAAGTGCCATCTCAACACCTGCCCGGTCGGCGTCGCGACCCAGGACCCCGTCCTGCGCAAGCGCTTCACCGGCCAGCCCGAGCATGTGATCAACTACTTCTTCTTCGTCGCCGAGGAGGTCCGCGAGCTCATGGCCTCGCTCGGCTTCCGCAGCTTCAACGAGATGATCGGCCAGGTGCAGCTGCTCGACCAGACCAAGCTGGTCGCGCACTGGAAGGCCAAGGGCCTCGACTTCTCCAAGCTCTTCGTCAAGCAGAAGGAAGAGAAGGGCCAGAAGATCTATCACTCCGAGCGCCAGAACCATCATCTGGAAGCGGTGCTCGATCGCACGCTGATCGAGCAGGCGACGCCTGCGCTCGACCGCGGTGCGCCGGTGAAGATCGAGGCCAAGATCAACAGCACGAACCGCTCCGCGGGCGCGATGCTGTCGGGTGCGGTCGCCAAGATCTACGGCCATGCCGGCCTGCCGCATGAGACCATCCATGTCAGCCTCAAGGGCACCGCGGGCCAGGCCTTCGGCGCCTGGCTGGCGCAAGGCGTCACCTTCGAGCTCGAAGGCGAAGCCAACGACTATGTCGGCAAGGGCCTCTCGGGCGGCAAGATCATCGTCAAGCCGCCGGCCAACAGCGGCATCGTGCCGGAAGAGAGCATCATCGTCGGCAACACCGTGATGTACGGCGCCATTCAAGGCGAGTGCTACTTCCGCGGCATCGCCGGCGAGCGCTTTGCCGTGCGCAATTCCGGCGCCGTGGCGGTGGTCGAGGGCGCCGGCGACCATTGCTGCGAATACATGACCGGCGGCATCGTGGTCGTGCTCGGCAAGACCGGACGCAACTTCGCGGCCGGCATGTCCGGCGGCATCGCCTATGTGCTGGACGAGACCGGCGACTTCGACAGGCTGTGCAACATGGCGATGGTCGAACTCGAGCCGGTGCTGTCGGAGGAGCTGATCAACGCCGGCACCTATCACCACTCCGGTGACCTCGAGGCGCACGGCCGGGTCGACGTGTTCAAGGACCTGCTCGCCTCCGACGTCGAGCGGCTCCACGTCCTGATCACGCGCCATGCGAAAGCGACCGGCTCCAGGCGTGCCGCCGACATCCTGACCAACTGGAAGGACTGGCTGCCCAAATTCCGCAAGGTGATGCCGGTCGAATACCGGCGCGCGCTGCGCGAGATGGCCGCCAACGCGGACGCCGAGCCGAAAATCGCGATCGGGGCCTGAGCATCACACCCCGTCATTGCGAGCGCAGCGAAGCAATCCAGACTTTCTACTCGGAAGCAGACTGGATTGCTTCGTCGCAAGAGCTCCTCGCAATGACGGTGAGGAAACAACAAACGATTAGACGGCAGGGACTTCGGGTTTAATGGGCAAGATCACGGGTTTTCTCGAAATCGAACGGCATGACCGCAAGTACACCCCGGTCGCCGAGCGCGTGAAGCATTTCCACGAGTTCGTCGTCCCCCTCTCCGAGAAGGAAACGCGCGACCAGGCCGCGCGCTGCATGAACTGCGGCATTCCCTATTGCCACGGCACCGGCTCGGTCTCGCCAGGCACGCCCGGCTGCCCGGTCAACAACCAGATCCCGGACTGGAACGACCTCGTCTATCAGGGCAACTGGGAAGAAGCCTCACGCAATCTGCACTCGACCAACAATTTCCCGGAGTTCACGGGACGCATCTGCCCGGCGCCGTGCGAAGCATCCTGCACGCTCAATATCGACGACAACCCCGTCACCATCAAGACCATCGAATGCGCGATCGTGGACCGCGCCTGGGACAATGGCTGGCTGAAGCCCGAGATTGCCGCCCACAAGACCGGCAAGAAGGTCGCGGTGATCGGCTCGGGTCCGGCCGGCATGGCCTGCGCGCAGCAGCTCGCACGCGCCGGCCACGACGTACATCTGTTCGAGAAGTTCGCCAAGGCCGGCGGCCTGCTGCGTTACGGCATCCCCGATTTCAAGATGGAGAAGGGCGTCATCGACCGCCGCGTCAAGCAGATGGAAGGCGAAGGCGTCACCTTCCACTACAACAGCCATGTCGGCGGCGACGGCAATGTCGATCCGCGCGAGATGCTCAACGAGTACGACGCCGTGGCGCTGACCGGCGGCGCCGAAGCCCCGCGCGACCTGCCGATCCCCGGCCGCGACCTCGCCGGCATCCACTACGCCATGGACTTCCTGCCGCAGCAGAACCGGCGCGTGTCCAATGAGCCGTTGAACGGCGTCCAGGAGATTCTCGCCGCCGGCAAGCATGTCGTCGTCATCGGCGGCGGCGACACCGGATCCGACTGCATCGGCACCTCGCTCCGCCAGGGCGCGCTCTCCGTGACCCAGCTCGAGATCATGCCCGCTCCGCCGGAGCACGAGAACAAGGGCCTGACCTGGCCGAACTGGCCGCTGAAGATGCGGACGTCGTCGAGCCAGGCCGAAGGCGCGGTCCGCGAGTTCGCCGTGCTGACGCAGAAGTTCACGGGCGAGAACGGCAAGGTCAAGAAGCTGCATTGCGTGCGCGTCGACGACAAGTTCAAGCCGATCGCCGGCACCGAGTTCGAGCTCGATGCCGACCTCGTCCTGCTCGCGATGGGCTTCGTCCATCCCGTGCACGAGGGCCTGCTCAAGATGCTCTCGGTCGAGCTCGACCCCCGCGGCAACGTCAAGGCCAACACGCTCGACTACCAGACCTCGCGCCCGAACGTGTTCACCGCCGGCGACATGCGCCGCGGCCAATCGCTGGTAGTCTGGGCCATCCGCGAGGGCCGGCTGTGTGCCAGGTCGATTGATACGTTCCTGATGGGGAAGACGGATCTGCCGCGGTAGGCGCTAGCTCCGCCGCCAGATTGCAGACGGTGTCATCGCCCGCGAAAGCGGACGATCCAGTATCCCAGAGACATTTGTTATCGACCGAGCGGCCGCGGCGTACTGGATGCCCCGGTCAAGCCGGGGCATGACAGCGGAGTGAGGGGCAGCGAGCAGACTTCAGTCAAGGACGTGCGGAAAGTGCCGTGCGTCCCACTCGTCAAGTCGGAACAGCACCTTACCGTATTCGAGAAGCTTGTCGCTCGGTCGATAGGGACGCGTCGAAACCTCAACGTCCGATGCTACTTCACTTGGCATCAAGTTAAAGTGCTCGTTGGTCTCACTCAGGGCCAGCAGTTCCTTGACTAAAAGGTCTCGGCCTTCGGGATTAAGCCATAGCTCGAATTCACCGGCCGAATTGATGTCTAAAGTAATTCGAGGTGCCATAGTGGCTTCTCCTCAATTCTGCAGCCTCACCCCGACCATCACCACCGTGCCCTGCGAGCTTGACCCCGGTTGGTTCGAATCCAGGATGTCGTGGCGGAGCGTGCCCTTGATCCAGATGTTGCGGTTGAGCTTGTAGATCAAATTGCTTTCGAACGAGTAGGTCTTGTCATTGCGATTCTGGCCCTGGTAGTCGTAGGTGCCGTAGGTGAATTTGCCCACTGCCGTAAGCCAGCGGCGGAAGTCGTGATCGACTTCGATCCCGTAGGTATGCACCAGCACGCCGGAGGAGCCGGGGATGGTGGTCTCGGCGATCTGCGTGTCGGTGGCGAATTTCACCGTGGTGAGGCCGCTTGCGTTCCAGATCAGCGAGCCCGAGGTCAGGAAGCCCGCGAGCTGGCTCAGGCGCGGGTCGACATAGTTGCGCGCGGAATAGCCGACCGAGACCTCGCCGGTGAGGATGCGCGAGAATTCAAAGGACGTGCCGACCTTGGCGTAGCCGCCGTTCGAATCGCGGAAGAAGCCGTTGCGGTCGGCGGCCTGGTCGTGGACGCGGGTGTCGCCCTGGATCTCGACGAACGGCTTCAGGCCCGGCTTCAGCTCGTAGGAGAAGCGCCCCACGCCGCCATACTGGTTGAAGTCGCGGTCATCGTTGCTGAAGGTCGAGCCGTCGGTGAGTTTTGAGTTGGTGTAGGCGGTGCGATCCGCGGTGGCGCCGGCCGCGACCTGGAAGCGGTTGAAGGTCTGGTCGAAGCCGACGGTCGTGCCATAGGTCGCGTAAACAGGATATTTCTGCAGGCCGGCCTGCACGTTCGGGCTGCCGGGATTATCGGTGGCGAGCCGCAGGCGCAGCTGCGTGGTCAGCTTGAGATCGCGATTGACGTCGATGCGGCCGTCGACATGGCCGTTGAAGTCGGGGCGGTCGACCTCGACCGGCGAGGGCGAGGCAAAGCCGTCGATCGTCGCCGGCATGTTGTTGGTGTAGCCCGAGAACGAGCCGCGCAGATCCGCGACCAGCGCGTGGCGCTCCCAATCGGACACCACGAGCAGGTCGGGCGCGACGACATAGGCCGGCGAGCCGACCGGCTTGTTCAAACGCGCCGGGTTGGTGTCGTAGCCGGTGGAGAGCTCAAGCCCGCCCTTGATCAGGAAGCTGCCGGCATAGTCGCCGACCGCGCCGAACGCATCCTCGTCGAGCTTGAGGCGGCGGCGCAGCGGCTGGCCGGGGACGTTGCCGGCCAGCGCCGGCGGCACCGGCGTCTTGTGCGCGGTCTCGGACGGCGGCGGCGCGATGCGCGGCGGGCCGAGCGTCCGCTCAGGCGTCGCCGGGGGCACTGGCGAGCCGGGGCCGACCGGGCGCTTCGGCTTCGGTTGTCCGGGATAGAGCTTCGGCTGCTGTCGCTTGCGGTTGAGTGAATCGTAGCCGGAGGCGCTGGCGCCATTGGCAGCGGGCAGGCCGTAGATCGGGACCTGATTGGTCGGGTTTGGGTTGGTCGGGTTTTGGCTGTTCGGGTTCTGGCCTGGGCGCGCCGGCGTCTGCTGGCGCTTGCGCAAATCGGCGTTGGGGTCGGGCAGCGTCGGCAGTGCATCCGACGGTGCCTGCGGCACGCCCGCGGTGCGGCGCGTCGGCAGCGTGTCGGGCGAGGCGAAGCCACCGCGGTTGGGACTGAACAGGTCTGGGGTGAGGCTCTGGGCGGCCACGGGGGCGCTTCCGAGGACCGTCAGCGCAAAGCACGGCAAAGCCGCGCGCAGGAAATGCGCGCGCTTGCTCCGGCTCGTGCCTGGAGACGACCCCACGATGGAAGAACTCCAACGAAATCAAACACTTTCGCGATTGCCCCCACCGATCGACGGGAACCATCGTTAATGGAGTTAAAACAATTATGGTTAACGACCGGTTGAGGGTTGGGGCGCCCTCGTCGCCTCGAAGGCCGTGGCGTGCTAAGCAGGCGCCAACGGGCGAACACCCCTCCTCCCTGGACCAGAACATGCCGAGTTCGAAACCGCTGATGACCCAATCATCCGGCCCCATTCCCGACAGCGTCGAATCCGCACTCCGCACGCTGGAAACCGAGAGCGGCGGTATCAATGCGCTCGCCGTCGCCCTGCGCGGCCCGCTTGGCGCGAGCTTCGCCCAGGCGGTCGATCTGATCCGCAACGCGAAGGGCCGCGTCATCGTCACCGGGCTCGGCAAATCGGGCCATATGGGGCGCAAGATCGCGGCAACGCTGGCCTCGACCGGCACGCCCGCCTTCTTCGTGCACACCGCCGAAGCCGCCCATGGCGACCTCGGCATGATCACCACCGACGACGTCATCATGGCGCTGTCCTGGTCCGGCGAGCAGCCGGAGATGAAGACACTGGTGAACTATTCCGCCCGGTTCGCCATCCCGATGATCGCGGTGACGTCAAACGCGGCATCCTCGCTGGGACAAGCGGCCGACATCGTGATCGAGTTGCCGAAAGCGCGCGAGGCCTGCCCGCACAATCTGGCGCCGACCACCTCGACGTTGATGCAGGCTGCGATCGGCGATGCGCTCGCGATCGCCCTGCTCGAAGGCCGCGGCTTCACCGCGCTGGAGTTCGCGCACTTCCACCCGGGCGGCAAGCTCGGCGCCATGCTGAAATTCGTCCGCGACTACATGCGCACCGGCGCGGAGATCCCCCTCAAGCCGCTCGGCACCAAGATGTCGGACGCGGTGATGGAGATGTCGGCCAAGGGCCTCGGCTGCGTCTGCATCGTCAACGATGCAGCCGAGGCTGTCGGCATCATCACCGACGGCGATTTGCGCCGCCACATGCGGCCGGACCTGCTGACAGCGTCGGTCGATGACGTCATGACCAGGCAGCCGAAGACCGTGCCACCCTCGATGCTGGCCACCGAGATGATCGAGGTGCTCAACACCCGCAAGATCACGACACTGGTCGTGACCGAGGCGGACAAGGTGGTGGGTATCGTGCACCTGCACGATCTGCTGCGGGCGGGCGTGGCGTAGCGCGTCCCTTTCTCTTTCGTCATTGCGAGCGCAGCGAAGCAATCCAGACTGCCTCCGCGGAAAGATTCTGGATTGCTTCGCTACGCTCGCAATGACGGCGGTTAGAGCGGCGCAGGAAATCTTGCCGCCGTCTCCTCCAGCGGCAACCGCAACCCGTTCGCCAGATACGACACCGTGCGGTAGAAGCCGCACAGCAACATGATCTCCAGGATCTGCGCCTCGTCGTAATGCGCCGACAGCGCGGCGAATTCGGCGTCGTCAAGCGACGCACGGTGATGCAGCGCGTCAACGGCGGCGATCAGCGCCTGCTCGGCCGGGGACCAGCACGGCGACGTCGCATCGCCCTGCATGGTGGCACGCACCTCCGGCTCACTCAGTCCCGCCGGCGCGGCAAAGATCGCAACGTGCACGCCCCATTCATATTCGCATTTGTTCAGCGCGCAGGTGCGGTCAATGACGATCTCGCGCTGGCGCAACGAGAGCGGGCCGGGATCGAGCAGGCCGCCGGCGCGAAACTTGTCCCAGGCGCGGGTGTGGCCCGCCATCACCTGGAACAGCAGCAACGGCGGCGCACCGCGCATGATGCGGTAGAACTGCGCTTGGATCTCCGGGGGATAAGGCGGGGTGAGCGGGGCAATGCGCGGTGTGGCCTGGGACATCAGCCGTCTCTCTTGCTACATTTGTTGTAGCGCAACGCTACACTATTTGTAGCGACACGCAAGAGGGCGACGATGGCGAAACAGACCTCCTCCAGATCGCGCAGCGTCCGTGGCTCGCGCTCCGGGCGACCGATCATGGCGCTGCTCGACATCCTGGGGCGACGCTGGAGCCTGCGAATCCTGTGGGAGCTGCGCGATGCCCCCCTCACCTCGCGCGCATTGCGCACCGCCTGCGACGAGGCCTCGCCGACGGTGCTGCAGGCGCGGCTGGACGATTTGCGCGAGGCCGGATTCGTGGAGCTGGGCGAAGCCGGCGGTTACGGGCTGACGGCGCTCGGGCGGGAATTGTGCGAGACGTTCATGCCGCTGCACCAGCTTGCGGAGCGGTGGAAGAAGGGTTGAGACTGCTGTTCTCCCTCTCCCCGTTCTTACGGGGAGAGGGTTGGGGTGAGGGGCTGCTCCGCAAGCAAGGTGAGAGACGGACTCGCCGAGACTCCCCCTCACCCGGATTGCATCTTCGATGCAATCCGACCTCTCCCCGCAAGCGGGGCGAGGTAAGATAAGACTACGCCGCTGCCACCGTCAGATTCGCACCGTCCACTTGCACCACCTTCACACGCGTGCCCGCCGGCGTATCTGGGCCCGCGACGCGCCAGACCGTGTCGCCGATACGCATCGTGCCGTTGCCGTCGACGATCGGCTTCTCCAGCGTGAACTCGCGGCCGAGCAGCGCATCCGCGCGCTTGTTGAGGAAGGGGCTGGCGGCAATTGCATCCGGCTTCGGCCGGGCGAGCCGGCGCCATACCGGCACGGCTGCGGCGGCGAAGATCGCGAACATCACGAGCTGGATCTGCCAGGATATCGCTACCCCGAACGAGATCAGGCCGACCAGCAACGCGGCGAGCCCGAGCCAGAACAGGAAGATTCCCGGCGCCAGCACCTCCAGCGCCATCAGGACGAAGCCGAAGATCAGCCAGTTCCAGGTGCCGAGCGATACGAACATGTCGGTCATGACACGACCTCTTTGAAATGGCGCATGCCCTTGTCGGAAAACCGGTGTCCACTTTTCCGGGGCATGCGCTTTACCCCTGCCGCGGCGGCACCGCCGGCGGCGTGCTGCCGGTGGTCGTCGGCACCGAACCGCGACGAGCGGCGGCAGCGGCGGATGCCGCACTCTCGCCGAACGTCGCCTTCGCAATCTCGCCGATGCCGGCGAGCGAGCCCAGCATGCTCATCGCTTCAACCGGAAGCATGATGACCTTCTGGTTCGGCGACTCAGCGAGCTGCCCGAACGCCTTGATATATTTGTCCGCGATAAAATAATTCAGCGCCGCGACATCGCCCTTGGCGATGGCTTCACTGACCATCTGCGTCGCCTTGGCCTCGGCTTCCGCAGACCGCTCGCGTGCTTCGGCGTCGCGGAAGGCGGCCTCGCGGCGACCTTCCGCCTGGAGGATCTGGCCCTGCTTGGCACCCTCGGCGCGCAGGATCTCGGACTGGCGTGCACCTTCAGCCTGAAGGATGTCGGCGCGTTTGACGCGCTCGGCCTTCATCTGTCGGCCCATGGCTTCGACGAGGTCTGCCGGCGGCACGATGTCCTTGATCTCGATACGATTGACCTTCAGGCCCCAGGGTGAGACGGCGGCATCGACCACACGCAGCAGGCGCTCGTTGATTTCGTCACGGTGCGACAACACCTGGTCGAGATCCATCGAACCCATCACCGAACGGATGTTGGTCATGGTCAGCACCGTGACGGCTTGGGTCAGGTTAGAGACCTCGTAGCTCGCCTTGGCGGCGTCGAACACCTGAAAGAAGGCGACGCCGTCGACCGTCACGGTGGCGTTGTCCTTGGTGATCACCTCCTGCTCGGGAATGTCGATCACCTGCTCCATCATGTTGATCTTGCGCCCGACGCGATCGAAATAGGGCACGATCAGATTGAGCCCGGGGCTCAGCGTCTGGGTGTATTTGCCGAACCGCTCGATGGTCCAATCATAGCCCTGCGGCACCGTCTTTACGCCGGCCACCAGCGTGACGATGACGAGCAAAACCAGGACAATCGCGAAAATGTCGAAACCGCTCATATTTCCTCCAAGGCGGAAAGGATTGTCGGGAAAAGGCCTTTTCCGCGCTGTCATTGGTCGGGATCACGACCCTACCGGTTCAGCGGTCGCGATTCACGTCGGTATCAGCACGATTCTGCACAAGACGCGCTTGGAGGGAACGGCCATGATATGTATTTCCGAAAGGCTCTTGAAACGTGCGGGCGCAAACCTAGCGGCGAAAGTTAACGAATCCGGACATGTCGTCCGTCACAGCCGAATTCATTCGATGACTTCGTTCGCGATTGCGAGCAAGCCCGGCGGAAGCGTGACGCCAAGCGCCTTGGCCGCCTTGAGGTTGACCGTGAGCTCGAACTTGGTGGGGTTCTGCACCGGCAGGTCGGCAGGCCGCGCGCCCTTCAGGACGCGATCGATATAGCCTGCGGCGCGGCGGAGCTGCTCGGCGCTGTCGGTGCTATAGGACATCAGCCCGCCGTCCTCGACGAAACTGCGGCTCCAGAACACCGCGGGCACGTGCGCCTCGGCAATCGCCGCGAGCAGATGGGCGCGGTTGGCCATGGTGAAGAAGTCCGGCAGGATCAGGAAGCCGCCGTCTTTGCGCGACACCAGCGCCGCGATCGTGTCTGCGTCATGGACGGGCGTGGGCTCGACCATCACATGAAGCGTCCGCGCAGCGTCCTCGATCGTACGCAGCATCAGGGGCGCGAACGGCGCGGTGGCGGGATTGTAGACCACGAACACACGGGACGGTCTTGGCGTGACCTGCGTCAGCATCTCAAGCCATTTGCCGGCCAGCGGGCCGTCGTAATCGGTGAAGCCGGTGATATTGCCCCCGGGATGGGCGAGATTCTGGACAAAGCCCTGGCTGACCGGATCGGTGACGACGGCGAAAACGATCGGGATCGTCGTCGTGCGCCGGCGCAGCTCCTCGACCGAGGGCGTGCCGACCGCAAGCAGGATGTCGGGCTTGAGCGCCACGAGTTCGTCGGCGAGTTGCGCGATGCGCGCACGGTCGCCGCCGCCGTTACGCCAATCGATCTCAAGGCTGCCGTGCTCCTTCCAGCCCTGCCCGGCAAGCGCCTCGACCAGGACCGCGCTACGCGTCTGCCCGATCGCGTCGTCCGCCGCAGTGACCGAGAGCACGCCGAGCCGGCGCGTCGCATTCGGTTGCTGCGCCAGCACCGAGGCCGGCAGCGCCGCGGTCACCCCAAGAAGCGCCAGAACCTCGCGGCGGTTCATGGGGCGCTCCTCGGATCCAGGCTCACTAGATCCAGCCCTGGAGCTCGCGCAGCACCAGCGTTCGGATCACATCCATGCCGGGGGCGCTGTCGTTGAGGCAGGGGATCGCGGAAAACTGCTCGCCGCCATTGTGCTCGAAGATCTCGGCATTCTCCTGCGCGATCTCCTCCAGCGTCTCGAGGCAGTCGGCGGAAAAACCCGGCGTGATCACCGCGATACGACGCACGCCCTCTTTCGCCAGACGCTCCATGGTCTTATCGGTGTAGGGCTGCAGCCACTCGTCGAATCCGAAGCGCGACTGGAAGGTCAGCAGCAGCTTTGTCTCGTCCATGCCGAGCCGGCGCCGCAGCGCCTCCGTGGTCGCGACGCATTGGCTCTGATACGGGTCGCCCTTGTCGACATAGGCCTTCGGCATGCCGTGGAAGGAGGCGACGATCAGCTCCGGCGTGAACGGCAGGCTCGCCAGATGCGTCTCGAGCGAGGAGGCGAGCGCCTCGATGTAGGCTTCGTCCTCGTAATAAGGCGGCGTCACCCGCAGCGTCGGCTGCGCACGCAGCCGCGCAAGCACGCGAAACACCTCGTCGCAGACGGTGGCCGACGTCGCGGCGGAATATTGCGGATAGAGCGGTACGGCAAGGATGCGGTCGCAGCCCTTCGCAATCAGTGCATCGACGCCCGACTTGATCGAGGGATTACCGTAGCGCATCGCCCATTCCACCGTGACCTGCTCGCGGTCCGACAGCATGGCTCCGAGCTTGTCGCTCTGCGAGCGCGTGATGGTCTTGAGCGGCGACTCGTTCTTCTCGGTGTTCCAGATCTTGAGATAGTCGCGCGCCTTGGCGCGGGGGCGGGTGCGCAGGATGATGCCGTTCAGCACCGCCTTCCAGATCAAGCCCTGATCCTCGATGACGCGGGCGTCCGAGAGGAACTCCTTCAGATACACCCGCACGCCGCGCGCGTCGGCGGTATCGGGCGTGCCGAGATTGACCAGGAGTACGCCGACGCGCGGCTGGCCGGACTGGGGCAGCGGCTTCGTGGTTTTGAGAGGGGCCAGGATTGTCATGCCTCGTTGGGTCGCGCGTTGCCCCGAGCTTGTCAAGATCAGGCCGGTTTCGCTAGGGTCGCACCGAGGCGGGGAGGAAAGATGACACTCGCGGAATGGTGCGTCTTCGGAGCATTGCTGCTCTATTTGGTGACGATCGTCTCGGTCAAATGGATCAGGTTTCGCGGCTTCGACAATTCGCGGCCGCGCGACCCCGCTTTCTTCGAGGACGCCATCGCGCAGCGCGCGCTCGGCGCGCACCAGAACGGCATCGAGACCTTTCCGTTCTTCGCCTTTGCGGTGCTGCTGGCCGAATACAGGGATTCGCCGCAGCGCCTGATCGACGAGCTCGCGGTGCTGTTCCTGATCGTACGGATCGCCTATGTGCTGACCTATCTCGGCAACCGCCCGACGCTGCGCTCCATCCTCTGGAGCATCGGCTTTGCGATCAATCTCGGGATCTTCTTCATGCCGGCCTTGAAGCGGTTTCTGCCGGTGTGATTCTTTTTCTTCCTTCTCCCCTTGTGGGAGAAGGTGGCGCGAAGCGCCGGATGAGGGGTTCTATCCGCGAACGCAGCTGCAAGAGGATCGCTCGCGGAGACAACCCCTCACCCGCCTCGCCGCTACGCGGCGAGCCACCCTCTCCCACAAGGGGAGAGGGAAAAACTCAAAAACACGTCGTCCGTTCGGCCGCGATGTAACCCAACAACAGGCCCGCACCGAACAGCAGCACGAGGCCAGCGGCGGCGAATTCGATGCCGCGCATGAACAGTGCGCCGTTGCCGTCGCGTCCGGCGCTCAAGCGGGCGGCGATGTCCTTGGCGGAGACGGCGACCACCGCGATGGCCGCGACCGTGATCGCTGTGCCGAGCCCCATCAGCAGGGTCGCGGCGATGCCGGCCCAGAACAGGCCTTGGGCCAGCGCGAACACCAGCACCAGGATCGCGCCCGAACAGGGGCGGATGCCGACGGTCAGGATGGCGGCTAAGCCGCGCCCCCAGCCACCGGGGCCGGCGAGCTCGCTCGGCGTGGGGCCGTGGGAATGGCCGCAATGCTCGTCATGGACGTGGTCATGCCCGTGATCGTGATGGGCGTGATTATGGTGATCGTGGTCATGATGGTCATGCACATCATGATGGTGGTGATGGTCGTGATCACCGTGATGCGGCACACCCGCGATCGCGGGCGCCGGCTGAACCGCCTGCAGCGCACGGATGAAGGTGCGGCCCTTGACCCAGACCAGGCGCAGGCCGAACAGCGCGATCAGCGCGTAGCTTGCGATCTCGATCGCGCCTTCCGCCTTGCACATGGTCTTGGCGGTCGCATTCAGCACCCAGGCCGAGATGCCGACGATCAGGATCGCCACCAGCGACTGCATCAGCGCGGAGGCAAACGACAGCACGATGCCGCGCCGGGCGGTCTCGCGATTGGCGACGAGATAGGAGGCGATCACCGCTTTGCCGTGGCCCGGGCCTGCCGCGTGGAAGATGCCGTAGGCAAAGGAGATGAAGAGCAGCGTCCACACCGCCGAGCCGTCGGACTTCGCGGCGCGGATCGTCGCAGACATCTGGCGATAGAATTCCGACTGTTTTGCCAAGAGCCAGCCGATGAGGCCACTGGCCTCAGGCTCAGCCGCCGGCGCGGATCTTGGGGCGCCGAAAGGGTTCTGCGCGAGGAGATCGTGGAGTGCGGCGTCGGCCGCGGCCACGACGAAAAGAACGCCGGCGCAGACGGCGAGCCCGCGCGCCAATGGCGTGAGTTGCGGCTTCAAGGGCAATCCACCGTGATCTTGTTGGCGAACATCATGCCGAAATTGGTGTTCTCGCCGTTCATGAAGGTCTGCTCGTTGAGCTTCTGGGCACTGGCGGTGCCGTCGCTCGGCCGGTCAAGTTTCATCTGGCAGCCGGCGGGCGCGCCGACCAGCTTGACCGGGTTGTCCTTGGCCATCTGGAAGTCGATGAAGAAGGAGCGGTCGAACACTTCGAGCATCAATTGCTTGGGCTTGACCGGGTTCTTCAGCGGCAGCGTGAAGTGCAGGGTCAGGACCGTATCCTTGTAGTCGAGGAAATAGTCGACTGGCTCCTGGAATCGCTCCTTCTTGCCGTCGGCTCGCGCGAAGGTGAAGTAGGCATATTCCTTCAGCGACTCGACATTGGTCTGCGCCAGCGGCCCCAGCTCCTCGCGCGTATAGGCGCCCTTGGCCTTGCTCTCGAGCCCCTGCACCGCATAGGCCGAGAACATGTCGTCAAACGTCCAGGCGTGGCGCACGCCGGTGATGCTGCCGTCCGCGGCATAGAGCAGCTCGCTGGTCGCGGTGATCCAGACATGCGGATGCGCCTGCGCCGCGCCCGAGGTGAGCGACAGGGCGACAGCGAGCAGCAGCCCCAACAGGGCCCGCGTGCCCATCAGGCCGCCTTCGGGGCGTCAAGCAGGCCGCGGCGACGCAAGAGCGCATCCGGCTCCGGCGGGCGGCCGCGGAAGGCCTCATAGGCGGCTTCCGGATCGACCGATCCGCCGCTCGAGTAGATGTCGTCGTGCAGGCGTTTTGCGACGGCGGGATCGAAGATGTCGCCGGCTTCCTCGAATGCACCAAAGGCGTCGGCGTCCATCACCTCCGACCACATGTAGCTGTAATAGCCGGCCGCATAATGATCGCCGGTGAAGATGTGACCGAATTGCGTGGGACGATGACGCAGCGAGATCTCCTCGGGCATGCCGATCTTCTCCAGCTCGCGTCTCTCGAAGGCGCGGACATCCTGCGCGGCGGAGGCCGGCTGGGTGTGGAATTCGAGATCGATCAGCGCCGAGGAGACGAACTCGACGGTGGCGAAACCCTGGTTGAATTTTCGCGCGGCCAGGAATCGTTGCAGCAGATCGTCCGGCAGCGGCTCGCCAGTCTGGTAGTGGCGGGCGAACTGCTGCAGCACCTCCGGCCGCTCCTGCCAGTGCTCGTAGAGCTGTGAGGGCAATTCGACGAAGTCGGTGAACACGGAGGTGCCCGACAGCGACGGATAGGTCACGTTGGAGAGCATGCCGTGCAGGCCGTGGCCGAACTCGTGGAACAGGGTGCGGGCATCGTCGGGCGACAGCAGCGAGGGTTCCCCATCCGCGCCCTTGGAGAAGTTGCAGATGTTGAGGATTAGCGGCGCGACCTCGCCGTCGAGCTTCTGCTGATCACGCAGCGAGGTCATCCAGGCGCCGGAGCGCTTGGATGGCCGGGCGAAGTAGTCGCCATAGAACAGCGCCTTGTGCTTGCCGTCCCGCCCCTTCATCTCCCAGACCCGGACGTCCGGATGCCAGACGGGCACGTCCTTGCGCTCGGCGAAGGTGACGCCGAACAGGCGCGTGGCGCAATCGAAGGCGGCGGCGATCATGTGGTCGAGCGCTAGATACGGCTTGATCGCGGCGTCGTCGAAATTGGCGCGCTGAAGGCGCAGCTTTTCGGCATAGAAGCGCCAGTCCCAGGGGGCGAGCTTGAAATTGCCGCCCTCCTCGGTGATCAGCGCCTGCATGTCGTCGCGATCCGCGAGCGCTCGCGCCCGCGCGGGCGTCCAGACCCGCTCCAGAAGGCCGCGCACCGCTTCCGGCGTCTTGGCCATGGAATCCTCGAGCCGGTAGGCCGCGAAGGTCGGATAACCCAGGAGATTGGCGCTCTCCTCGCGCAGCTTCAGGACCTCGACGATGGTCGCGTTGTTGTCGTTGGCATTGCCGTTGTCGCCCCGCGCGGTGAAGGCCTTGTAGGCCTTCTCGCGCAGGTCACGCCGGGCCGAGCTTTTCAGGAACTGTTCGACCGAGGAGCGCGACAGGGTGAGGATGGCCTTGCCGGCCATGCCGCGTTCTTCTGCCGCAGCCTTGGCGCTGGCGACAAAACTCTCCGGCAGGCCCTGGCGGTCGGCCTCGCCGAGCTCCATGAACCATTCCTGCTCGTCGCCGAGCAGATGATGGCTGAAGCTGGTGCCGAGCTGGGCGAGCCGCTCGTTGATCTCCGCCATCCGCGCCTTGGCCTCTTCGGAGAGGCCGGCGCCGGAGCGGTGAAAGCGAGTGTAGGTGCGCTCGAGCAGGCGGAGCTGCTCCGGTGTCAGACCGAGATTGGCGCGGTTCTCGTGCAGCTGAGCGATGCGGCCAAACAGCACGGCGTTCATCATGATCGGATTCCAGTGCCGCGCCATCCGCAAGGAAACCTCCTTGTCGATCTCCAGGATGGCTGGGTTGGAGTGCGCCGAGACGAGGTCGTAGAAGACCGATGCGACCTTGCTGAGCAGCTTGCCCGAGCGCTCCAGCGCCGTGATGGTGTTGGCGAAGTCGGCGGCGGTCGGGTCGTTGGTGATCGCTGCGATCTCGGCGGAGTGGTCGGCGAAGGCCTGCTCGAAGGCCGGAAGGAAGTGCTCCGGCTTGATCTCGTCGAAGGGCGGGGTCGCAAATGGCGTCACCCACGCCTTCAGCAGCGGGTTGGTCTCGGAGTCCGTAGTTTGGCGGGGTTCTGACATTACAAGTCCCGATTTGTGGCTCGATTGTTGCGGCCAGCTATAGCACGCGATGGGGCTTTTTTGGGCCATTTGCCCTTGCTCCCGGCTGCCTTTTCGGGGAGATTGCGGCCCTCCAAGCCTAGGACCCCTGAGCTCATGAACGCGACCTCCTCGTCTTCCCGTCGGATCGTCTGGCCGAGCGTCATCACCGTCATCAGCGCCGCCATCCTGATCGGCGCCGAGGTGTTCGGCGCGGCGTTTGCTGGCGGCTGGGCGCTCGCGATCCTGTTCGGGCTGGGCGAGCAGGGCACGCACATCCTTCAGGCCGCGCTGTTTGCACTCGGCGTGTTCGTGATGACTGCCTTCATCCGCGCCGCTCAGCGCGTCGAGCCGTTCACGAAGCGCGGCTGAAGCGCGTAGGCGTGCGAGAGACACGCGCGCAGAAAACTTAACGCGCGTTCATCTTCCGCGTCGCTCGCGCAACACTGCGCAAGCAGATGTTAGGCAATTCTGTTCGCAGGCTAAAAAATCTCTTGCGAAGCAGAGTCAAAACACTTATGTGCGGATTGCCCAATTTCGCACGTGCCTGTGGTCGTGTGTCAGTCGGTAGGTATCCGGACAAGAGGCCGGACAGCCGCCAAGGGGTGAAGAAGCCGAGGGGCTCTTCGGAAGTGCGGAAGTCGGAAGGCTCATAGCCGGAAGACGAAAGCAAACCCGGAGCGTCCAGCATCTCTCTCAAAGAGATGCCTTGTCGAAGGTGACTTTGCTCTTTGCAACCGTGACTGGCAGCCGGAGGCGAACCGGCGCACCCCGCTCTCAACGGGGGACGCGACTTAAAGCAACGACGGATCGGGCTTTTTTGGTCTCTACCGGCAGTCCAACGCCGGCGCGGGCTACTGAAAAGGCTTGTCCTTCATTGCCAGGTGTGCGGGCGGGAACATTCCCAACCAATCCACGGCAGCACAGTCTGATGTGAGTCTTTGGCTCGTCGCGCCTCCATCGCGCGATTTGGCCGGAGCGCTCTTATCCGACGTCATTTTTTGAACGGATCCCCGTCGCTGGGCCGTTTGGGAGAGTGCTATGACCGACCGTATCCAGGAATTCCTGCGCAACCGCCGCAGCGAGGGCCTCGACACCGAGCCTTGCCTCGTCGTCGACCTCGAAGTCGTGCGCGACAATTACCAGACCTTTGCCAAGGCGCTGCCAGACAGCCGCGTGTTCTATGCCGTCAAGGCGAACCCGGCGCCGGAAGTGCTGGCTTTGCTCGCCTCCATGGGCTCCTGCTTCGACACCGCGACGGTCGCCGAGATCGAGATGGCGCTGGCCGCCGGTGCGACGCCCGACCGCATCTCCTTCGGCAACACGATCAAGAAGGAGCGCGACATCGCGCGTGCCTTCGCGCTCGGCATTCGGCTGTTCGCGGTCGATTGCGCCGCCGAAGTCGAGAAAGTCGCCCGTGCCGCGCCCGGCGCAAAGGTGTTCTGCCGCATCCTCTATGACTGCGCCGGTGCCGAATGGCCGCTGTCGCGCAAGTTCGGCTGCGATCCGGAGATGGCCGTCGACGTGCTCGACGTTGCCAAGCGTCTGGGCCTGGAGCCGTGCGGCATCTCCTTCCATGTCGGGTCGCAGCAGCGCAAGGTGAAGGCGTGGGACCGTGCGCTGGCGATGGCCTCGCAGGTGTTCCGCGACTGCGCCGAGCGCGGCATCAACCTGACCATGGTCAATATGGGCGGCGGTTTCCCGACCAAGTACCTGAAGGACGTGCCGCCGGTGGTGACCTACGGGCGCTCGATCTTCCGCGCGCTGCGCAAGCACTTCGGCAACCAGATTCCGGAGACCATCATCGAGCCGGGCCGCGGCATGGTGGGCAACGCCGGCATCATCGAGTCCGAGGTCGTGCTCATCTCGAAGAAGAGCGACGAGGACGAGGTGCGCTGGGTCTATCTGGACATCGGCAAGTTCGGCGGTCTCGCCGAGACCATGGACGAGTCGATCCGTTACGCCATCCGCACCCCGCATGACGGCGCGGACATGACGCCGTGCGTGCTCGCTGGGCCAACCTGCGACAGCGCCGACGTGCTGTACGAGAAGAACCCGTATCCGCTTCCGGTGACGCTCGAGATCGGCGACAAGCTGCTGATCGAAGGCACCGGGGCCTATACGTCGACCTATTCGGCGGTGGCGTTCAACGGCATCCCGCCGCTGAAGACCTACCACATCTGATCCGCCTCTCGTCCGAGGCCTGACGAACCCGGGAGCCGGCTTGCCGGCTCCCTCCCTGACATTTCGATTTCTGACGACGCCTTGGACCGGCGTGCTTTGCGCACGTCCGTTTCAAGCGGGGACTGACGCGCCATGACTGCTCTTCGGAAGACACAGGTTGCCCCCACCTCGAAAGCCGCTCCGTTCGCGATCCGCAGCGAGCGTGCTGGCGACGTTGCGATGCGTGAAGCGCTGCTCGATGCGTCCTTTGGCGAGAACCGCCATGGCCGCACCTGTCAGCGCCTGCGTGACGGACGCGCACCCGCTGCCGGCCTTGCGCTGGCCGCGATGCGCGAGGGGAAGCTCGTGGGAACCGTGCGGCTGTGGCACGTCAGCGCCGGAGGCAGGCCCGCTCTGGTCCTCGGACCGCTGGCGGTGGACCCTGCCTGCCGCGAGCTCGGGATCGGCGCCGCGCTGATGCAACAAGCGCTGGCTGTCGCCCGGGCGCGCGGGCATGCCGCCGTGATCCTGCTCGGCGATGCCCCTTATTACGCCCGCTTCGGCTTCTCGCCTGAGAAGACCGGCGAGCTGTCGCTGCCCGGCCCATTCGAGCGCGACCGCCTGCTGGCGATCGAATTCACGGCCGGTGCGCTGGATGGCGCCGCGGGGATGATCGTCCCGACTGGCGCGACCCTGCCCAAACGGAGGGTAGTTCGCGGCCTCGAGGCGCGCGCGGCGTAAGGGATTGCCATGATGGCGACAACCAAGCCGCGGCGAGCAGAGATGCTCGCGCGTGCCCTTTGCTTTAGGGTTGCGCGGGCCTGAGAAACGCCCTTTAACCCGCCAAACGCCCCCTTCAGTCGAGGCCCACGACCATGTCCCGTCGCCTGATCTCCACCGGCTCTCCGCTTGAGAAGACCGTCGGCTACAGCCGCGCCGTGATCGACGGCGAGTTCGCCTTCGTCGCGGGAACAACGGGCTATGACTACACCACGATGACGATGCCGGCCGATGTCACGAGCCAGTCACGCAACTGCTTCAAGACCATCCAAGCCGCCCTGCAGGAGGGCGGATTCGAGATGGCCGATATCGTCCGTGCAACCTATTACGTCACCGACGCCAGCTATATCGATGCCCATTTCGCCGTCTGCGGCGAGGTTCTCGGTGACATCAGGCCGGCCGCGACCTTGCTGGTCGTCAGCGGCCTCGCCAAGCCCGAGATGAAGGTCGAGATCGAAGTCACTGCCAAGCGCCGCAGCGCCTGAGCCATCCTCACCATTTGTTCGTCAGCACGTTCCGGAGAAACCATCCCATGAGCCCCGCCTCGCAGATCTACGCGAAGATCACTGGTCCCATCGTCATGGTCGGCTTCGGCTCCATCGGGAAAGGCACGTTGCCGCTGATCGAGCGGCATCTCGATTACGACAAGTCGCGCGTTACCGTGATCGATCCGAAGGACGAGGGGCGCAAGGCCCATTGCGAGAAGCAGAATGTGCGCTTCATCCAGAAGGGCGTGACCAAGGACAATTATCGGGAGTTGCTGACCCCGCTGCTCACCGAAGGCGGCGGCCAGGGCTTTTGCGTCAATCTCTCGGTCGACACCGGCTCAACCGACATCATGGAGCTCTGCAACGAGCTCGGCGCTCTCTATATCGACACCGTTAACGAGCCCTGGCTCGGCTTCTATTTCGACTCCACGAAGGGCCCGGAGGCGCGCTCCAACTACGCCCTTCGCGAAGCGACGCTGGCTGCCAAGAAGGCGCGCCCTGCGGGCTCGACGACGGCCGTCTCCTGCTGTGGCGCCAATCCCGGCATGGTCTCCTTTTTCGTCAAGCAGGCGCTGCTCAACGTCGCCGCCGATCTGAAGCTCAATGCCCCCAAGCCGAAGACCAAAGCCGAATGGGCCGACTTGATGCGACAGGCCGGCATCAAGGGCATCCATATCGCCGAACGCGATACCCAGCGCTCCAAGAAGCCGAAAGAGCCCGATGTCTTCGTCAACACCTGGTCGGTGGAAGGTTTCCTCTCGGAAGGCGTGCAGCCATCAGAACTCGGCTGGGGCACCCACGAAAAATGGATGCCCGAGAATGCGCGCACCCACGAATCCGGGTGCGGCGCCGCCATCTATCTGATGCAGCCCGGCGCCAATACCCGCGTGCGCACCTGGTGCCCGACCCGCGGCGCGCAGTATGGCTTCCTGGTCACCCACAATGAGTCGATCTCGATCGCCGATTACTTCACGGTGCGCGATGCATCGGGCACGGCGGTCTACCGGCCGACCTGCCACTATGCCTATCATCCGGCTGATGATGCCGTGCTGTCGCTGCACGAAATGTTCGGCCGCGCCGCGAAGATGCAGGAGAAGCACCACATCCTCGACGAGAACGAAATCGTCGACGGCATCGACGAACTCGGCGTTCTGCTGTTCGGCCACGACAACAATGCCTATTGGTACGGCTCGCAGCTCTCCATCGAAGAGACCCGCAGGCTCGCGCCCTACCAGAACGCCACCGGCCTGCAAGTGACCTCCGCCGTGCTCGGCGGCATGGTGTGGGCGCTGGAAAACCCGAAGGAAGGCATCGTCGAAGCCGACGAGATGGATTTCGATCGTCTGCTGGAAATTCAGCTGCCCTATCTCGGGCCGGTGAAGGGTTTTTATACCGACTGGACGCCGCTCACCGACCGTCCCGGACTGTTTCCGGAAGATATCGATACGAGCGACCCGTGGCAGTTCCGGAATGTACTGGTGCGGTGAGAGCCGTCACCCAACTCTCCGCTCGTCGTTCCGGGGCGCGCCACTTGGCGCGAGCCCGGAATCCATCAGGCGACAGAATCCGCTGACAAGTGGATTCCGGGCTCGCGCTACGCGCGCCCCGGAATGCAGGGGGCCTACTTCCTCTCGATCGGAGGCGCTATCTTCTCGGCTGGCGCCGGCGGCAATGCTGGTTTGGCCGCGCCGGCAGCCCCTTGCGTCTGTGGGTCGGGCCGCGCGGGCTCCGGAGCGGGCGTGGTCGGCCGGTCGCCGCCGGGCTTGGCTTCGGCAGGCTTGTTCTGGTCGTCGGACGGCGTGCCCTGAAGGGGTTGCGTCGCCTGGGCGGTCTGCATCCGGGTCTCGGCGCGGATTTGCGCCAGCGACATGCCCGACACCACAACGCCGGCTGCGAACAGCGAGCAGGCGACCATCAGGTCGAGCTTCAGTCTGCGCTTGTCATATTGGCCGGGCATGTCGATCACCGCCTTTGTCCTCGGGATCAACTAAATCGCCGGTCTGCGGTTCCCTGCCCGTGGTGGCGGGAACTCGACGCCTGGCGCGCTCAATCCGTGGTGCTGACTTCCCAGGTGGCGTGGCGGACGCCGGGCAGGTGCTGGAGATCGGTCGCCACCGCATTCAGCTCGTTCGGATCGACGGCGCTCGCGACCAGCTTTGCTACGATCTCGATCAAATCATCCCCGGTTTCGACCATTTCGATATCGGCCACCAGATATTTTGCGCCCTCGAGCTTCTCGACGAGCCGGTCACGCATGTCGGGCAAGGCGTCCGGTGCGACCGCGAGTTTGAAGTAATAGGTCGCCTCGGAGGTCTTCTCGTTCAGCGGAATGCGGTTGATGGCGTTGAC
The DNA here is from genome assembly GCF_055811715.1 of Bradyrhizobium sp. WSM4872. NCBI lineage: Bacteria > Pseudomonadati > Pseudomonadota > Alphaproteobacteria > Hyphomicrobiales > Nitrobacteraceae > Bradyrhizobium > Bradyrhizobium sp. WSM4872. Next base: position 134,699 of record NZ_JBVVPT010000004.1, on the reverse strand, counting down.
CAATGGCCGCAACATGGTGTTGCCGGCAATCACGAACACCGTCAGCGCCGCCGCCTGGGCAATCATGTCGGCGCCCGCGCAGGAGCCGACCGCGGCCGAAGCCCATAGCGTCGCCGCGGTATTGAGCCCGCGCACGTCCATCCCCTGCTTCATGATGACGCCGGCGCCGAGAAACCCGATGCCCGAGACGACGTAGGAGATCACCCGCACCGCGCCGTCGGCGCCGGTCAGGTGCATGGCGAGATCGACGAAAGCGGCGGCGCCGACCGCGACCAGCACGTTGGTACGCAGGCCCGCGGTGCGCTGCCGGTATTGCCGCTCGGCACCGATCAGCGTGCCCAGGACGAAAGCCGTGAACAGGCTGACCAGCGTGTCCGCAAAGTCAGCGATCTGGAAGGTTGTCAGAAACCGCATGGCCCCATCTACGGCCGGAACGATGACAGATCAAAGCTCCAGCAGCCCGCCGTCCCCATTTTCGTCGGCGAACGCCAGCAGCGTCCCCTTGGCGTTCCAGGCGAGCGCGGCCACCGGCGGCGTGCCATTGCGGCGGACAAGGATTTCCGCACCATCCTCCAACCGCACCATCAGCACGGTGCCGTCGCTATAGCCGGCGGCGAAGATGTCGTTCCTGGGGTGGCAGGCGACCACCGACACGCGCGCTTGCAGCGGCGCGAGCATCGCGGGCTCCTTGCCCATCGGCCCGTCCTTGCTGGCAAACGGCCACAGGATCACCGTGTCGGCGCCCGAGGTCGCCAGCGCCTTGCCGCCCGCGCTCCACGACATCGAGCGGACGCGGCCGGGATAGCCGGTCATGCGCATGTGCCTGTTGTCGGCAAGCCGCCAGCCGTGCAGCGCCGATTCGTGCATCGTGGTGACCAGGAATTTGTTGTCCGGGCTGAAGGTGACGCCGAGATGCGAGCCGGCCCAGGGCAGGAATTCGGCCGATCCCGCCATGTTGGGAAACCACAGCGTCGCGCCATTGTAATGGGCGATCGCGAGACGCTGGCCCTTTGGCGCAAACGCAAGGCCGCCAACGGTCGAGGGCACATCGAGCGACTTCTCCTCGCTCTTGCCACTCTTGAAGAAAGCGGTCTTGCCGGCCGACCAGGCATAGGCACCGTCTGGATGCAGCGCCACCGCATCGATCCAGCGCCGCTTCGGGTCAGTCGCAAGCAGCGTCACCTCGCCCTTGGCGTCGAGCGACACGACTTTTCCATCGTCGCCGCCCATCACGAGGCGCTTGCCGTCGGAGGCGGCCGAGAGAATGCCGCCGCTGTGCACGGCGACCTTGCTGATCTCACCCTGGCCATCCACGAACGCGACAGTCTCCTCACCGCCGACGAAGGCGGCGCGGGGCCCAAGGAAATGCACGGAGGTCACGACCATCCCGAGCGCGAGCGGCTTGACGCGCTCGGTGACGGAGACGATCGAGGCGGAATCGGGGTCCGGCGTGAACTCTTTCATCACGAGACGATGCAGCTCTCAAAACCCTGGCGAATGAGATCTTGCGGCAATTCACGCCCGATGAAGACGAGACGACTTTCGCGCGGTTCGCCCTCCTTCCACTTCCGCTGGTGGTTGCCCTCCAGCATCATGTGGACGCCTTGGAAGACGTAGCGGTCGTCGTCGTCGTGGAAGGCGAGAATGCCCTTGGAGCGCAGGATCTTGCCGCCCTCCACCTGCACCAGATTCTGGAGCCAGGGCATGAAGACGTTCGGATCGAGCGGCTTGTCGGTCTTGAGCGACAGCGACTGCATGTCCTCGTCGTGATAGTGCTTCAGGCCGTGGCCGTGATCATGATCGTGATGATGGTCGTGACCGTGGTGATGATCATGGTCGTGGTCATGATCCTCGGCATTCAGGAAGTCCGGCTCGATGTCGAGGATGCGGTCGAGGTCGAAAGCGCCGCGGTCGAGCACGTCCGCCAAAGCCACCGAGCAGCGCTCGGTGCGATGCAGTTTCGCATAGGGATTGATGGCGCGGATGCGGGCCTCGACCTCGGCAAGCTCGGCCTTGCTGACGAGATCGGTCTTGTTCAGCACGATGACGTCGGCGAAGGCGATCTGGTTCTTGGCCTCGGGCGCGTCCTTGAGCCGGTCGGACAGCCACTTGGCGTCCGCAACCGTGACCACCGCGTCGAGGCGTGCGTTCTTCTGCACGTCCTCGTCGACGAAAAAAGTCTGGGCGACGGGGGCCGGATCGGCAAGGCCGGTGGTCTCGACGATGATGGCGTCGAACTTGCCCTTGCGTTTCATCAGGCCTTCCATGATGCGCACGAGATCGCCGCGCACGGTGCAGCAGATGCAGCCGTTGTTCATCTCGAACACTTCCTCATCGGCGCCGATGATGAGGTCGTTGTCGATGCCGATCTCGCCGAATTCATTGACGATGACGGCGTACTTCTTGCCATGGTTTTCCGACAGGATGCGGTTCAGCAGCGTGGTCTTGCCGGCACCGAGATAGCCGGTCAGGACGGTCACGGGAATTTTTGGGGCGGTCGCTTCAGACATAACAACTCCGGACTTCGGGCTTTTCGCGCGACGCGAGGCGGGGTGGCCCCTGCCCTAGTGGTCAAGCGCGCTGGTCAGGGCCTTTATATTGTGCCTGACCATATCAATGTAAGTGGGTGCAGGCCCCTTTTCGCCGGTCAAACCGTCCGAAATCAGGGTCCCGCCGACTTTTGAGCCGGTCTCCGCCGCGATCCGCCGGATCAGCCGGTCGTCGCTGATATTTTCCAGGAACACGGCCGGGATTTTTTGAGCCTTGATCTGGCCGATGATGGTGGCGATGTCCCGCGCGCTGGGCTCGGTTTCCGTGGAGACCCCCAAGGGCGCGATGAACTGGACGCCGTATTCGGCAGCGAAATAGCCGAAGGCGTCATGAGTCGAGATCACCTTGCGCCGCTCCTGCGGGATCTTGGCCACGGCTTCACGGACCTCGCGGTCAAGCGTTTCGAGCTTTTCCAGATAGCCCTTGGCCTGGGCGCGGAAGAACTCCGCATCATCAGGATCGGCCGCAGCCAGCGCATTGGCGATGTCGGTGACGTAGACCTTCGCGTTGGGGACGGACTGCCAGCCATGCGGGTCTGCGGCAGAGCCGAGCTTGAGCGGCGCGATGCCGGCGCTCGCGGTGATCACCTGCGCCTTGGATCCGGAGGACTGCACGAGCCGCGGCAGCCAACCCTCGAGACCAAGTCCGTTGACGACGACGAGCCTTGCGTCCGCGATCCGCTTAGCATCGCTTGGCGCGGGCGTGTAGACGTGGACGTCGCTGTCGGCCCCGACCAGCGTCGTCAGATTGATCCGGTCGCCGCCGACATTGCGGACGAAATCGGCGAGGATCGAGAAGCTCGCGACGACCTTGAGCTGCTCCGCGCCATGCAGGGGCGAGGCAATCAGCAAAAGCACACAAAGCAGGATGCGCCGCATCGCTATCACGCTTCCAGATGCCGGCCGGGAAACAGCTGCCTAACGACGCCGCCGACCCGGCCGAACAGGACGGAGGCGGTGTAAAGCGCGCTCGCCACCAGAATGATCGCAGGGCCCGACGGCACACGGGTCTGGAACGACAGCACGAGACCCGCATAGCCGGAGACGGCGGCAGCGACGACCGCGATGCAGATCATGACAGTGAGATCGCGCGACCAGAACCGCGCGATGCCGGCCGGCAGGATCATCAGGCCGACCGCGAGCAGCGTGCCGAGCGCCTGAAAGCCGTTGACGAGGTTGATCACGACCAGCGCGAGGAAAGCGAGATGCGCAGGCCCGCCAGCCCGGCTCACGGTGCGCAAGAACAAGGGATCGACGCTTTCGATCACCAAGGGGCGATAGATCACCGCGAGCACCAGCAGCGTCACCGTGGCGTTGAAGGCGACGACCAGCAGCGTCTGGTCGTCCATCGCGAGAATATTGCCGAACAGCACGTGCAGCAGGTCGATATTGGTGCCCTTGATCGAGACGATGGTCACGCCCAGCGCCAGCGATGCCAGATAGAAGGTCGCGAGCGAGGCATCCTCCTTCAACCCGGTCGAGCGCGCGACGAGGCCTGCGAGGATCGCGACGGCAAAACCTGCGATCAGGCCTCCGGCCGTCATCGCGAACAGATTGAGACCGGAGAGCAGGAAACCGACAGCGGCGCCGGGGAGGATTGCATGTGCCATGGCGTCGCCGACGAGGCTCATCCGCCGCAACATCAGGAACACCCCGATCGGCGCACCCGCGAGCGACAGCGCGATCACGGCCGCGAGCGCACGTCGCATGAACTCGAATTCGGTGAACGGGCCGATCAGCGCGTCATAGAGCATCGGATATCAAGCCGCCCGTGAACGGGCATCATCGGCCGAGCATGCCGCCGCGCTGTCGTCGAAGGCTTCGCACATCCGCATCGCGACCAGCAGGTTTTCCGGCGTCAGCACCTCCGCCGTCGGCCCCCACGCCACAGGGCCGCGCGCCAGCACCAGCGTCTCGCTGAAATGGGTGCGCACCATCTCCATGTCGTGGAGTGCGGCCAGCACGGTGCGGCCCTCTTCGTGCCAGTGCTTCACCAGCGCCAGCAGATCGGCCGTGGTCTTGCTGTCGATGGCGTTGAAGGGCTCGTCCAGCACGATCAGCCGCGCGTCCTGGAGCAGCACGCGCGCGAACAGCACGCGCTGCATCTGGCCGCCCGAGAGTGTGCCGATCGGGCGGTTTTCAAAGCCGTTGAGGCCAACGGAAGCGATCGCGCGGAGGATCTTTTCGCGCGCCGCCTTGCCGATGCCGCCGAACAGGCCGGTCCCACGCCACAGCCCGGTGGCAACGAAGTCCAGCACCGAGATCGGGAAGCTGCGGTCGATCTCCGCGCTCTGCGGCAGATAGGCGATATCGCGGCTGTCGAGCCCGCCGAGATGGATGCTGCCGTCGAGCGGCCTGAGGATGCCGACGATGCCGCGCAGCAGCGTCGACTTGCCGGCGCCGTTCGGGCCGATCACGGCCAGCAACGCACCCGGCGCGACCTCACCATTGAGATGGTGCACGGCCGGATGACGGTCATAGCCGAGCGTGACGTTGTGGAAATGCAGCGCCGCCATGGTCACCTCATCGCCAGGAAGACCACGCCCCAGAGCACGGCGCAGACCGCGAGCGCGGCCGCGAGGCGGGCGGCCATCGTCATGCGCAGGATCGACCAGTGCGCCGCCTGAGCCGGATGCGGAGAGGCCGCATCGTGGACGTGGGCGTGGGTGTTAAGCGCGTGGGTGTGATCGTGTCCGTGCGAATGCCCGTGATCATGGGAATGGCCATAAGCATGGTCGTGATGATGGGCTGGGGACGCGGCGGGAACCATGCCGAAACGTTATATTATAACATTACCCCTGTCCACGCCGGGCTCAGGGCTTGCCGATCACCATGGCGATGGCGGCGGCGACGAACGGGAATGGCAGCGAAACCGCACAGCGGAACCAGACGAAACGGGCCGGCATGAACGGAATTTCCCACAAAATCACCCGTTGGAAGGCAAACAGCGCCCAGGCAACGACATAGGCAACCACCTGCGGCACCCCACCGCCTGATTTCAGCGCCACCGTACCGATGGAGAAGCCGATCACCGGGCCGCCGGGGGTCGCGGCCCCGGCGACCACGGCGGTCGCGACCCCGAGCCAGCCGCTGTCCGGGCCGAGCCAGCCGCTGATCACCTCCTGCGGGATGATGGCGGCGATGTAGCCGGAGCCGATCACCCCCAGCGCAATCCGCGGCACGATGTTGATGAAGTCCATCGAGCCTTCGCGCAGCGAGGCCTTGAACACCGGTGGGCCGCGGCGAAAGGCGATCAGGCCGACGCCGAACACCGAGCCCCACAACAGGATGTCGATCAGAAGCGCGGCGCTCAATTCTCGTCGTCCTTGATGGCTGGCTTCGGATAAAGCCGGACGTAGACGAAGCGGCCGAGCGCGCCTGCGAGCACCGGCAACGGCAGCGAGATGACGATGCGCCACAGCGTGAAGTCGGTACCCATGATCGGGATTTCCCAGGCCACTGCCCGGCCATAGCCGATCAGGGTCCAGCTCACGACCATGGCGATGGTGGCACCGAAATCGGCGCCGACCGCGAGCAGCGCACTCGCCACGGGATAGGCGGTGAAGGGACCGCCAGGCAGGATCGCGCCGAAGGCGGTGCCGATCAGAAGGCCTTTCAGGCCCGATTTCGGCCCGAGCGCGCGCGAGACTTTTTCGTGCGGCAGGATCTCGGAGATGAACGCGCCGAGCAGGCAGCCGGCCAGCACGCGCGGCAGGATGCCGCCGAACAGCGAGAGATCGTGGGTCAGTATGTCGAGAACACCGTCGGTGCCGTCACGCCGCCAGACCAGACCCGCGCTCACCGCCACCAGCGCCGCGATGATGATGGTCGACCAGCCGATCGGCTTGCGCACGCGACCCGGCCGTGGCTCGGCGTCCGCGTCCTCGGCGGGCGCCGGGTCTTTCGGGGAGGGTTCTGACAACGGGCGCGTTCGGCTCGAGGGTGATGCCCGTCCTGATTAAGGGCGCCGCAGATGCGATGCAAACAGTACGATGACGGGAGCGATGCGCACATCGCGCAGGGCCATGCGGGCGAATTGCGAATTCCGCACAGCAAAAAGGCGGCCGCACGAGCGACCGCCTTTCGCTATTCCGATGAGGCTTAACTCAGGCCTTGTCGAACAGGGACTCGACGTATTCCCAGTTCACGAGGTTCTCGACGAACGCCTTGAGATAATCTGGACGACGGTTGCGGTAGTCGATGTAGTAGGAGTGCTCCCAGACGTCGCAGCCGAGGATCGGGGTGGCACCGTGCACCAGCGGATTCTCGCCGTTCGGGGTCTTGGCGATCTCGAGCTTGCCGTTCTTGACCTGGAGCCAGCACCAGCCGGAGCCGAACTGGCCGACACCGGCCGCCTGGAAGTCCGTCTTGAACTTCTCGAAGCCGCCGAGGTCCTCGTTGATCTTCTTCTCGATCTTGCCCGGCAGCTTGGTGCCGCCGCCATTGGGCTTCATCCAGCTCCAGAAATGGATGTGGTTGTAGTGCTGGCCGGCATTGTTGAACACGGCGGGGTTCTTGCCGAACGAGCCCTTGACGATCTCCTCAAGGGACTTGCCTTCCCATTCGGTGCCCTTGAGCGCGTTGTTGCCGTTGGTGACATAGGCCTGATGATGCTTGTCGTGGTGGAATTCGAGCGTTTCCTTCGACATGAATTGCCCGAGGGCGTCATAGGCGTAGGGGAGTGGGGGCAGCGTAAAGGTCATGGGTGTTGTCCGCGACTGATGGGGGAACGAGACTTAACGGTCACCCCTTATAGAAGGTTCCGTAGCCGTTAAATACCGCGAATTTTCCAAAAGGCATGGTGCGGCGGCTTGGCCGGATTGCATAAAATCGTCGCAAGGATGTCGGCGTTTCAACCGGGCCGTAAAATCTCATTGCCTTTGAGGTGCTTATGGCCGAACGAAACGCACCCATTGCGCGGAGCTGCGAAAGAGAGAGCGATGAGCATCGAGATCGACATTTTGAACGGCGACGCCTCTTGGCGGATGGCGCAGCCGCTGCATCAGGCGGTCTTCGGACCTGATGTCGTCGGGAAGCAGCCCTGGGCTCACGTCAAATGGGCCAATGCCGACCTGCGCGTGCTGATCGAGACGCCCGAGGATGGTCTCGTGTGCCACGTCGGCATCTACGTCCGCACCGTCACCTGGAACGGGCAGAAGGTTCACATCGGCGGCATCGGCGGCGTCTGCACGCGGGAGGACCGGCGCGGCCGCGGCTATGCGACCATGGCGATCGACGCCGCGGTGCATACCATGCATGCCAACGAGGCGGTCCGCTTCGCGCTGCTGTTCTGCGAGCCGCACAATGTCGCGTTCTACCAGGCCCGCAGCTGGCTCCCCTTCAAGGGCGAGGTCTATTGCGAGCAGCCGGAGGGGCGGATCCGCTTCACCCACATGGCGCCCTATGTCTGCAACATCGTCAGCGCGCCGACGCTGGGCACGATCGACCTCTGCGGCCTGCCCTGGTGAGCCCTGCGTGAAGGGAGGCTGGTGCCGGCGTTGCACGCCATATAATATGTCGAGCATCATCCAATATTCCGCGCGGTGACCCATGACGATCGACGCCTCCCTGGACGCCGTGCCGCCGCCTGCCCCGGTCGCCTCCCCGATCGCCAGCTTGCTGACGGCACCGATCCTGCCGACGCTGCTGCGGCTCGCGATCCCCAACATGATCGCGATGGTCGGCAGCACGCTGGTTGCGATCGCGGAGACCTCCTATATCGGCCGGCTCGGCACCATCCCGCTCGCGGCGATCGCGCTGGTGTTTCCGTTCGCCATGCTGACGCAGATGATGAGCGCGGGCGCGATGGGCGGCGGCGTCTCGTCCGCGATCAGCCGCGCGCTCGGCGCAGGCGACCGGAGCCGTGCGGCGACGCTGGCGTTGCATGCCGCCATCATCGGCCTCTGCGGCGGGCTTTTCTTCACGGTGACGATGCTCGTCTTCGGCCGCTCGTTCTTCACGCTGCTGGGCGGGCGCGAGCGCGTGCTCGAGGAAGCCAGCGGCTATTCGCAAATGCTGTTCTCCGGCGCGGTCGCGATCTGGCTCGTCAACACGCTGGCATCGGTTATCCGCGGCACCGGCGACATGCGTCTGCCCTCGATGGCGCTGATCGGGACGAGCGCGCTCCAGATCGCGCTCGGCGGCACGCTGGGGCTCGGCCTGTTCGGCGCGCCGCAATTCGGCATGCCCGGTGTCGCCGCCGGTCAGTTGATCGCATTCACCTGCGCTGCGATCTTTTTCCTCTGGTATCTCTGGTCCGGCCGCAGCCGGCTGCCGCTGGATTTCCGCGCCTTCCATTTCGATCGCGCGTTGTTCTTCGACATCCTCAAGGTCGGCGCGGTCGCCTGCCTGTCGCCGCTCCAGACCGTACTCACCATTTTGATCTTCACCAAGATCCTGGCGACCTTCGGCACCGAAATGCTGGCCGGTTACGGCATCGGCTCGCGACTCGAATTCTTGCTGATCCCGATCACCTTCGCCTTCGGCATCGCGTCGGTGCCGATGGTCGGCATGGCGATGGGCGCCGGACAGGTGAAGCGCGCGCGGCGCGTGGCTTGGACCGCGGCCGCGGCCTCGGGAATCACGGTCGGCCTGATCGGCGTCGTCATCGCGCTCGATCCGTCACTGTGGGTTTCGCTCTTCATCAGGGATCCCGGCGTTGCCGCCGCCGCCCACAGCTATTTCCATTGGGCGGGCCCGACCTTCGTGTTCTTCGGCATGGGCGTGTCGCTGTATTTCTCCTCGCAAGGCGCTACGCGCGTCGGCGGTCCGGTGCTCGCCTCCACCGCGCGGCTTCTGATCGTCGCGATCGGTGGCGGCGGCCTCATGATCGCGCAGGCTCCGGCCTGGACCCTGTTTGCGCTGGTTGGCGGCGCCATGACGGTATTCGGGCTTTCGACCGCAGGCTCGGTCGCCTTGGTGCGCTGGGGCAAATGAGCGCAGGTCATTGCACGCAGGCAGATAAACGCAGGAATGTGATTCCATCCAGCGTTGCACTATCCTGCTGGGCTGCTATGGAGGCGCTCCACTTCGGGGCTTCTCCATGACTTCCAGATTCGCTGCACTCATCGTCCTTCTGGCTGCGCTCGTTGGCGCGACTGCCGCCCGTGCGCAGAGCGCCGACGGGACCTGGCTGACGCAGGCCGGCGATGCCCGCGTCAAGATCAGCAAATGCGGCGGCGGCATCTGCGGCAATGTCGTCTGGCTGCGTGAACCCCACGACACCGCGACCGGCCTGCCCGCCACCGACAGCAAAAATCCCAATCCCGCTCTCGCCAGGCGCCCGATGATCGGCTTGCCATTGTTCAGCGGCATGCAGCCTTCCGGGCCGAACAAATGGTCGGGCCAGATCTACAATGCCGACGACGGCAGCACCTATGCGAGCAGCGTTACCGTGATATCAGCGGACTCGCTGCGGGTCGAAGGCTGCGTCGGCGCGCTCTGCGGCGGCGAAACGTGGACCCGGGCGGGACGCTAGCGCTTCACGCCATCATCGCCTTCAGCGCCGTCGCCGCCGAGGCATAGCCGCCCCGCGCGCCATCGATAAAATGGACGTGATCGCTGCGCAACGCCGACGGGGTGAAGCAGGTCATCATCGCAGCGTCCTGCTGGTAGAGGCCGTAACGCACGATGCCGTCGCGCGCGGCAGTCGCGAGGCGATCGCTCAGCGCCCGTTCGAGCTCCGGCGTACAGTCGAGGATCATGCGCAGGCCGTCGTCATATTTTCGGAAATCGGAGTTCTCCACGACCTGCCGTGTATAGAGCTTCGGCACGAAGCCGCCGACCTTGAGATCGAAGCGCATGATCAGATAGACGAAAAGCGTGTAGGCCAGCGCGCGGGCGCGGCGTGCGAGCAGCGGACCTCCGCGCATGGTGCGCGCCTCATATTCCAACCCCTGCGGCGGCCATGTCAGCGGCGGCCCTTGTGGCGGCACGGGCCGACCGGCGTCCGGGCTGCGCTCGACGAGACGGATGACGTCCTCGATCACCTTGCGGAAGACCCGCGGGTCGGCCCCCTGGGCCGGCATCACCAGCACGGACAGGATCAGGCCGCGCGCAGCCGGAATCACCTCGAAGCGGCAGGACAGGCCGGAGAGATCGGGCTGCGTGCCCGCGGGCGCTTCGGTGATCGCAAACTCGCCGCGCTTCATCGCTGCGTCCGCCCAGGCGAGCCCGCCGCCAGAAAACATCGCATAGGACAAATTGGCCGACGGACCGAAGCGCGCGACGCGCACGTCGAGGCCCTGCGCGCGGATGGCGCCCACCGGCACCAGCGCGACGCGCATCCGCAAATCGAGATCTTCCCGGACCCAGGTCGCGGTCGCAGCCAAAGCCTTGCGAGCCAGTTCGAGATCATTAGGTGCGACCGCAAAACTCGCGCCGTCGCCGCCGAACACGAAGGGAAATTCGCGTCCCTCCAATGCGTTCGTCACGGCCGCGATCACTGCGGCACCGGCCATGTTCACCGCCTTGTAGCGCTGCGCCGCGATGGCCTTGGTCGAATCCACGATGTCGGCAACGCCGACGCTCCAGTCGTCGGGCAGCGGCGAATACAAAGCGGGGTCCATCAGGCTGGTGAAGCCGCGAAAGACCGGAATGCCGCTATAAAAGGCTGATGTCATCGGATGATGCCGGATGGTTGGGACGCGCGTCCAAAAGACATACGTAGCAGGATCGATCCGGGTTCGCCCGGGGGCGCGCCCTTGCAACCATTGGCCGAAATGGACCCGGACAACAAGATGAGGACCGCTGCAATGCCACAGAAGGTCATTGATCGGCATCAAACAGCGGGCCGCAAATGGCGTCTAGTCTCGATGATCTGACATGATTGCGCGGGAACATCGACGTGTCCGACTTCGACGGGAAGGACTCCATCGCTCCGGTAAGCCGGCGCACTGGGCGTGATCCGATCAGCGCGGTGAAGATGCCGGAAAGCCTGACCGCCGCCGTCGATAGTTGGGCCGAAACCCATCACCTGTCGCGCTCAGATGCCATCCGTCAGCTGGTCGAGCTGGGCCTGAAGGTCGCGCCCCCGGCACTCCCGCCAGGGCACCCGCTCGCTTCGGATGCCACCAGGATCGAAGAGCTTGCGGTGCATGAACTCGAGGGACTGCTCGATCCTGCCCTATCTGAAGACGAACGCGAGCGCAGGATCCGCCGCCTGACCGACGGCCCGCCGGAGTTCTCACACGAACGGATTGACCTGCCGAAGCACCGGACCTGAATGTCTAGTGCAGCTTCTCGCCCTCGCGCTTACGCGGCGCGGATGAGGGGACGTCGTGGCAGCCGACCAGACGCACGAATTTCTGCGGATACATTTCGTAACCGTGGTCACCGGAATTTTGATGAGACATCGGCTCGCAGTGAACGGCCTGGCTGTGAACGTCGCTTTGCTGTGCGCAAGATGGCTTTGCCGACGCCTTGATCTGGCTCGAAGCGGTCATGGACTGCTCCCTAACGATTAGGGCAGATCGATTGACGTAACCCAATCGATTGCGCGGGATCTTACGACCAAATCCGGATGATGTCATTGCGCCGGATCAATGCAATTGTGGCGGTGAAGTTCCGCCTAGGCCGTGTTGCCCGCGTCGACCGTGAACACGGTACCCGTCACATTGCGACCGCCCTCGCCCAACAGATATTCCACCATCCGCGCGACGTCGTCGGTCTCCGGCAGGCGGCGTAGCGCGCTGCGGCCGGCGATGCGCTTGCGGCTGTCGTCGGACAGGTTGTGCGTCAGCTCGGTGTCGATGAAACCCGGCGCGATCGCGTTCACGGTGATGCCGAGCTTGCCGACCTCGCGCGCGAGCGAACGGGTGAAGCCCGTGGCGGCGGCCTTGGTCGCACCGTAAACCGAGAGGCCGTTATAGCCGGTCGTCGCAATGATCGAGGAGATGTTGATGATGCGGCCGGCGCCGTCGGCCATCATCTGGCGCGCGACATATTTGGTGAGAATGATCGGCGACAGCACGTTGAGCTGCACCAGCGCCTCGATCTCGGAATTGTGCATGGTCGCGAGCAGGCCTTCGGTGCCGAGGCCGGCATTGTTGACGAGGCCGTAGATCGGGCCGAATTCATCGCGCACGAGTTTTGCGAAAGCGGGAATCGCATCGATCACGGCGAGGTCGCAGGCGCGGAAATGGAGACGCCCTTCCGACCCGGCAATCGCCCTCTTGAGCTCGTCGCTCTCGCGCCGCGCCGCCGCGATCACGTTGTAGCCGCCATCGACAAGCCGCTGGCCGATCGCAAGGCCGATGCCGCGGCTACCACCCGTGACGAGAACATTATGCATCGGTGCGCGCCAGTTTGCCGGCCGGGGTGACGTCGAGCGCTTCGACGAAGCGGATCACCGCCGGCACCTTGTGGGACGCGAGCTGCGCGCGGCACTGATCCAGGATCTGGTCGCGGATCTCTTTCGCGCGCGCCGGATCGGTGCCATCGGCCAGGATCACGTCGGCGACGACGATGCCGCCGGTGATCGGGCTCTTGCGTGACTTCGCCCGCGACATCCGCACGTCGGGATGACGGTTGATCACCGCCTCGATCTCTTCGGGGTGAACCTTCAGCCCACCGATATTGATGATGCCGCCGCGGCGGCCGACGAAATAGTAGCGGTCGCCGCGCAATTCGACGATATCGCCGCTATCGACATACCCGTCCGCATCGGTGAGCGCGGCCGCGTCGCGGCCGATATAGGCGTGCGCTGTGCGGGTCGAACGGATACGGAGCGAGCCGTCGACGACCTTCATCTCGACGCCGTTGCGGTTGCCGAGATAGTCGGCCGGAAAGCCCTCCAGCCCGTCATTGACGGCAAAGCCGACGCCGGCCTCGGTCGATGCATAGGCATGGCCGACGGAGGAATTCGGGAACGCCGCCTTCAAGCCGTCCAGCACCGCCTGGTCGGCGATCTCGCCGGAGAGGCGGACGTAGCGCGGCGCGAATCGCGCGGCCGAGCCACTCATCAACAGCTTGCGCCAGTGCGAGGGCGTGCCGGAGATATGGGAGACGCCGCGCGCGTTCAGCCGCGTGACGTGATCGCCGAGCGCCTCATGCGGATCGGACAGCACCATCGATCCGCCGGAGAGGACGGCGCGGAGGAATATCTGCAGGCCGCCATAGCGGCGGATGTCGTAGAACGTCGCCCACACTGGCGCGGGCCCCTTCGCGGGGCCCTCGGCAACGATCGCCCCGGTAAGTGCCTCCAACGTATGGCCGGCGATTTTCGGCACGCCCGACGTGCCCGAAGTGAGCATCAGCCATTCCGTGGCGCGTTCGGTCCTGGCCGGCGCGGTGGCTTGAAGCGGCAGCTGTGCGGTGACGACCAGCGGCACGCCGGTCTCGGCCCAGCGATCGGGCTCGTCGGTGACGACGGCATCAATCCCGGCATCCGCCATCAGCGCATCGAGATGCGCGGGGTTGAGATCGGGCGGGCACAGCAGCATGCGGCGCGCGATACCGTCGAGCTCGATCATGGCAAGACCCGACCGGAGCTGGTCGGACAATTTCAGCAGCACCGCGCGACCGGACAGCTCGCCCAAGCGTCCACCCAGGACCGTCTGCGACAGGATATCCGTCAGCGACACGACATCGCGCGCATCCGACAGCGTGCGGCCGGTCAGCTCCGCGCCGAGATGGTCGCGAAGCGCAAAGATCTCACGCGGGGACATTTTCGTAGGCTCGCACGAAATCGCCCACGGTGGCGGGGAACGCTGCGTCCTCGGAGATGGTAAAGGGGTCGACGCCGGTCTCGTCCTCGAGGCGCGCCACCAGGATGGCGAAGGCGAGCGAGTCGAAGCCCGTCTCGTGCAGGGACAGATCGTCCGAGAGTGCGGGAAGCGCGACGTGCTGTTCCTTGGCGATCTGCTGGATCGCTTCAATGACCTTAGACCGTACGGACATGGCTGGCTCGCTTCTGTTGTCGTTCGTGTTCCGGCGGCTCTTGATGACCGCCTCCCTTGGCCGCTTGTTTACCCGACAGAAGTAAATGGCTTCTTGGACAATTCGGATAAAATTGGACCTATCTCCGAATTTTCGGGAGCTAGAGCCGGATCGTACCCTCGTTGATTTGCGCATACGTCTCCGCGTCCAGCGCGACATAGGCGCCGGTGTTCGGGTCCAACATGAACAGCGGGTCGGAGACCGCGCCCGGATCAAACCCCTCGCGCGCGAGCTCGCCCTTTTTTTGCTTGAACGTCTCGGTCGCGTCGAGCTCACGCGAGATGCGTATGAAGACGGGATGAGCATAAGCCGGCAGGCGCTGTGCGAGATGGGCGGGCAGCGCCTCGACGGCGAAGCCCTCGTTTACCACGATCGCGCTCATGCCGGCGCGGCCGTCGGTGCCGAGGATGCTGACGCCGTAGGTGGTGGCGTCGACCACGCCGCTGAAGTCGCGCACGGCGTCATTGACCTCCGAAGTCGCGACGTTCTCGCCCTTCCAGCGAAAGGTGTCGCCGATGCGGTCGACGAAGTGGAAGAAGCCCTTCTCGTCGAGCCGCATCAGGTCGCCGGTGCGGAACCAGGAATCGCCCTTAGCAAAGACATCGCGCAGGATCTTCTTCTCGGTCTCGCTCGCCTCGGTGTAGCCCTCGAAGCGACCGCCGCCCTCATCCGCCGTGCCGATGCGGCCTATGGCTTCGCCGGCTTCGCCGCGCGCGCAGGGAATACAAAACCCCTCCGCATTGCGCAGCGGCGCGCCGTTATCAGGGTCGAGCTTGACGAGACCTGCAGGGAAGCGATGCGCGAGCAGCGGCGGAACGCGGCCGATCGCGCCGGGCTGGCCCTCGACGTTGAACAGCGAGAAATTGCCTTCGGTCGCCGCGTAGAATTCGAGGATGCGCGGAATGGCGAAACGCGCCTGAAAATCGTCCCAGATGTCACCGCGCAGGCCGTTCCCGCAGACGAGTCGGAGGCGATGCCGGTTCTCGTATTCCGACGGCGGCGCCTTGAGCAGGTAGCGGCAGAGCTCGCCGATATACTGAAACAACGTGCAGTCGTGGCGCACGATGTCGGGCCAGAAATTTGATGCTGAGAATTTTTCCGCGATCACCACCGAACCGCCGGCGGCGAGCATGCTGCATGGCGCGACGATGCCGCCGACCGAGTGGAACAACGGCAGGCAATCGTAGAGCCGATCCTGCGGCGTCGCACCGGTGAGGCCGGCGAACCAAAAGCCCCAGTTGAGGATGCGGCGGTGGCTGATGCTTGCGGCTTTCGGCAGGCCGGTCGTGCCGGAGGTGTAGATCAGCAGGGCGCGGTCGCCGATGGTGACGTCGCCTCGCTCGTCCGGCGAAAGCGGCCCGTCATCGAGGGCGGCAAGCGCGACATCGATCGCACGCTCGCAGCGAGCATCGCCATGGGTCCAGACCTTTGCTTCCGTCTTCAGCTGCGGCGACGCGTCGTCCAGCGCATTCTTGAGTTCGTGCGCGACAATGATGTGAGCGGGCCTTGCGACTCCGATGCAATGCGCGAGCGACTGGCCGATGAGCTTGGTGTTGATCAACGCCACCACGCCGCCGACGCGGCTGATGCCGAGCCAGGCCGCGACATAGTCGATGCCGTTCGGCATGATCAGCGCGACAGTGTCGCCCTTGGCTACACCGGCCGAGCGCGCCCACCGCGCATAACGATTGATGCGTTTCGAAAGCCCCTCATAGTCGAGGCTCGTGTCATCGGTGGCCAGCGCAATGCGATCGGGTTGGCGCTGCGCCCAATCGTCGACGACGTCGGCGAACAGCCGGCCCGGCAGCGTCTCGATCCGTGCAGTGAGCTCGATCGCCTTCAGCCAGATTTTCGAAGCCGAAGGTGCGCGCCCGGCTTTTGGTGGTTCGATCACGCCGGTTGTCATGCCGTTCATTCTTTCGGAACGTGTCTGCTGTTCCCGGCAGCTTAGCTCGCACGCCCTGCCCAGATGTTAAGAGACAGGGTAAAACCGGGTTAGTGCGCGATTAACTCTAGTCATCCTTTACCAAACCGGTGGGATCGGCGTGCGCGACATCGCAATTCTTGCAATAGCAAAGCCACCTGTCGGGGCGCGTTGCGCGTGTCCCCTCGCCCTGCTTGCGGCGAGGTGAACTGGAGAGTGTGATGATCACCAAGCGACATTTCCTTCAGGCTGCGGCCTCTGCCGCAACCGTGCTCGGCACGCCACGTGCCTTCGCGATCGGGAATCCCTCCTATCCCTCGCACAGCGTGAAATGGGTGGTGCCCTATGCGCCGGGCGGGGCCACCGACGTGCTGTCGCGGCTGCTCTGCCAGCGCCTCTCCGACCGGCTCGGCCAGACCTTCGTCGTCGAAAACAAGCCTGGCGCCGGCAGCAATATCGGGACGCAGGCGGTGATCGCGTCCGCCCCCGATGGTCACACCCTGCTGCTGACCTCGACCGCGAACGCCATCAACGCCTCGTTCGACCCGGCGCTGCCGTATGATTTCGCCCGGGGCATCGCGCCGGTCGCCGGCGTCGCACGAATTCCGCTGGTGCTGGTCGTCAACAACGACCTGCCGGTGACCAGCGTCGCCGACTTCATCGCCTACGCCAAGACCAATCCCGGCAAGATGTCGATCGCCTCATCCGGCATCGGCACCTCGCTGCATCTCTCCGGAGAGCTGTTCAAGTCGCTGGCCGGTGTGCAGTTCATCCACGTGCCCTATCGCGGCTCGGCTCCCGGATTGACCGACGTGATGAGCGGCCAGATCCAGGGCATGTTCGACAACGTTACTTCATCCTTCGAGCTCGTGCGCGCCGGCAAGCTGCGCGCGCTCGGCCTCACCACGCGCGAGCGCTCGCAGATTCTGCCGGACGTGCCATCGATCGCGGACACGCTCACCGGCTACGAAACGAGTTCGTTCTACGGTGTCGGCGCTCCGCACGACACGCCGCGCGAGATCGTTGATCTCCTCAACCGCGAGATCGACGCCGCGCTGTCCGATGCGGAGATCAAGTCCCGCATCGCCGGGCTCGGCGCGATCCCGCTGCACGGCAATGCCGGTGAATTCGGCGGCATGCTGACGGCGGAAACAGACCGCTGGCGTAAGGTGGTGGAGCTGTCGGGCATCCGGAAGGAGTAGCGTCTGCACGCGAAGCGGAAGCGCTGGATCCGCGCAGCGCTAGCCTCGCTGATGGCGCAAGCGCTGCGGCGATGCGTTGAACGGATAATACGGATTGAGATCGCAGCTGGCGGAGCGGCCCGAAGCGGTAGCTTGGCACTGCGGCACTGAGGTGAAAGAGCAATCGTACCACTCCCCGCCGCCGCCGTTCGCACCGGAATAGACGTGCATGCAGACGGGATAGCGCGGATCGAAGGTCTGCGCATGCGACGGCGCGGCCGTGAGCAGGGCACCGACGGTCATGATCAGGCCGAATAAGCGACGCATAAGAATTCCCCCCGAAAGCCGCATTGCAGAACGCTAGTGCACCTTCTTGTGGCGCCGGCGGGGCGCCGGCGGGGGTTGGTCGAACGCATAGTAGGGATTGACGTCACAGCTTGCCGAGCGACCCGAAGCCGTGGCACGGCACTGCGGCAGCGAGGTGAAGGAGCAATCGAAATAATCGCCGCCGCCACCGCCGAAGCCGCCGGGCATATAGACGTGCATGCACACCGGGTAACGCGGATCATAGGTCTGGGCGCTGGCATCTGCCGCCGCGAACAGCGTAACAATTGCGGTGAGGGTCAGGATCGGCAGGCGCATCGGACATTCCTCGAATCGGTGGCAACGGCACGCGTTATGTCATTTCGATATGGCACAACTGCGCGGCAGAAGCGATTGTTCCTATTTCATACCTCTCCGGCTTGTGACACGCGACGAAATGGGTGAGACATCGCGCCGCAAAGATGCGGAAGTGGAAAGCACCCAGTTTTCCGGCCTGCGCGGAACGCATAACTCGGTGCAGCTCTCCTTCGACAAAGGTCGCAAAGCATCCAGCGCAGGAATCCGTTCGCTGGCCGAAGCGAACGTACTAGTCTTTCGATCACAACGCCGGCCCGGACCGACGATGTTCCAGGGCAATCAACAGGCAAATGGGCTGAAGGAAACGCACTTGCGCTCTCGGGCGCGACTCCGCTGTGCGCGGGGAGAAGATGCGCTGGCCAGGGCTGTGGTGTCAGGGCATGCAAGAGAGCTTCTCGTCTCCGTTCATCCGCTATCCGATCGGCACCTCACTGCTGATGGCGGGCATCCTGTTCGTAGGCCTCGTGGCCTATCCTCTGCTGCCGGTTGCACCGCTGCCTCAGGTCGACTTTCCGACCATTCAGCTCTCGGCTTCGCTCCCCGGCGGCAGCCCCGAGACCATGGCCTCTTCCGTGGCGCAGCCGCTCGAACGCCAGCTCGCACAGATCCCCGGCATCACGCAGATGACGTCGACCAGCTCACTGGGTTCGGCGTCGATCACGATTCAGTTCGACCTCAACCGCAAGATCGACGCCGCCGCCAACGATGTGCAGGCAGCGATCAATGCAGCGAGCGGCCAATTGCCGAAGAACCTGCCCTCGCCTCCCACCTATCGCAAGGTCAACCCGGCGGACTCGCCGGTGATGATCCTGTCCGCGACGTCCGACACGCTGCCGCTGACCGTCGTCAGCGACCGCACCGATGCGCAGCTCGCGCAACAGATCAGCCAGTTATCCGGCGTCGCCCAAGTGTTCGTCGGCGGACAGCAGAAACCCTCCGTACGCATACAGATCGATCCGGCCAAGCTCGTCGCCAAGGGCCTGTCGCTGGAGGACGTGCGCGCCCAGATCGCGGCTGCGACCACCGACAGCCCGAAGGGCAGCATCGACGGGGCCAAGCGCGCCTACACGATCTACGCCAACGACCAGCTCACCCAAGCCCAGCATTGGCAGGACGTCATCGTCGCCTATCGCAACGGCGCTCCATTGCGGATCCGCGACATCGGTGAGGCCGTGGCAGGGCCGGAGGACATGAAGACGGCGGCTTGGGCCGACGGCAAGCGCGGCGTGTTCCTCGTCATCTTCAAGCAACCCGGCGCCAACGTCATCGAGACCGTCGATCGCATCAAGGCGCAGCTGCCGCGGCTGATCGCGGCCATCCCGCCCGCGATCTCGATCAAGATCATCAGCGACCGCACCATCACCATCCGCGCCGCCGTCGAGGACGTACAGATCACGCTCATGACCACTATCGCGCTCGTGGTGATGGTGATCTTCATCTTCCTCCGCAGCTTCTGGGCGACGATTATCCCGAGCATCACGGTGCCGCTAGCGCTACTGGGAGCCTGCTCGCTGATGTGGGTCTTCGGCTATTCGCTGGATAACCTCTCCTTGATGGCGCTGACGATCGCGGTCGGCTTTGTGGTGGACGACGCCATCGTGATGCTGGAGAACATCACCCGTTACGTCGAGCAGGGCGAGAGGCCGCTTGCTGCGGCCTACAAGGGCGCGGCCGAAATCGGCTTTACGATCGTCTCGATCAGCATCTCTCTGATCGCGGTGCTGATCCCGTTGCTCCTGATGGGCGGCATCATCGGCCGGCTGTTCCGCGAATTCGCGGTCACGCTGGCGATGGCGATCCTTGTTTCTCTGGTGGTGTCGCTGACCCTGACGCCGATGATGGCCTCGCGCTTCCTGCGCGCCAACCATGAGGCCCGGCACGGCCGCTTTTACCAGTGGAGCGAGCGGATGTTCGAAAGGGTGGTGCTCGGCGCCTACGAACGCGGGCTCGACGTCGCGCTGCGCCACAGTTTCGTCACGCTTTGCATCTTCTTCGCGACCGTAGCACTCTCGATCTACCTCTTCATCCTGATCCCGAAGGGTTTCTTCCCGCAGCAGGACAACGGCTTCCTCACAGCCGTGTCCGAGATGCCCCAGGACATCTCCTTTGCCGAGATGAAACGGCGCCAGGTGGAACTCAACACCATCGTGCAGGCCGACCCTGCCGTCGATTCGATCGCGATGTTCATCGGCGGCGGCGGTACGGCACTGAACTCGGGGCGCATGTACATCACCTTGAAACCGCTGGAGGAGCGCGATGCCGGCGCACAGCAGATCATCGCGCGGCTGCGGCCCAAGATCGCCAAGGTGGAGGGCGCCAAGCTCTATATGCAGGCCTCGCAGGACGTTCGTCTCGGCGGCCGCGCCACCCGCACTCAGTTCGAATTCACGCTCCAGGACGCTAACCTCGCCGAACTGAACGAATGGGCGCCGAAAATCCTCGATGCGATGAAGACGCTGCCGCAACTGCGCGACGTCGCGACCGACCAGCAAACCGAAGGCACGACGGTTCAACTCAGGATCAATCGCGACACCGCCGCACGCTACGGCATTCACCCGCAGCTGATCGACGACACCCTCTATGACGCGTTCGGCCAGCGTCAGGTCGCGCAATATTTTACCCAGACCAACAGCTATCACATCGTCCTGGAGATCACACCGGACCTGCA
Source organism: Bradyrhizobium sp. WSM4872 (assembly GCF_055811715.1). Lineage (NCBI taxonomy): Bacteria > Pseudomonadati > Pseudomonadota > Alphaproteobacteria > Hyphomicrobiales > Nitrobacteraceae > Bradyrhizobium > Bradyrhizobium sp. WSM4872. The sequence goes on along the minus strand of NZ_JBVVPT010000004.1, from coordinate 113,759 downwards.
AGGCCAGCTCGGTACGCTCGACAAGATCTATCTCAAATCACCGCTTACCGGCGACGAGGTGCCGCTCTCGGTGTTCTGCAACTGGACCAATGTGCCCGTGCGACCGCTTGCGATCTCGCATCAAGGCCAATTTCCGTCGGTGACGATCAGCTTTAATCTCGCCGAGGGCGTGGCGCTGGGACAGGCGACCGACGCGGTGCTGCACGCGGTCCGCGAGATGCGCGCGCCGCCGGCGCTGGCAACAAGTTTTCAGGGTACCGCGCAGGCATTCCAGCAATCGCTCGGCACCGTGCCGTTGCTGATCCTCGCCGCACTGGTTGTGGTCTATTTGATTCTGGGCGTGCTCTACGAGAGCTACATCCATCCTCTGACCATCCTGTCCACGTTACCCTCGGCTGGCGTCGGCGCCGTCGTGATCCTGATGATCTTCGGCTTCGACTTCAGTCTCATTGCCCTGATCGGAGTCATTCTCCTGATCGGCATCGTCAAGAAGAACGGCATCATGATGGTGGATTTCGCCATCGCGGCCGAACGCGAGCAGCATCTCACCCCGGAGCAATCGATCCGCCAGGCGGCGCTGCTGCGCTTTCGCCCGATCATGATGACAACAATGGCCGCCCTGCTAGGCGGCGTGCCGCTGATGCTCGGAAGCGGCACCGGCTCCGAAATCCGCCAACCGCTCGGTTATGCGATGGTCGGCGGCCTTCTCGTAAGCCAGGCGCTGACGCTGTTCACGACCCCGGTCGTCTACCTCTACCTCGACCGCTTCTCCGACCTGCTCTCGCGCTGGATGGAGAAGAAGCCGCAAGCCACCGTCGCGTGCGATGAGCAGAAGGATCACGCGGCGGAATGAGCGCGGCGGCACATATGTCCTGCGCCGGCTACCCGCCGAGCCCCTGCAACACCAGCCGGTTCAGTCTGGCCGCAAACGCCGCAGGGTCCTCCGGCAGCTCGCCGTCCAGAATCTGCGCCTGTTCGAGCAGGAGCAGGCTGAGATCGTCAACCGTCTTGGAGCCGGCCTGAGCCTTCGTGATCGCCGTCACCAGCGGATGGCGCAGGTTGATCTCGAGGATCGGCTTGGTGCGCATGCCACGGTTCTGCTGAGCCAGGATGCGCTCGAGCTCGCGGCTCGGGCCCTGGCTGTCGGCGACGAGGCAGGAAGCGGAGCTGGTAAGACGCGTCGAGGCCTTGACGTCGCTGACGCGCTCGCCGAGCGCGGCCTTGATCATCGCGATGGTGGCGGCCTCGTCGGCGGGCGGCTCGTCCTTTTTCGCCTCGTCGGCCTCGTCGACGCGCGGGATCAGGTCGAGATTGAGATCGCCCTGGCTCAGCGACTTCAGCGGCTTGCCGTCAAACTCCGAGGGCATCGAGGTCCAGAAGGCGTCGACGGGATCGGACAGCAGCAGAACTTCGATGCCGCGCGCAGTCGCCGCCTCGAGCCGGGGGTTCGACTTCAGCCGGTCGATGCTGTCGCCGACGAGATAATAGATCTCGGTTTGGTTCGGCTTGAAATCGGCGATGACGTCCTTGAGCGAGCGCTTCTCGCCCGAGGTCGTGGTGAAACGCGACAGCGCGAGCAGCTTTTCGCGGCGCTCGAAATCCTCGTAGATGCCTTCCTTCAGCACCGCGCCGAAGGCCTCCCAGATCTTCGCGAAGTTCTCCGGATCCTTCGCCGCCAGGCTTTCGAGCTCGGACAATACGCGGGTCGCCACGGCCTTGCGGATCTGCGCGAGCTGCGGATTGTTCTGAAGCATCTCGCGCGAGATGTTGAGCGGGAGGTCCTCGCTGTCGACGACGCCGCGGATGAAGCGGAGGTAGCCCGGCAGCAGATCGGCATCGTCGGTGATGAAGACGCGGCGGACATACAGCTTGACGCGCCCCTTGCGGTTCGGCTCGAACAGGTCGAACGGTTTGGTCGACGGCGCGAACAGCAGCACGGCGTAGGAGTAACGCCCCTCCGCGCGATAATGCAGCGTCATCGCGGGATCGTCGAAGGCGGAGGCGATCTGCTGATAGGCCTTCTTGTAGTCTTCCGGCGTGAGCTCGGATTTCGAGCGCTGCCAGAGCGCGCTGGCAGAATTGATCTGGCGCGGTTCACCCTCTTCAGGCACGAGCTCGATGGGGAAGAGGATGTTGTCGGAATAAGCGCCGACGATGCGCTCGATCTCGTAAGCTTCGAGATATTTCTTCGCATCGTCCTTGAGATGCAGGACGATCTCGGTGCCGCGCTGCACGCGGCCCGCATCCTCCTCGCTGGCACGCGCGATCTCGAAGCCCGACCCGCCTGTGGACGTCCAGGTCCACACGTCGCTCTCGCCGGCGCGGCGGCTGACCACGACGATCTTGTCGGCGACCATGAAGGCGGAATAGAAGCCGACGCCGAACTGGCCGATCAGGCCGAGGCCATCCTTGGCCTCCTTGAGCTTCGATACGAAGGCCTTGGTGCCCGAGCGGGCGATGGTGCCGAGGTGGTCGATCAGCTCCTGCCGCTCCATGCCGATGCCGTTGTCGGCGATCGCAAGCGTTCCAGCCGTCTTGTTCGGAATGATCCGGATCTTGAGCGCGTCGCCTTCGCCCAGCAGCGCCGGAGTAGCGATGGCCTCATAGCGCAGCTTGTCGCAGGCATCCGATGCGTTGGAGACGAGCTCGCGCAGGAAGATATCGGTCTCGGAATAGACGGAATGCACCATCAGGTGCAAAAGCTCGGAAACCTCGGCCTGGAAGGGCTGCGTATGCACAGCCGTGTCTGACGTCGTCATGCGTTTACCCGGTCAATCGAAAGGGGAAGAAACCCGGGATATAACGCGAGGGGGCGGGGGATCAAGTGGACGTCAGCAATCGCCCTCCGGGGGGAGGGCGACTTGTCCGTGGCAAACGCCGGTCAGGTCACGCAGCGGCCGGGCTGGAGCAGTTTTGCGACCTCGGTCAAGGAGCTCACCATCGGCTCGCAGGCGATCGTCGGCTTTTTGCGGATCTGCTTCTGGTCCGGGAGCAACACCGGCGGCTTGGCGTTGCCGGTCGCGATCACCGCGGGGACCCGCAGCAGCACCGACGTGTCGGCCAGATCGTTCAGCCGCATCGACACGGTGCGGGTCGGAACCTCAGCCTGCTTGATCTCGGCCAGCCGGTCGGCTTTGCTGGAGCGATTGACGTTATGGCCCGGCTTGTCAGCGACCGGCTGCCAGCGGTCGGCCAGATCATGGCCGGACGCCAGCTGCACGGCGCCGACCTGGACGGCGCCAAGCGTCGCGGCGATCGCGACGGCACCTAAAAATACCTTTTGAATCTGTGACATGGTTGTCGGTCCCTCGCCCCATGGCGATCGCGGGAACAACGCGAGGAGGTGACCGGGAGTTCTCAGTCGTTAAGATCACTTAACCGTGTGCGAAAAAGGCACGCCGCCGCGAAAAATTCCCACGAAAAATTTCGCAACCGCCTGGAACGACTTTCGCGGACGGGAGTCGTCTCAACAGCCGGCTATTCCCCCCTGCCCCATAAGCCGGCGACGTAGGGCGCGACTGTGGTGATGCCAGTCGCGCCTTACTTTTGTCTGGCGTTCAGTTCCCCTTCCCCGCGAGCCACTCCCGCCCCTCCCCATAGAGCTTCTCGACCTCGGGCCCGGTCAGGCCCGGCATGTCGCGCTTGACCTTGTAGCCGATCAGCTCCTGCATGTAGGCGAGGTGGCGGTAGCCTTCCGGGAGCGCGGCAAGGGCTTTCTGGTCGAGCTGAAGTGTCGCGGCGGGATCGACCCGGTCGATCCGGTCCTTCTCGTAGATCGGCTGGCGGCGGACGATGCCCCATTTTTCCTGCCGCTTCTCCAGGAAATCGTAGAAGCGCCCGGTGCAGACGACGTCGCAGGGCACGTCGTGCACCGGCGCGCGCTGCGAGATGGTCATCTTGGTCTGCGCGATGGCGCGCGCCCCCTCGAGGTCGATACTGCAGCCGCCGAGGAAATGCAGGATGCGCACGCCCTTGGCGAACCCCTCCTGGCTGACCCGCATGAAATCCCGCGCCGGCCCCTGAAACCAGGTGGCGGACATCCAGCCCTCTTCATGCCAGACCGTGGCAAAGCGCTCCCAGTCGCCGGCGTCCCGCCACACCGCCCAGTTCTCGACGAGGTCGCGGATGGCGAGACGATCGAGGAGTTGCTGGTCCATGAACACTTCTCCGATGGCAGCGCGGCTGCAACGCAGCCGCTGCATGAGGTATGAGCGGCGAATTCGATAGCCGTCAAGCGTGGCAAGCCGGTCAACGAAAATCCGGCGCACCTTGCGGTACGCCGGATCGGATTTCGTCAAATGCCGGTCGCAGTTACGCCGCCGGCACCTTCGGCGCGCGGTTGCGGGAGTTGCGCTGGAAGAACAGCGCCTGGCTCGCCACCGCCGACACCATCGCCGGCTGGAACGGCTTTGAGATCAGGAACGCCGGCTCGGGACGCTCGCCGGTGAGGAAGCGCTCCGGGTACGCCGTGATGAACACCACCGGCACTTCGAAGGTGCGGAGCAGCTCATTGACGGCGTCGAGGCCCGACGAGCCGTCGGCGAGCTGGATGTCGGCGAGGATCAGCCCGGGCCGCTTGTTCTTGGCCAGGGCGACCGCATCGGCGTGGGTGCGGGCGACGCCAACGACATTGTGGCCGAGATTCTTCACCAGGCTCTCCAGATCCATGGCGATGAAGGTCTCATCCTCGATGATCAGCACGTCGGTGGCGATCTCGGCGGCCATCTCACGCCCTGCGGCATCTGCAAGCCGGCGCGTCTCGCCGACGTCGGTGCCGAGAATGTAGCCGACCTCTTCTTCCGAGAATCCCTCGAGGGAGAGCAGCAGGAAGGCCTGCCGCGGCAACGGCGTGATGTTCGACAGCCGCCGCTCGGGCGGCATCGGCAGGTTCGTCACCTCGGAATCGTCGTTGACCGAAACGGAATTCCATATCTGGGTGAACAGCCGGAACAGGCCGGCGCGCGGCCCGTGGCTCTCGTCGAGCACCGACGGATCTCCCAGCATGGCTTCCAACATGGCTGCGACATAGGCGTCACCGGAGGACTGGCTGCCGGTCAGGGCGCGTGCGTACCGGCGCAACAACGGCAAGTGTTCAGCAACGAGCTGTGAACGGGACATCCCCACTCCATATATCTTCGGGCCGACCTTGACGTGCAGGCGTTAGGCGGGGGGCCCGGGTTCCCCTGCTGGGTTGATTACGCCTCAGGCGGAGAAAAGTTCCGCATAGGGGCGGAACTTTTTCTCGCAACTCGCATTGAGCCTATCCAGGGAACGGCTCCCGGTTGAGAGAACTTCTCGATTTTACAGCTACTTAACTCGGGGAAACGTGGAACAGGTCATGAAAGATCTCAAGTCTCAAGCCAGCAAAAGCACGACCCCCGGCAAGGGAGGGCTCACTCCGGAGATCCAATCCCGGATCGGGCACCAGCTGCGCGCCATGTACGACGACGTGGTGCGGCAGGGGGTTCCGGACCGGTTCGCGGAACTGATCAAGAAACTTGATGCGCCGGGAGCGGCACCCCAAGTGGAAAATGGTGGCGGCTCTAACGACAACAATGGGAGGGATTGATGCCTCTCACGGACTCCCTGCGTAACGACATCCTGGCGGCCGTGCCCAGCCTGCGCGCGTTCGCCATTTCGCTCAGCGGCAATGCCGATCGCGCCGACGATCTGGTCCAGGAGACGCTGTTGCGCGCGCTCGCCAACATCGACTCGTTCCAGCCCGGCTCCAACCTGCCGGCGTGGCTGTTCACGATCCTGCGCAACCTGTTCCGCTCCGACTATCGCAAGCGACGGCGGGAAGTCGAAGATGCCGAAGGCAACTATGCCAAGACGCTGAAGACGCAGCCTTCGCAGAACGCCCATCTCGAGTTCGAGGAATTCCGCACGGCGCTCGACAAGCTTCCGCAGGACCAACGTGAAGCGCTGATCCTCGTCGGCGCCTCCGGCTTCTCCTATGAGGACGCGGCTTCGATCTGCGGCTGCGCAGTCGGCACGATCAAGAGCCGCGTCAACCGTGCGCGCTCCAAGCTCGCGGCGCTGCTCTATGTCGACGGCGCCGAGGATTTCGGGCCCGACGAGACCATTCGCGCCGTGATCGGCGGCAGCGGCGGCTGACGGCCGGCGTCAATCGGACTGAGACCGCGATGAAGGCGGCCGCTTCCGCGGCCGTCTTCGTATATCTGAAGCGTGAAACTTGATGCGTGCCTGCGCCGCCTCGATCACTCGTCCACGAAGGTCACGGTCTCGGCCACGCTCGCACGCGACGTGCGGTAGCTGTTGACCTTGTGGGCATTGTCGGCATAGCCGAACGAAATGCCGCAAACGATGCGGCGATCATCAGGCAGATTGAAATGGCGGCGGATCAGGCCGGAGTGGCGCGCAAGCGCTGCCTGCGGAATCGTGCCGAGCCCGAGCGCCTGCGCGGCCAGCATGAAGTTCGAGACATAGGCGCCGCAATCGATCGCACCGTAGATGCCGAGCGGCTCGTCGGTGTGGATGATGGCCACATGCGGCGCACCGAAGAAATTGTAGTTCTCCAGCGCCTGCTTGGCATAGGCCATCTTGTCTCCGCGCGCGATCCCGAGCGTGTTGTAGAGCTGAAAACCGCTCTCGCGACGACGCTCGAGATAGGCGCCGAGATATTCGCGCGGCGGCGGGAAATCATAGTCGTCCCCGAGACCGCCCGAAGCCTCCTTGTAGATCAGCCTGCGAAAACGCTCCTTGGCCTCGCCGCTGGCGATGACGACCTGCCAGGGCTGGCTGTTGCACCACGACGCCGTGCGTTGCGCGGTGGTCAGCAAATGTTCGATCGTCGCGCGATCAACTTCCTTGGCCAGGAAGGCGCGCACCGAGTAGCGCTCGTTGAGCAGCTCTTCGAGCACGCCAATGCGGTTGTTCTGATTGACTGCAGCGTCCATGGATCAGCTCGCACTCTTTTCGTAGGGTAGGCAAAGGCGCATAGCGCCGTGCCCACCAACAGACTTACCTCGGCGCATCTGCATATGGTGGGCACGCTTCGCTTTGCCCACCCTACGAGATGCAGCGAGAGGCTAGATCACCGTCCCTTGGTCGGAATCTTGTTATACGGCACGTCTTTGTCGACGCGGATGTCGCCCGGCAATCCCAGCACGCGCTCGGCGATGATGTTGCGCAAAATCTCGTCGGTGCCGCCCGCGATGCGCATCGAGGGCGAGGACAGCAGCATCTGCTGGAACTGACCCTGCACGGTCTCTTCATCCGTGCCGGTGAGAACGCCGGCCGCGCCCTGGAGGTCCATGGCATAGGTCGCGATGTCCTGCAGCATCATGCCGGAGACGAGCTTGCCGATCGAATTCTCCGGGCCCGGCCGCTCGCCCTTGGACAGCGCCGAGATCGCGCGGTAGCTGGTGTATTTCAGCCCGCTCGACTTCACCGCCCAGCTCGCAAGTTTTGAGCGCACGGCGGGATCGTCGATGGCGAGGCCATCTTCCAGCATCAGATTGGAGCAGAACTCGAACATCTCGGGGACGCCGGTCGCAAGCCGCGAGCCAATCGACATCCGCTCGTTCATCAACGTGGTCAGCGAGACGCTCCAGCCCTCGCCGATCGCGCCGAGGCGCTGGCTGTCGGGAATGACGACGTCGGTGAAATAGACCTCGTTGAACTCCTGCATGCCGTTGGCCTGCTTGATCGGCCGCACCTCGACGCCGGGGCTCTTCATGTCCAGGAAGAACATGGTGAGCCCCTTGTGCTTGGGTACATTGGGATCGGTGCGCGCAATCAAAAGTCCGTAGTCGGAATAGTGCGCACCCGAGGTCCAGATCTTCTGGCCGGTGACAACCCAATTGTCGCCCTTCTTCTCCGCGCGTGTGCGCAAGCCCGCGACGTCGGAGCCCGCCGACGGCTCGGAGAACAGCTGACACCAGATCTCCTCGCCCGCGGCGAGCTTCGGCAAATGGCGCCGCTTGGCGTCCTCGCTGCCAAAAGCCATCACGGTTGGGCCGCACATGCCCTCGCCGATCTGGAACGGCTGCGTCAGCTTGCCATAGACGCCTTCCTCCTGCTGCCAGATCACCCGCTCGATCGGCGTTGCACCCCGGCCGCCATATTCCTTGGGCCAATGCAGGCAGGCCCAGTTGCCTTCGGCCTTCTTCTTCTGCCAGGCCTTGCCGACATCGACGATGTCGTGGTTGGCGAGCCGGATGCGGCCGAGCGAGGATTTTGACAGCTCGGCCAAAAACTCCTTCGGCGCATTGGCCTCGACCCATTTGCGCGCGGTCTTGCGGAATGCGGCTTCCTGCGGGGTGTCGTCGAAATTCATCTTCGAACTCTCCTCTCTCGTGCCCCGGACGCTGCGCAGCGCGAAGCGGTGCGCTGCAGAGCCGGGGCCCATTGCGGCCTCCTGGGTCCCGGCTCTGCGGCGCGGTACTTCGTACCGCACCGCGTCCGGGACACGATCAGCCTCTTCCCTTCGTCGGGATCTTGTTGAACGGCACGTCCTTGTCGACCCTGATGTCGCCGGGCAGGCCCAACACCCGCTCGGCGATGATGTTGCGCATGATCTCGTCGGTGCCGCCTTCGACGCGGGTACCCGGCGCGCGCAGCAGCATCGCCTGGAAGCGGCCGGCGAGTTCGGAATCTTCAGGACCGCTGACCACACCTGCGGCGCCTTGCAGATCCAGCGCATAGGTCGCGACATCCTGGATCATCGAGCCCGCCACCAGCTTGCCGATGGAGTTTTCCGGTCCCGGGCGCTCGCCCTTCGACAGCGCGGAGATCGCGCGCATGCTGGTGTATTTCAGCCCGCTCGCCTTCACCGCCCAGTTCGCCAGTTTCGAGCGCACCGCGCGGTCCTCGATTGCCGGGCCGTCGTCCAGCATCAGGCTCGAACAATATTCGAACAGCTCGGGGAAGCCGGTCGAGACCGCCGCGCCGATCGCGCTGCGCTCGTTCATCAGCGTGGTCAGCGAGACGTTCCAGCCGTCACCGACGTCGCCGAGGCGCTGGTGATCGGGAATGCGGACGTTGGTGAAATAGACCTCGTTGAAGTCGGAAGCGCCGCTCGCCTGCTTGATCGGCCGCACCTCGACGCCCGGGCTCTTCATGTCCAGGAAGAACATGGTGAGGCCCTTGTGCTTGGGCACGGTCGGATCGGTGCGGGTGAGCAAAATGCCGTAATCGGAATAGTGCGCGCCCGACGTCCAGATCTTCTGGCCGTTGATCACCCAGTCATCGCCATCCTTCTCGGCGCGCGTGCGCAGGCCCGCAACGTCGGAGCCGCCGGCCGGTTCGGAGAACAGCTGGCACCAGACCTTTTCGCCGGAGGCGAGTGGCGGCAGATAGGCGCGCTTATGCTCCTCGCGCGCGAACGCCATCATGGTCGGCCCGCACATGCCGTGGCCGATGATGAACATGCGGGATAGCTGACCGAACGGCCCCTCTTCCTGCTGCCAGATCACACGTTCGATCGGCGACGAGCCGCGGCCACCATACTCCTTCGGCCAATGCAGGCAGGCCCATCCGGCATCGGCCTTCTTCTTTTGCCAGGCCTTTGCCACTTCCAGAATGTTGGCGTTCTTCAATTGCGTGCGGCCGAGCGAGGATTTGCGAAGCTCCTCCTCGTACTGCTTGGGCGCATTGGCCGCGATCCAGGCGCGGGCAGTGGCGCGAAATTCAGATTCCTGCGGGGTATCGTCGAAGTTCATGACGTTGCCTTTGCCTACGCCGCGTTCTTCTTGCGCATGCGGTCGATCAATTGGTCTTCCCAATAAGAGAGGCTGCCGAGCCCGAGCGCCATGGCGTTGGCGCGGCGGTAGTACATGTGGCAGTCGAACTCCCAGGTGAAACCCATGCCGCCGTGAACCTGGATGTTGTTCTTGGCGCAGTGCTGGAACGCCTGCGTCGCGCTGATGCGGGCCGCGGCGGCGGCTTCCGGCAGTTCCGCGGCGTTGGTCGAGAGTGCCCAGGCGCCGTAATAGCTGTTGGAACGCGCCAGCGTCGCCGACACGTACATGTCCGCCAGCATGTGCTTGACGGCCTGGAACGAGCCGATCTGTCGGCCGAAAGCGATGCGGTCGAGCGCATAGTCGCGGCCCATCTCCAGCGCGCGGTCGGAGCCGCCGACCTGCTCGAACGCGCAGAGCACCGCGGCGCGATCGAGCACCTGGGTCAAGATGCTCCAGCCTTCGCCGGTCGCACCCAGCGGCTCGGCCTTGCAATCCCTGAAAGTGATCTCGGCCTGTCCGCGGGTTGGATCGAGATTGGTCAGGCTTTTCACCTCGACGCCGCCGTCCTTGAGATCGACAATGAACAAGGAGATGTCGCCGTCGCGCCCGCTCGATGCCGTGCGTGCCGCGACCACCGCGAAGTCCGCGATCGCGCCATCGGTGACCGGCTTCTTGACACCGTTGAGCACGCCATTGGCAGCCGTGAGCTTGACGTTCTTCGGCGACGGATTGCCCTTGCCCTCGAACAGCGCCAGCGTGCCGATCGCCTCGCCCGAAGCAATGGCCGGCAACCATTTCTTCTTCTGCGCCTCACTGCCGGCGATCAGCAGCGCTTCGGCTGCGAGATAGACGGTGGAGGAAAACGGCACCGGCGCGTTCGCCCGGCCCATCTCTTCAGCGATCACGCAAAGTTCGAGATGACCCGCGCCCGCGCCGCCAAAGTCCTCCGGGATTGCGACACCGAGAAAACCCATCTCGGCGAGGCCCTTCCAGAGCTCCTTGTCGTACGGCGCCTTGCCGTCGAGAACTGTGCGCACAACTTTGGGCGAGCATTTCTCGGTAAGGAATTTGCGCGCCTGATCGCGGAGCTGCTTCTGGTCGTCGGAGAAATCGAAGTTCATGGCGCGTATCCGTGTTGATGATGTCGATTACTTGAGAATGATGACGTCTTGGTCGGGCTTGTCCGCATAAAGCCGCTCCACCAACGCGGCACGGCGCTCCAGGCCGGCGCGCTGGTTGATGTAGCCCTTGTCGGTGAGCTCGTTGCCGTCGATCGAGGGCGGTTCCTCCATCAGCATGGCGCGCGCGATGATGCGACTGCTGGCGCCTTCGCACTCCTTGTTGTGAGCCTCCAGCCCGCGCCTGAAGCATGCGATCACCTCGGGGTGCTTCACGGCGTCCTCGAAGCTCAAATCGGGAGTACCGACGAGTTGGCGGCAGGCGTGCAGGTTCGGCCAGGCGAGCAGGCCGATGAAGGCGCGATCCTGCCCCGCGACCAGCGCATCATGCACGACGGGCGTCGCGGCAGCGATCGCATCTGTACGCAGCGAGCCTACATGAACGAAGGTGCCCGTGGTCAGCTTGAAGTCCTCGACCACGCGCCCGGCAAAGATGATGCCCTTCACCGGGTCGGTGTCGTCGACGAAGATTCCGGCGTCACCGATGCAATAAAACCCTTCCTCGTCGAACATTTTCTTCGTCAGGTCAGGCTGGCCGAAATAGCCCGGCGTGACGTTGACGCCGCGCAGACGCAGCTCGTATTTCGAGCCGCACGGCACCATCTTCAACTCGACGCCGGGGAACGGCAAGCCGATCAGACCGACGCGCTCGGTGTCCCAATAGGTACCAGTCGAGGTCGGCGCGGTCTCGGTCGAGCCCCAGCCGGTGTAGAACACGATGCGCTCGCCGGTGGTCTTCACGGCGAGAGCCTGCATGCGGTCGTAAAGATCATCAGGCAGGCGCGCGCCGCCATAGGCCATGATCGAGAGATTCTTGAAGAAGGATCGGCACAGCGCGTCGTCCTTCTCCATGGCTGCGGCGAGCGCGGCATAGCCGGCGGGGACGTTGGCGTAATAGGTCGGCGAGATCTCGCGCAGATTCCGGAGAGTTTCCTCGAATTGGCCCGGCATCGGCCGGCCGTCATCGATATAGAGCGTGCCGCCGTCGACCAGGATCGGGTGGAACGCCGCGTTGCCGCCCATGGTGTGGTTCCAGGGCATCCAGTCCAGCATGGTCGAGATCGGACCGCTGGGATCGCGCGGCCGCACCTGCATCATCATCGCCGCATTGGCGCACATCATCGCTTGCGTGTTGATGACGGCCTTGGGCATGCCGGTCGAGCCTGACGTGAACAGCAGTTTGCCGACGGTCTCAGGCGTGACCTTCGCGATCGATGCTTCGACATCGGCAGTCACGGCTGTCGCCGCGAGCTCGGCAAAGCTGACGCTCTCGATGCTCTCGCAGGGCCGCAAGACGTGAACGACGGTGACGCCAGTGAGATCGAGCGCTTTCAGCGCCTTCTCGAAGGTCGGGCCGTCCTGCACCATCACCACGCCGGGCTTGATCAGGTCGAACAGATATTTCAGCTTGACGTGATCGTGGCTCATCAATGAGTAGGCTGGCGAAACCGGCGCGGCCGGGACGCGCGCCTGCATCGCGGCCTGGGTCATCAGCGCGTGCTCGATCGAATTGCCGGAGAGGATCGCGACCGGGCGGCCATCGAGCGCAAGATTGAGCAGGCCTTGCGTCAGCGCATCCACGGTGCGCTTGGCTTCGCCATAGGACAATTTGCGCCATTCGCGGTTGGGGCCGCCGCGCTGGGCAAGCCAGATCCGCTCCGGCGCTTCCTTCGCCCATTTTGCCAGCGAAGCCGGGATATGCTTCTCGTAGGTCTGCAGCGGGATGCGCGACTTCAGCACCACGGTGCCGTCGTCGCGGCGCTCGACGTCGATGTCGCGCGCCAGCCACTCGACCTTGCGAAAGGCTGGCTTCGTCATCACCGCCGCCGCGCTTCCACTCATTTTGCGTCTCCCGGAATTTCTCGTCCTTTACGGATCTTCATTGTCAGCGCCTGATATAGACAGGCTTTCGCTTCTCAAGGAAGGCCCTGATGCCTTCCGAAAATTCCTCGGAGCGGCTGCACAGGACCTGGTTGCGATCCTCCATCGCGATCACGGCTTCCAGCGATCCGGCATCGACACTCATGTTGAGACATTCCTTGGACAGGCGCAGGCCCACGGGCGAGGCCATGATCATCGCGTCGACATAGGGTTCGGCGGCGTCATCGAGCTTGTCCTCGTCGACGATCTCGGAGACCAGCCCGACCGCGAGCGCGCGTTCGGCGCCGATGAAGCGGCCCGTGAGGATCAGCTCCGAGGCAACCGAGACACCGACAAGGCGTGGCAGGAAATAGCTGGTGCCGATGTCGCAGCCGCCAAGGCCGAGCTTGATGAAAGCGCAGTTCATCCGCGCCGATCTCGTCGCGATGCGGATGTCGGAGGCGAGCGCCAGCGCAAAGCCGCCGCCGGCTGCCGCGCCCTGTACCAGCGCGAGGATCGGCTGCGGGCAGCGCCGCATCAGCATCACGATATCGGCGATGCGCCGCTGCGAGTCGAGCGACTCCGTGACACCGGGCGGCTCCTGCTGGCCGGCACGGCGCGCCATTGCGGCCTTGAGATCGAGTCCTGCGCAAAAATTCTTTCCGGCGCCCTTCAGCACCACGACGCGCGTGTCGCGGTTGCGCTGGAGGCCCTGGAAGTAGACGTTGAGCGCGTCGATCAGCGCAGGATCGAGCGCGTTGAGGTATTCGGGACGATTGAGCGTCACGGTGTCGACGCCGTCATTGTGCTCGATCAGCAGCGGTTGGGACATGAGGCGCCTCGTGCTTGCCGCCATTCGCGGTGCCGATTGCTGCGCCCTCTCCCCTTGTGGGAGAGGGCATGTACGCTGCGAACCCGGAATTCGCTTGGGTGAGGGGTCTGTCTCCGCGGATAGAGACCCCTCATGCGGCGCGCTACGCGCGCCACCTTCTCCCACAAGGGAGAAGGAAAAAGAGCCCTACCGCGGCGCCATGCGGATCGCGCCGTCGAGACGGATGGTCTCGCCATTGAGCATCGGGTTCTCGACGATGTGCACGGCCAGCGAGCCGTATTCATTGGCGTCGCCGAGACGCGCGGGGTGCGGCACCTGGGCACCGAGGCTCTTGCGGGCCTCTTCGTTCAAGCCCATCAGCAGCGGCGTCAGGAACAGGCCGGGCGCGATGGTGTTGACGCGGATCTTCTGGCTCGCGAGGTCGCGCGCCGCCGGCAGGGTGAGACCGACGACGCCGCCCTTCGACGCCGCATAAGCGATCTGGCCGATCTGGCCTTCGTAAGCCGCGACCGACGCGGTGTTGACGATGACGCCGCGCTCTTCACCGACCGGCTCGATCGTGACGAGGCGCTCGGCGAACAGACGCAGGCAGTTGAAGGTGCCGACCAGATTGACGTTGATGATGCGCGCGAACTTTTCCAGCGGGTAGACCCCATCGCGGCCGACAATGCGCTGCGAGCCGCCGATGCCGGCGCAGTTCATCAGCACGCGCGCGACGCCGTGCGCGGCTTCCGCCTTGGCGATCGCCGCCTTGATCTGCTCCTCGCTGGTGACATCGGCGTGGAGCGCGATGCCCTTCACTTCGGCGGCAACCTTTTCGGCGTTTTCCCTGCTCTGATCGATCACGCCGATCTTCGCACCCTTGGCGGCCATGGCGCGGGCGGTCGCGGCACCAAGGCCCGACCCGCCGCCGGTGATGAGAACTGCAACGTCTTTCAACTGCATCGTAAGCTACCTTTTCCTTGGGCGTTTCTTCTCTAGACTTCTGCGTTCTGGCCGGACTATCCGGCCGCGGCAGCTTCCTCGATATTCGTGAGGATGCCGCCGCAGATCAGCGTTTCCATGTGCTTGATGTATTGCCGGCAAACGTCGTCGGTGACCGGGCCGACGCCGGTCGCGCGCGACATCGCGTGCCGGCCGAAGAACAAATGATCGCAGGCGCCGATCAGGCTGGTGTAGAACAGCACCGGATCGGTGGCGCGGAATTCGCCCTGACTGACGCCTTCGGCGAGCAGGCGGCGATGAAAGTCGAGCAGCGGCGCGACGAAGAATTTCGAGACTTCGTCCGCGGAGCCCGCGACGCTCTCGTGCAACAGATAGTGGATCAGCCGGTTCATGTAGGGAAACCGGTGATAGGCGCGGATGATGCCGCCGATATGCAGCTTCAGCTTCGCGGTCGGCGTGATCGGCTGCGCCAGCAGATATTCGAGATTGGACAATTCCGTCCCCGCGTCGCGCTCGAGCAGCGCCAACAGCAGGCCGTCCTTGTTGCCGAAGTGATATTTGACCAGCGCGGCATTGGCGCCGGACTTCTGGGCGATGTCGCTCAGCGAAATCTCGATCGAGGAGCGTTCGATCATCAGCTCGCTCGCGGCCACGAGCAATTTCTCTGCCGTGGAATTCTTTCCGCTGGGGAGCCTGTTCGGTACGCTGGTCGTCACGGAGATCCCTGATTTTGGCGCGAGAGCGGCCGCAGATAAGCCCAAGCAGCGCCTCCCCACAAGAATTAATTGATCGATTGACTAAACAACCGGTCACCCCTTAAATCCACCCCGACAACCAACCATTCAGAATAATCCAGGGAGAAACCGACATGGCCGAGGCTTATATCGTCGCCGCTGCGCGTACCGCCGGTGGGCGCAAGGGGGGCCGCCTCGCCGGATGGCATCCGGCCGATCTCGCCGCGAAAGTGCTGGACGAGCTGGTCGATCGCACCAAGGTCGATCCCGCTTTGGTCGAGGATGTGATCATGGGCTGCGTCATGCAGGTCGGCGAGCAGTCCAACAATGTCGCGCGCAACGCCATCATGGCCTCGAAACTGCCGGAGAGCGTGCCGGGCACCTCGATCGACCGCCAATGCGGCTCCTCGCAGCAGGCGCTGCACTTCGCAGCCCAAGCCGTGATGTCCGGCGCGATGGACGTGGTGATCGCCGCTGGCGTGGAATCGATGACGCGCGTGCCTATGGGTCTGTCGTCGCAGCTTCCGGCCAAGAACGGCTTTGGCAATTACAAGAGCCCAGGCATCGAGCAGCGTTATCCGAACATCGTGTTCAGCCAGTTCACCGGCGCCGAGATGATGGCCGAGAAGTACGGCCTCTCCAAGGACGAGCTCGACGAGTACTCCTACAACAGCCATCAGCGCGCGATCGCGGCAACGCAGGCCGGCCACTTCAAGAAGGAGATCGTGCCGCTCGAGATCACCCGCGCCGACGGCTCCAAGGACACCCACCACATCGACGAGGGCATCCGCTTCGACGCCACGCTCGACGGCATCAAGGGCGTCAAGCTGATCGCCGAGAACGGCAAGCTCTCCGCGGCCAGCGCCAGCCAGATCTGCGACGGCGCCTCCGGCGTGATGGTGGTGAACGAGCGCGGCCTGAAGCAGCTCGGCGTGAAGCCGCTGGCGCGCGTCCACCACATGACCATGATGGGCGGCGATCCCGTGATCATGCTCGACGCACCGCTGCACGCCACCAAGCGCGCGCTGGAAAAGGCCGGCATGACGATCGACGACATCGACCTGTTCGAGGTCAACGAGGCCTTTGCCTCGGTGCCGACCGGGTGGCTGAAGACCACCGGCGCCGATCCGGAACGTCTCAACGTCAATGGCGGCGCCATCGCGCTCGGCCATCCGCTCGGCGGCTCCGGCACCAAGCTGATGACGACGCTCGTTCACGCCCTGCATCAGCGCGGCAAGCGCTATGGCTTGCAGACCATGTGCGAAGGTGGCGGCATGGCGAACGTGACGATCGTGGAGCGGCTGTAAACCCGCATTGCATCGCTCAGGCATTCCCACATGAAGGGTCGTCCCGGCGCAGGCCGAGACCCATAACCACAGAAGTTTGTGGTTAGGACTAACTGGGCGACATCGCGTTTCGACAATCTGGATTGGTGGTTATGGATCCCGGCCCCCCGTGCGCAATTGCGCACTGGGCCGGGATGACACCTTTCTTGTTGAGAGATCTCGACCATGACGCATCCGTCCGTCTACGCAAAGTCCACGCCCAAAAAGATCGCCTACCAGATGGCCGGGACCGGCAAGGCGATCACCTATCGCGAGCTCGAGGAGCTCTCGAACCAGGGCGCGCACCTGTTCCGCTCGCTCGGGCTGAAGGCCGGCGACCACATCGCGCTGCTGATGGAGAACCGCCTCGCCTTCATGGAGATCTGCTGGGCGGCGCAACGCAGCGGGCTCTACTACACCGCGATCAGCCGCTATTTGAAGCAGGACGAGATCGACTACATCATCGCCGATTGCGGCGCCAAGGTCGTGATTACGACACCGAAATGCGCCGACCAGATCAAGGCCCTGATCAAGGGTGCGCCCGGCGAGCCGGTCTTCTACATGATGGACGAGCCGCAAGCCGGCTTCCGCTCCTATGACAAGGAAGCGGCCGCGCAGCCGACAACGCCGATCGCCGACGAGGTCGCCGGCTATGACATGCTGTATTCGTCAGGCACCACCGGCCGGCCCAAGGGCATCAAGAAGGCGTTCGAGGGCAAGCCGATCGACGAGCCGAACGCGTTTCTGCGCGTGCTCTGCGCCGGCATGTGCGGCATGAACGCCGAGACGACTTATCTCTCACCGGCACCGCTCTATCACGCCGCTCCCTTGCGCTTCAACATGATGGCGGTCGTGCTCGGCGGCACTTCCATCATCATGGAGCACTTTGACGCCGAAGATTTCCTGAAGCTGGTCGAAACGTACAACGTAACGCAGGCGCAGCTCGTACCGACCATGTTCGTGCGCATGCTCAAGCTGCCGGACGAGGTCCGCAACCGCTACGACGTCTCGACGCTCAAGGGCGCGATCCACGCCGCCGCGCCCTGCCCGGTCGAGGTCAAGGCCAAGATGATTGAATGGTGGGGGCCGATCCTGATCGAGTACTACGCGGGTTCCGAAGGCAACGGCGTCACCGTCTGCAACTCGAAAGAATGGCTGGAGCACCGCGGCAGCGTCGGGCGCGCCGTGGTCGGCAAGATCAAGATCCTGGACGAGAACGACGATGAGCAGCCGACGGGCGAGATCGGCACGGTCTATTTCGCCGATGCGCCTGTTTTCACCTATCACAACGATCCCGAGAAGACGAAGAAGGCCTACAACGCAAAAGGCTGGTCGACGCTCGGCGACGTCGGCTATCTCGACAGAGACGGCTTCCTCTTTCTCACCGACCGCAAGTCCTACATGATCATCTCGGGCGGCGTGAACATCTACCCGCAGGAAACCGAGGACGTGCTCATCACCCACCCCGAGGTCGCCGACGTCGCCGTGTTCGGTGTGCCGAACGAGGAGATGGGCGAAGAGGTCAAAGCGGTGGTGCAGCCGCACGATCCCAAGCGCGCCGGCAAGGAGCTCGAGGCCGACCTGATCGCCTACTGCAAGAGCCGCCTCTCGACGATCAAATGCCCGCGCTCGATCGATTTCGAAGCCGAGCTGCCGCGCACGCCAACCGGCAAGCTGGTGAAGCGGCATCTGCGCGACAAATATTGGCCGAAGGCGGCGGCGAAGATCTAGCCCGCGGCGTCATCGCCTCAGTCGAACAAGCTCGGCGTGTGGTTCACCAGCGCGCCTTCGATCTCCAGCATCTTCAGCTTCGTCACCACGCCGCCATTCGCGGAGAAGCCGCCGGGCTTGTTGCCGGCCGCCAGCACGCGATGGCAGGGCACGACGATCGGGCAGGGATTGCGGCCGAGCGCCTGGCCGACGTCGCGCGACAGCTCGACACCGCCGAGCTGCTTGGCGATGTCGCCATAGGTGACGGTCTTGCCCGGCGGAATGGTGCGGGCGATCGCGTAGACGCCGCGGTTGAAGTCGGGCACCCCGTCGAGGTCGAGCGGGATGTCGGTGAGGTCATCCGGCTCGCCGGCGAGCAGCTTTGTAATGCGGTCGATTGCCTGCTGCACTTCGGCGGTCGGCTCGGCTTCGCTGGCGTCGGCATGGCGCTGGCAGATGCGGGTGCGGATCTTCTGCTCCCCGCCCATCGGCAGTTGCGTGCCGTTGATGCCGCGCGGACCCCAGGCAATGGCGCATAGGCCGATCTTGCTATCGAACAGGGCAAAATGCTGGTCGGTCATGGTTCGGTCCCTGGCTTGCGCTTCCTCGCAGGCCCCCAATGTGAACTGAGCTCAAATCTAGGCTTGGAAATAGTTGCGATCCACCCGGTTTCGGGGAATCTTGCACAGGAGTTCCGCCTCCCCGTTTCGCGAGCCCGCAATGCAAAGCCTCCACGTCAACGGATACGACATGCCCTATCTCGACGTGGGCGAAGACCGGGACCGGCCGCCGCTGGTTTGCGTGCATGGTTCGCTCAACGACTTCCGTGTCTGGGGCTGCGTGCTCGGGCCGCTGACGCAGCGGCACCGGCTGATCTGCGTTAGCCTGCGGCACTTCTTCCCGGCGCGATGGGATGGCGTCGGCGACACCTATTCGATCGTCCAGCATGTCGACGACGTCATCGCCTTCATCGACAAGCTCGACCTCGGCCCGGTCGATTTGATGGGCCATTCCCGCGGCGGGCACATCAGCTTCCGCGTCGCGCAGCGGCGGCCGAATTTGCTCCGGCGGCTGGTGCTGGCCGAGCCCGGCGGCGAGCTCGATGCGAGCCTCGATCCCGACTACGCCGGCGGCCCCTCGCCGCTGCTGGCGCGGTTCACGGCCTCGGCCGAGAAGATCGCGGCCGGTGACATCGACGGCGGCCTCGCGGTCTTCGTCGACACGCTGGAAGGCGCCGGCACCTGGCCGCGGCTGCCGGCGCTGGTGAAGCAGAATCTGCGCGACAATGCTTTCACGCTGATCGGCCAGGTCCGCGACAACCGCCCGCCGTTCTCGAAGGCGGACGCGGAGTCCATCAAGATGCCGACGCTGTTCGTCCTGGGCGCGCGGACCAAGGGCCTGCTGCCGAAGGTGCTGCATGCGCTGGCGGCGCATGTGCCGTATTCCAGGACGGCGGTCATCCCGAACGCAACGCACCCGATGTTCGAGCAGGCGCCGCAGAAATACTCCGAAGTGGTGCTGGATTTTCTGGCGGGCTGATCATGCAGACATTTCACGTCAGTGGTTACGACATGGCCTATCTCGAAGTCGGCGAGGGGCCGCCGCTGGTCTGCGTGCACGGCACGCTCGGCGATTTCCGCACCTGGTATTCAGTGCTCGGTCCGCTGTCGAAATCGCATCGCGTGATCTCGGTGAGCCTGCGGCATTTCTTTCCCGAGCATTGGGATGCCGTCGGCGACGACTACAAGATGGCCCAGCACGTCGCCGACGTGATCGCTTTCATCGAGCAGGTCGAACCCACGCCGGTCGATTTGATGGGCCATTCGCGCGGCGGCCACATCGCGTTTCGCGTGGCGCAGTCGCGGCCGGATCTGTTGCGAAAGCTGGTGCTGGCCGAGCCCGGGGGCGATCTCGATGCGAGCCTGCCGGTGCCTGCGGGCACGCCCACGCACCTGCCGCTGGCCGCGCGCACGGCGCGCTCGGTCGAGATGATCCGCGCCGGCGACATCGAGGGCGCGCTGCAGAACTTCTACGAAGGCATCGAAGGCGACGGCTCGTGGCGGCGCGTGCCGGCGGCGGCGAAGCAGCAATTGCGCGACAACGCCATCACCTTCCTCGGCCAGGTCAACGAGCAGCGCAGGCCCTACACGCTCGCGGACGCGCAGGCGATCAGGGCCCCGACGCTCCTGATCGGCGGCGGCGCGACGACGGGGAGCCTTTCGGTGATGTGGCGCGTGCTGGCCGAGCACATCGCCGGGGCCAAGACGGCCGTGATCCCCGATGCCGGCCACTGGATGTTCGAGCAGGCGCCGCTGGAGTTCGGCGAGGCGGTGGACGCGTTTTTGGGGGAGTAAACGCCTCACGCTTTTTTCCTCGAAAACAACCCCATGCACAGTAGCCGAGCCTAGCAATATCAATGGCTTGGTGGGGCGCAAAAGCGGGCCCGACGCTCCATTGGCCGCGCTTGACGTCCTTATCCTCTCGCCGTATCCTTGAATACGGAATTCCGTATTCTCTCTCATGGTTCTCGGAGCTACCGGCGTGATCCCTCTCGACCCGCTTCCGAACCTGATCGACCAGGTCTATGCGCGGATTCTGGAGGCGATCTCCGACCGCACGCTGCAGCCCGGCCAGCGCATCCGGCAGAACGAGCTTGCCGACAGGCTCGGCGTGTCGCGCCAGCCGGTGTCGCATGCGCTGCACCTGTTGCACCGGCAGGGACTCGTCGCCGAAAGCGGCCGGCGCGGCTTTGAAGTCACCCAGCTCGATCCCGCACGCATCCGCCAGCTCTACGAGGTGCGCGGCGCGATCGATGCGCTGGCAGCGCGGCTAGCCGGCGAACGCGCGGCAAGCGATGCGGCGGGACGCGCGCGGCTGGAGGCGGCGCTCGCCGCCGGGCGCGGGATCGACGGCAAGACCACGCTCGCCGAGCTGATCGCGCTCGACGTCGCGTTTCATCGCGCGATCTATCGGCTCTCCGGCAATCCCGTGATCGAGGAGACGATTACTCCGCAATGGCCGCATATGCGCCGCTCGATGGCGACGGTGCTGTCCGAGCTGGATTATCGCGGCAGCGCCTGGGTCGAGCATGCCGACATTGCCGGCCATATTTTAGCAAGCGATGCGAAGGCGGCCGAACGCGCGGCGCTTGCGCACGCGCAGACGGCGGGACGGATGACCGAGGAGAGACTGAGGGCGACGGAAGAGGCGGCGTAGCCGCCCACGTTGTCGTTCCGGGGCGATGCGCAGCATCGAGCCCGGAATCCATCGGACGGCCTACGCTGCGGAGAAATGGATTCCGGGCTCACGCTTCGCGTGCCCCGGAATGACAACAAAACAAACCAAAAGGAGGACGCGCCGTGAAACTGTCCCAGGAGCAATTGGAGTTCTTCCACCGCGAGGGCTGGCTGTTCCTGCCCGAACTGTTCAGCCCGGAGGAGGTCGATCTCCTCGCGCGCGAGGCGGTCGCCATCTATGACGCGAACCGGCCGGAAGTCTGGCGCGAGAAGAGTGGCGCGCCGCGCACCGCCTTTGCCGCGCATCTCTACAACGAGGCGTTCCGCATTCTGGGTGCGCATCCGCGCATGATCGATCCGGTCGAGCAATTGTTCGGCGAGCAGGTCTACATGCACCAGTTCAAGATCAACGCAAAATCCGCCTTCACCGGCGACGTCTGGCAATGGCACCAGGATTACGGCACCTGGAAGCGCGACGACGGCATGCCCGAGCCACGCGCGATGAACATCGCGATCTTCCTCGACGAGGTGATGCCGATCAACGGTCCCCTGATGCTGGTGCCGCAGAGCCAGAACGCCGGCGACCTCAAGGCCTCGCACGACCTCGCGACGACCTCCTATCCGCTGTGGACGCTGGACGAGGAGACCGTGACGCGCCTCGTCAAGCAGGGCGGCATCGTGGCGCCGACGGGAAAGCCGGGCGGCATGCTGATGTTCCACGGCAATCTCGTGCACGGCTCGGCCGGCAACATCACGCCCTATCCGCGCAAGATCGTGTACCTGACGCTGAACGCGGTTTCGAACTACATCCGCACCCCGACGCGGCCGGAGTACATCGCGCATCGCGACTTCGCCCCGATCAAGACGGTGGCGGACGACGCGCTGCTGCGGCTCGCCCGTGCGCCGCGGCAGGCGGCGGAGTAAGCGTCATTCCGGGGCGGCGCGTAGCGTCGAGCCCGGAATCCATCAGGCCGCAGAAGTCGCGGATGGATGGATTCCGGGCTCGCGCTTCGCGCGCCCCGGAATGACGAGCTTCAATCGTTGCGCTTAGGACAAGCCCCATGAACCTCTTCCGCCTCCTCCAGGCCCGCGCTGCCGCCGGCAAGCCCGTCCGCGTCGCGCTGATCGGCGCCGGCAAATTCGGCTCGATGTTTCTGGCGCAGGTGCCGCACACGCCGGGACTGGAGGTTCCCATCATCGTCGACATCGATCGCGACCGCGCGCGCGAGGCCTGCCGCACGGTCGGCTGGGACGCGGCGCGGATCGCCGCCACCGTTTTCACCGATGACGGCGCGCGCGCCATTGCCGGCGGCGCGATGGACGTGGTGGTGGAGGCGACGGGCAATCCGGCCGTCGGCATCAAGCACGCGCGCGCGGCAATCGCGGCCGGCAAGCATATCGTGATGGTCAATGTCGAGGCCGACGTTCTGGCAGGTCCGCTGCTCGCTGAGGAAGCCCGCAAGGCCGGCGTGGTCTATTCGCTCGCCTATGGCGACCAGCCGGCGCTCACCGCGGAGATGGTGGATTGGGCCCGCGCCACCGGCTTTCACGTGGTCGCCGCCGGCAAGGGGACGAAATATCTGCCGGCCTATCACGACGTGACGCCGGATGGCGTCTGGCAGCATTACGGGCTGACCGCGGGCGAGGCGCAATCGGCCGGGATGAATCCGCAGATGTTCAACTCCTTCCTCGACGGCACCAAATCGGCGATCGAGATGGCCGCGATCGCGAACGCCTGCGGACTGGACGTGCCCGCGGAGGGCCTGCTGTTTCCACCCTGCGGCGTCGACGACCTCCCGCACATCATGCGGCCGCGCAGCAGGGGCGGCGTGCTGGAGCGATCGGGCGTCGTGGAGGTGGTCTCCTCGCTCGAGCGCGACGGAAGGCCGGTGTTTCGCGATCTGCGCTGGGGCGTTTACGTCGTGCTGGAGGCGCCGAACGACTACGCCGCCGACTGCTTCAGGCAATACGGCCTGAAGACCGGCGGCAGCGGACGGTACGCGGCGATGTACAAACCGTACCATCTGATCGGCCTCGAACTGAATATCTCGGTGCTGTCGGCCGCGCTGCGCGGCGAGCCGACCGGGCAGCCCCATGGTTTCCGCGGCGACGTCGCCTCGGTGGCCAAACGCAATCTGCGCGCCGGCGAGATGCTGGACGGCGAAGGCGGCTACACGGTGTGGGGCAAGCTGGTGCCGGCGGCCGCGAGCCTCAAGGCCGGCGCGCTCCCGATCGGCCTGGCGCATCGCGTGAGGCTGAAGCACGACGTCGCCCATGGCGAGATCGTGCGCTGGAGCGATGTCGAGTTCGACGCAGGCAACGAGACGGTGAAGACGCGGAGGGCGATGGAGGCGGCGTTCGCAAGCGCAGAGTAGGCCGCGCATTCATAAATCGGGATTCATTGGTGCGGCCTGAGCGATGTGCGCTGGCCGACGTTTTGCGGGCCCAAGCTGAACATCGACTCAGGTCAGCTACGGGCCAGGAGCGGACATCAACGAGCCACCGCTCCTTGCCAAACCTTCGAAATGACCCGATCGGGCATTAGGGGCGCCCTACCGCTTGCATAAGGCGAGCCGCCGACTGGTTTGCAGTGGCAGTCGCCGGTCGACTTCAGCTTCGCCAACCCGCTGATCAGCCTTGGGTGCGGATTGTGGCTGCGCCTTTACGAGTGCGGCGCTGCGCGTCGATCAGTCACAGATCTCCATGGTGTAGCTGTGGCTGCCCGTAGCTCCGACGGGACCCGTGCGCGGGGCGAGTCGACAGCCGCGGCCCACTGGACGGCATCCGGCTTGGCCGCAGACCATCTGACCGCTCGACAGAGGCTTGGACGGTGATGCTTCTGCCCGCTTCCTCTGCTCGTCGCGCTTCTGCGCATCGTCACGTGTAGCAACAGGCTTCTTCTCCTGCGCCTTTTCGCATTCATTGTCGTCGTTCACGCGATAACCAGCGCGGCAGGCGATCTTCACGCAGGCGTCGCCATCGCCTCTGAAACCGTGATCACAGATCAATGGGCAGACCCGGCCCGGCTTGGCCTTGATCGCATCGAGAGCCTCGAAGCTCGCGACCTTGGCGTCGAACTTAGTTCCGGCATATTTGTTGAAGGTCGAGAGCGACCTCTGCGATAAGGCATTCCAGTCTCCGTCAGCAGCCGCGGATAGACATCCGACCCGGCGCAGCTCGGACTGGACCAGCGTTGCGGTCTGCTGAGGCGACAGGCTCGGCTGCGATGACGTCGGCGCCACGGCCGCGACCTTCTGCTCGGTGTCGATCTGGTCCTTCTTCTCTGCCGCGTGTTTTGCGGACTGATCAGCCGCGCCCTTGTCGCTCGCGATCTTGTCTGCGAGAGCCTTTTCAGCCGCCTGCTTGTCGGCAAGCGCATTGGCAACGGCTGCCTCCGCGTCTTTCCTTCTCTGCTCGGCAGCGGCGGCTTTCGCCTCTTCGATCTGCTTGGTCTTCTCGGCGGCGAGCCGGGCGTCCTCGGCCAGTTTCGCGGCGGCCGCCGCCTTGTCCTGCTCGGCCTTCTTGGCGCGGTCCGCCGCGAGCCGTGCTTTCTCATCTTCGGCCTGCCGGGCCCTGTCGGCGGCGGAGGCGCGCGCTTGCTCAGCTTCGATCTTCTTCAGCTGGACCTTGGCGAGGTCAGCATAGAAGCCATCCGGGTACGTCCGCAGGAAGGCTTGCCATGCGTCTTTGTCGCCTGCCTGCAAGGCCAGCTCGTAGTCTCTGCGAACTGCATCCTGAGGGCTTGCCTGCGGTCCAGGAGCGGCTGCCGGCTTCGCCGGGACCAGCGGCACGTCGTCGCCACCGAGCGAGCCGTACACATAGGGCTCCTGCTTGTAGCCTGTGTTCTTGAGGACGTCGTCGCGGACGAAGCCAAACGCCTTGCGCAGGTCGAGCCCCGGCGTCGGCAGGCGCTCGACCAGCGCGGTAGAGAACGGACTGTTCCTGGAGTCGCCGTCCGAGGCGGTCGAGCCGGCCTTGGCCGCAAAGGCGATCATGGTGTTCGGGCTGGTTGGCTCGATCTTGGCAAGACCGCGACCGATCGCGCGCGAGGCCACGGTGCGCTTCATGTTCTTGGCGAACGGGTTGTCGCGGCAGGCGTCCAGGATCACGAGACGGAGCTGCTTGGCCGGCTCGATCGCGAACAACACCCGATCGAGCGGGAATGTCTCGTCAAACACGTCGGTGTCGGTCTCTAGCGCCGCGTCCGTCGGGATCAGATAGTTGTTGCCGTCCAGTTCGATGCCATGGCCAGCGTAATAGATCACGGCCACATCAGCATCGCGCGCCTTGACGCCGAACTCGCGCAGCGCCTTGCGCATGTCGACGACGCTCAGATCGAGCTTGGTATCGACCACGTCGAAGCCGGCCTTCTTGAACATCCCACCGACGAGCGTGGCGTCGTTCACAGGGTTGGCGAGCCGCGGCACGCTCTTATAGGCCGAGTTGCCAATCACCAGCGCCACCCGGCGCTCGGCCTGAGCCGGAGCAGCGCCAAGCGAGATCGAAAAAATCAATAAAACCAAAAACCGAAGCGCGCCCACTTGGAGCCCCAAATCACAATATGAGCAGAGTATTCGCAGCCTGCCGGAAGGCAAGGGGCCTGTCTGTGATGTTGATCACGGTACGATCTGCGTCCGTTGCACGGCTTATGCAGAGGTCGGCGGCCGCTGTCCGCAATGGGTCAAAATCGGTCTTCATAGATCGAAATGGACACAAGAACGTCTCCAATCGTCTAGAAGCGGACGCGGGATTGGAAGGGCTCCAAGCTGAAAATGACCAGCCTCACTAGCTGAGGAGGTTAACATGACCGATGTCCCAAGCACCATCCCTGCTGTCTCGAAACACGTTCCTTGGAACAAGGGCAAGATCGTCGGCGCAAAGCCGCCGCTCCGTCCGAAGCACGTCTGGTCAATCCGAACCAAGCTCCAGGTCGAAGGCCGAATGCGCGATCTGGCGCTGTTCAACGTCGCCATCGATAGCAAGCTGCGCGGCTGCGACGTCGTAGCCTTGAAAGTCGATGACCTTGCGCCGGGCGGATATGCCGCCGACCGCGCGACCGTCCGACAAAAGAAGACCGGCCGGCCAGTCAAATTTGAACTGACGGAATCGACCCGGCAGGCAATCGACGACTATCTGCGGCTTACAGGCAAGAAGTCAGGAGAATATTTGTTCACTGGCCGGCGGCGGAGTGGGCATATGACGACCCGCCAGTACGCCCGACTCCTATCTCACTGGATCGCTGATATCGGACTGGACCCGCGCCTGTTCGGGACGCATTCCCTTCGCCGGACCAAGGCGACCTTGATCTATCGCCGAACCGGCAACCTGCGAGCCGTACAGCTCCTGCTGGGGCATACCAAGATCGAGAGCACCGTTCGATACCGCGGCATTGAGGTCGACGACGCCCTCGCGATAGCAGAACAGGTTGACGTCTGACTTCGGGGGCAGAGCAGACGTGCTCTGCGCTGCCCTCAGAGTCGGCTGCGGGCCACAAGCTGACATCCCGAGCATCGATCGAGTGTCGCAAGCTAGGTGTCATGTCAGTTGCTCCTCTTCAAATCGCTAGATTGAATGAAATCCCACCAGGTCAGACGGTTGGCGAGCGTCTCTTCGCCTGTGAGACTGGATCCGTCGAGACGCAGATTCTTTTCGAAGTAGGTCAATAGCCAGGGCAACTTTTGCTCAATGCTCTTTGGAATCGGCTCGTCGGTGCTCTCGATCGTAACGTCATTCCAAGCAATATTCGCACCTAGCGATGCTTGGAGATCATTGCGGTCAACTTCGATCACGCTGCTCGGATCATTTACGTCCGCAAACGTCACCAGATCCGGCAGATCTTTTGGAGCAATCTGGCGCGGGCCGCGCAAACGCGCGACGCGTGGCACATCATCCATAAACTCTCGTGACCAAGATTCGCCGTACGCCCGCAGCACGAGGTCGGTTCCAGGCCCTGCCTCCTCCGTCCAGCGGATCTCGTCATCGTATTTCCGGTGGAGCCTACTTGTAAGCAACGCGATCAGGGGACGCATGCCTGGGCCGAGGTCCAGATAGAGAGCCCCACCATCGAGCTTGTGCATCGTGCCTTTCGCAGGGAACGAAACATGCCAAAAGGTCACTTGGATCACAGTCGAACCACGCTTAACGCCATCAGGCGTGCTGACCGCCAACGTTAGCTTGTATCGGTAGCTCTCTGTCCTTCCGCATCCCGATAGGCAAAGACTGATGGCGACGAGTGCCCCGAGCCGGGTAACGAGTGGCAAGATCATCGGCATTATGTTCTGCCCAAATTAAAGGCTCGTCACTAGGTTGTGCGGATAACCTTTGTCAACCACGGGCTTGGCAGATGCTCAATTTTGACTAAAGCGGCCACGACTTCGCCTTTGGGTCAATTGCGGCGGTTTCCCGCTGAGCGACCGACTTCCGGTCCTCGTCTGCGTCCGGAAATGTCGCTGCACTGCGCGACTGGCGCGATGGGCCAATTCCCGACACGTCCCCAAGCACATCGGAGGGCCAATGACACCTACGGCCGCACTTCGAAGTAAGTCTTGCCGCCTCGTTCGAATCCTGCTCGCTCGTAGAAGCGCAGGGTCGCCTCACGCTTGGACCCCGTCGCCAAGTGGACCTTATAGCAATCGGCCTGCGATGCGATCTCAAGCGCATAGGTGAGAACCCGTCGCCCGAGCCCTGATTTGCGATGGTCGGCGTGGGTGACTACATTCTCAATGACGCCATATGATCGGCCGCCCCGAGACAGATTGGGAACAATTGCAAGCGTGCACGACGATAGAAGCTGTTCACCTGCTTGCGCCACGATCACAGTCATAAACCTCGATGAAAGCAGGTTGGACCAGACGCGCTCAGCCGTAGCTGACTCCAGTTGAGCTTCGTGCGGATGGAGATGCCGGTAAAGGTTCAAAACCTGATGCAGGTCGTGTTCTGTTGCGTGACGGACAATAGCCTCTTTCATGTAGTGATCTCTTGCAAAGCAAGTCGCAGTTGCGGAGCAAATTGCAACGACAATCTCATATCCGAGGCCGCACTGTCTCCAGAAGTTTCAGAGCCTCCACCACCGAATTGTAGATCAATTGGTCATCCGGTTTGCGGTCCTCTTTGAGCTTCTCCACGTTCGCGCGATCAACCCAGAGAGTTTCTGACACTTTGCCGGTTTCCAGAGCTGGTTTTGTGAGGTCCCCGTCGACGGTCACGATGAACTGTCGTTCTTCGTAGGGTGTCGGCCCATAGCTCCAATATTTAGGTGTTAGCTCAAGAACGATGTTTTTGAGTTGCCAGCCTGTCTCCTCATGTATTTCCCGGCGCAGAGCAGAAAGAACGTCCTCGTCGTCTTCGACGTGCCCGCCGATCAAGTCCCAACACCCGGGAAATAGCTCACGCGTCGATGAGCGCCTTTGCACAAAGACGCGTCCTCGACCGTCAACGACCAACGCGTCCGCAATGAACTGCCTTCTTGGTGACATTTTCGTCGGTCTCGGAGTGTGGTAGATTAGCCTTTGCGGCGCCCACTTGAGGCCGATGCCGTGGCCTCAAGGTCCGATTTTGATCCAGCCGTACGAGCTCCGCAACGGGTCCACAATCTGACCTAGTAACGTCCCCGACATATCGGCTTTGGTTTTCCGTCAGGGCAGCAGCCGCTCTTGCCTCGCCTGCCTGAACCACTTCCGGAACATGTCTTCCGTGTCCATCATCTCGGTGAAGCCGGCGCGGTTGATCTTCACGGTCGAGACGATCGAGGGCGGACCAGATTCGGCGTGGCCGTAGCGCAGGCTGTAATCGGCATATTGGAACGAGAGGCCGACGAATTCGGCCAACACAGGCGATGCAAGGTCGTGCTTGCGCCGCAGCGCGTCCCAGGGACCGACCCAGGATGGAAACTCCCTGGCGAGCGACAGCGGGACCGGCTTGCCCGGCTTCATCTCCAGTGCATCGGCGACCGCAGGCCAGATGTTCTCCCAGGTGAAGACGTCGCCATTGGTCACGTTGAAGGCTTCGTTGCGCGCGGCCTCCGCCTCGCCCGACCAAGCGATAGCGCGGGCGAGGAGATCGACATCGACGGCCTGCCCCACCCGCGGAGCGCCGCCGGGGTAATCGAGCGGCCTGCCCTGCTCGCGCAGGATCGCGGCATAGACGCCGAGCGGCGGGATCAGGTCCATGGCGCCGCCCATGGCGAGGCCTACGATCAGCACCGGCCGCAAGATGCTCCAATGCCAGCTCTTGCCGGTTTGGAGGTCGCGCAAGAAGCTTTCCTGCGCCCAGTAGAAGTTGGGCTGCTCGTACATTTCGGAGCGGCCTTCGCGAGCCGGCACTGTCAGCGGGCGAACGTGGACGCCGTAGGCCTTGGTGCCCTGCAGCAGGGCGACGTGCCTGAGGCCGGGCGCCACAGGCTCGAGCGCACCCATCAGATTGCGCAGCATCAGGTCGTTGGTCTTGATCTGCTGCGGGTCGCGCCAGCCGTCGACGAGCTGCGGCGCCTCGTAGAGCGCGGCGTAGATCAGATGCGTCGCGCCGCTCAGTTCGGCGGCGGCGCGCTCGCAATCCGCTGCACTGGTCAGGTCGATCGGGAGATGACGGGCACCGTAGAGGTCGCGCGGCTTCCGCCGGGACAGCGCAATGACATCGCACCCGCCCGATAGGCCGAAGTGTCGCAATGCGGCATTGCCGACGAGACCGCTCGCTCCGGCAACTACGACCTTTTTGCCTGTCATTCGCAACCTCCCGGTTTTTGCGTGAGTGAATAGCAGATCGTTGACAGGCACGACTTGCGTCACGCCGGCGTTCGCACCTGCGAGGCGCCCATGAGACTTGAGACTTGATTCTGGCGAAGCGCCCGGTCATCCTCGCGCGCGGAACCGCAACGATCGGAATTCCATCTACCAATGCCCGCAAGGGCCGTCGGAAACGCCACAACGTCTCAACAGAAAACGTCGAGCGTCGACGAAGACAAGACGACACCAAGATCGTTCCCCAGGTCGAAGCATCGACTTAACGGAGGGAAGCGCATGGAACGTCGTAAATTCCTGACGGCAGGCGGATTGGGCCTGGCCGCAAGTGCCGTCGCTGCGCCGGCGATCGCGCAGTCGATGCCCGAGATCAAATGGCGATATGCCGCAAGCTGGCCGAAGGCGCTCGATACGCTCTACGGCGGCTGCGAGTATTTCGCCAAGCGCGTCGCCGAGATCACCGACAATCGTTTCCAGATCCAGCCATTCGCAGCCGGCGAGATCGTGCCGGGCCTGCAGGTGCTCGACGCCGTCGCCAACGGCACGGTCGAGATGGGCAACACCGCGCTGTATTATTATTGGGGCAAGAACCCCGCCTTCACGTTCGGAACGGCGCTGCCGTTCGGCTTGAACACGCGCCAGCACATTTCGTGGCTGCAGTGGGGCGGCGGCCAGGACCTGATCAACAATCTCCTGAAGGAGTACAACACCATCGGCATTCCGACCGGCTCGACCGGCGCGCAGATGGGCGGCTGGTTCCGGAAGGAGATCAAGTCGATCGACGATCTCAAGGGACTGAAATTCCGGGTCGGCGGCTTTGCCGGAACGATCATCGCCAAGGTCGGCGGCGTGCCGCAGCAGATCGCGGCTGGCGATATCTATCCCGCGCTGGAGAAAGGCACGCTCGATGCCGCCGAATGGGTCGGGCCCTATGACGACGAGAAGCTCGGCTTCGTGAAGGTGGCGAAGTACTATTACTATCCCGGTTGGTGGGAAG
>NZ_JBVVPT010000004.1:0-77500 GCF_055811715.1 Bradyrhizobium sp. WSM4872 | reverse complement strand
ACGACGGTATGAGTAGTCGGTGATCAAACCATCTGGTGGAGCCAGACGGGATCGAACCGACGACCTCATGCTTGCAAAGCACGCGCTCTCCCAGCTGAGCTATGGCCCCGTAACCAGAAGACGAATGCTCACTCGATGAGTGTGGTGGGCCTGGGAAGACTTGAACTTCCGACCTCACGCTTATCAAGCGCGCGCTCTAACCAACTGAGCTACAAGCCCCTAACGCATATCCAGTCAAGGACCAGGGATTCTGCAAGGTTGCAGCCCCAGCGCGTGTTCGTCCGCGAAGAAAGAGAAACGAAGACGGCGAAATCCCGCCAATGCAGCTCAACGATCCTGACGACCGTTGGCCACTGATGTTTCTAAAACGGTTCGATAGAAGCAAGCTTCTGAAGAACCATCCTTAGAAAGGAGGTGATCCAGCCGCAGGTTCCCCTACGGCTACCTTGTTACGACTTCACCCCAGTCGCTGACCCTACCGTGGCCGGCTGCCTCCCTTGCGGGTTAGCGCACCGTCTTCAGGTAAAACCAACTCCCATGGTGTGACGGGCGGTGTGTACAAGGCCCGGGAACGTATTCACCGTGGCGTGCTGATCCACGATTACTAGCGATTCCAACTTCATGGGCTCGAGTTGCAGAGCCCAATCCGAACTGAGACGGCTTTTTGAGATTTGCGAAGGGTTGCCCCTTAGCGTCCCATTGTCACCGCCATTGTAGCACGTGTGTAGCCCAGCCCGTAAGGGCCATGAGGACTTGACGTCATCCCCACCTTCCTCGCGGCTTATCACCGGCAGTCTCCTTAGAGTGCTCAACTAAATGGTAGCAACTAAGGACGGGGGTTGCGCTCGTTGCGGGACTTAACCCAACATCTCACGACACGAGCTGACGACAGCCATGCAGCACCTGTGTTCCAGGCTCCGAAGAGAAGGTCACATCTCTGCGACCGGTCCTGGACATGTCAAGGGCTGGTAAGGTTCTGCGCGTTGCGTCGAATTAAACCACATGCTCCACCGCTTGTGCGGGCCCCCGTCAATTCCTTTGAGTTTTAATCTTGCGACCGTACTCCCCAGGCGGAATGCTTAAAGCGTTAGCTGCGCCACTAGTGAGTAAACCCACTAACGGCTGGCATTCATCGTTTACGGCGTGGACTACCAGGGTATCTAATCCTGTTTGCTCCCCACGCTTTCGTGCCTCAGCGTCAGTATCGGGCCAGTGAGCCGCCTTCGCCACTGGTGTTCTTGCGAATATCTACGAATTTCACCTCTACACTCGCAGTTCCACTCACCTCTCCCGAACTCAAGATCCTCAGTATCAAAGGCAGTTCTGGAGTTGAGCTCCAGGATTTCACCCCTGACTTAAAGACCCGCCTACGCACCCTTTACGCCCAGTGATTCCGAGCAACGCTAGCCCCCTTCGTATTACCGCGGCTGCTGGCACGAAGTTAGCCGGGGCTTATTCTTGCGGTACCGTCATTATCTTCCCGCACAAAAGAGCTTTACAACCCTAGGGCCTTCATCACTCACGCGGCATGGCTGGATCAGGCTTGCGCCCATTGTCCAATATTCCCCACTGCTGCCTCCCGTAGGAGTTTGGGCCGTGTCTCAGTCCCAATGTGGCTGATCATCCTCTCAGACCAGCTACTGATCGTCGCCTTGGTGAGCCATTACCTCACCAACTAGCTAATCAGACGCGGGCCAATCTTTCGGCGATAAATCTTTCCCCGTAAGGGCTTATCCGGTATTAGCACAAGTTTCCCTGTGTTGTTCCGAACCAAAAGGTATGTTCCCACGCGTTACTCACCCGTCTGCCGCTGACGTATTGCTACGCCCGCTCGACTTGCATGTGTTAAGCCTGCCGCCAGCGTTCGCTCTGAGCCAGGATCAAACTCTCAAGTTGGACTTGAACTTTGAACCGGCTGATCACAACGTTTTGACGAGGTCCCACCATTTTTCATCAACCGAAGTCGATGAGCTGCCCGCGATTCACATCGCTGGCAACGATGGTGTAACCTTAAAACGTGTACCGCCGAAGTCTTTCGTCCCCTCTCAGAACTCAAAAGCCGAAGCTCTTCAGTATCCGAGAGGCGCAAGGACTCCGCCGTCCACGTTTCTCTTTCTTCATCTTCACTTGTCAAACAGCCCGGGACCAGGAGGCCCCAACCTTCCAAAGAGGAAGGGTTCCGACACCCTTACCGACGATGGATGAACCCCAATCGACTTACGTCGACTGTTGTGTCACTCAACAAGGTGAGGAGCATCAGTGGCGCGTTCGCTCGCCTTGGTCAGTGACCCGGCGGCGCCGCGCTCAGTGGTCGGGTTATAGGCCCCACCCATCGGGGTTGTCAACGACCATTGTCAGAAAATCGTCGCACGGTGGATTGTTCGAAAAATCCACGCGTTTACAGCGGGTTAGAAAGTCGCCGAGCGGCTGGATCGGGCCAGTGCGGAGAAAAAACCCAAAAAAAGTTTGGGCCCGAGGGGGCTCCGGAGGCGGCATGGAGGCGCCTTGAACGCGGCCTGGACCTGACTTGGAGCGCCCGCCCCTGGAAGGCCCCTGGCGCCCGGCCGTTTCCGGAAACTTTTCCATATTAGGCGCCGTACTTGAGCCACAATCCCCCGGCGTTCTGGTACAGACAAAGCTTGAATCGCAGGGATGCCAGTGGGGGCTGCCGGCGGTTCGTGTGGGGTCAGAGGAAGGCGATCATCCGATGAAGCGGCCTTCTTCAGACATTCGAGACACATCGAGAGATCTTTTTTCCGCTTAGCTGTTCGTAATTTCGGCCGGTCCGTCATCTGGGCCTTCTGACCGCGGACGCCTATGCGGCTTGCCTTTTCCAGAGACGCCCCAGAGAGGGCGGCGTAAGGAGGGGCTCGAAACAGGGTTGCCCGGAACGGGGCTGCTCGAAATCGGGCTCTCGGGTCGTTGATTGGGGGACTTGGGTTGAACCACAGGACGTCACGCGGCGCTTACGGGCGTGAGACCGGGATCATCGATCTCGGCCACGAGCCGCCGCTGTCCGTCGATGGTTCCGAAGCCGCGGTCATCGATCGCCGCCGCGTCTCGGTGCAATGGTTCAGCGGGACAATTCTGACCGGACTTTGCGGCGCAGCCCTGATCGGCGGCGCCGTTTTCGCTTCACTCGACGGCGAGATGACCTTCGCCAAGGTACCGGAGCGCGTCGAAGGCGCGCTGCGCGGTGCATTCGGCGCAGCCGACCGCGCCGCCACGCTGCACAAGAGCGACCGCCTACCGCCGCCGAACGAATCCACGGCCTCGCGCAACATCGTGCGCGTCTCGACTGTCGCCCGCGTCGGCAACCGCGACGTGATGCGGGTGCGTCCCTTCATCCGGATCGCCGGCAATCTGTCGATGACGACGAGCGACCTGTCGGCGAAGATCCCGCCGTTCAACGCCCAGCGCCTTCTCACCGATGTCGGCTCCGATCCGAAGACGGCATCCGAGGATCCGAACAATCCGGAAGCCGTCGAACCCGACGCCGAGGTCTCCTTCGTCACCAAGGACCTCTCCCAGGTGCTGCCGAAAGCCAAGATTACCGCAGTGGTGGCGCTCGACGACATCCTGATGCGGGTCCGCGATGCCGCCAACTGGCGCGGCAATGGCGGGGTGCGCTACGCCGCGCTCTCCAATGCTGCGGCCGACGTCTCCGGCGCGACCGGCCCGTCCGAGATCAGAAGCGCCTACGCCACCGAAGTGTCGCCGTCCGATCCCTATGCCGGCTTCGAGACGCGCGTGGTGCCGGAAAACGTCACGCTGCTGCCGAAGACCAAGGAACAGATCACCGGCGGCAATCCCAACGGCGAACGCGTCCACGTGGTCAAGAAGGGCGACAGCGTCGCCGGCGTGCTGCGCGATCTCGGCGCCACGGCCGAGGAGATCAAGGCGATCACCGCGACGCTCGGTCCGCGCGGCCGCGACGGGGGCCTGAAGGAAGGCGAGAAGCTGCGCATCCTGATGGCGCCCGCAAGCCCCGGCGCCCGTCTGCAGCCCTACCGCGTCGTCATCGCCAACGAGACCATGGTCGAGGCGATCGCGGCGCTGTCCGATCTCGGCAAATATGTCGCGGTCGACGTCTCCAGCATGAATACCGTCGCGGACGCGGCGGCGAACGCCAACAGCGACGACGATGACGACGATGACGGCACGGGCGTGCGGCTCTACCAGAGCATCTACGAGACCGCGATGCGCAACAAAGTGCCGATGCCTGTCATCGACGACATGATCAAGATCTATTCCTACGACGTCGATTTCCAGCGCAAGGTGGCGCCGGGCGATTCATTCGACGTGTTCTACGCCGGCGAAGACGAAGGCGTGACCGCGAGCGAAAAGAACGACGTGCTGTTCGCTTCGCTTACGCTCGGCGGCGAGACCAAGAAATACTACCGCTACCAGAGCCCCGACGACGGCGTCGTCGACTACTATGACGAGACCGGCAAGAGCGCGAAGAAGTTCCTGGTGCGCAAGCCCGTCAACAACGCCATCATGCGCTCCGGCTTCGGCGGCCGCCGTCACCCCATCCTCGGCTACGTGAAGATGCATACCGGCGTCGACTGGGCCACCTCCTACGGCACGCCGATCTTCGCCTCTGGCAACGGCGTGATCGAGAAGGCCGGCCCCGAGGGCGGCTACGGCAAATACATCCGCATCAAGCATAACAACGGCTACGAGACCGCCTATGGCCACATGTCGGCCTTCGCCAAGGGCATGGAGCCCGGCAAGAAGGTGCGGCAGGGCCAGGTGATCGGCTTCGTCGGTTCGACCGGCGCGTCGACCGGCCCGCACGTCCACTACGAAATCCTGGTCAACGGCCGCTTCGTCGATCCGCTGCGTGTGAAACTGCCGCGCGGCCGCTCGCTGGAAGGCCCGATGCTGGCCGGTTTCGAGAAGGAGCGCGACCGGCTCGACGGCATGATGAGCGGCCGCGCCGGCGCCATCGCCCGGATGTCGGACGCAACCGGCGGACCTTTGCAGGTCACCAATCGGTAAAGCCCGCGAACCGGCCGAGATCGGCCGGTCATCTTCAAACACGATCCGGATTTGACGTCGACGCGCGAGGCTCGCTTGGCGGCATCACAACGTCAAGTTTCGTTTGCCAAAGCGGCGTGAGGAGCGAATACTTTCCAAAAAACGGGAGGTCTCGCCATGAAGAACAGGCTCGCCTGCGCAGCCTTCGTCGCTGCGATTGTCTCCGTCACCAGCGTTTCGGCCGAAAACTGGGAGGTTACCCGGCTCGTCCCGGGCTCGGCGTTCCACGGCGTGCACGGGCTTGCGATCGACAAGGCGGGCCATCTGTTTGCCGGCAGCGTCGCGGGCGCGGCGCTCTACGAGGTCGACATCGCCGGCGGTACCGCCAAGGTTGCAATCCCCGCCCCGGTCGGAATGGCCGACGACATCGCGTTCGCGCCTGACGGCACCATGGCCTGGACCGGCTTCCTGGCCGGCGATCTTTATTCGCGCAAGGGCGACGGCCCGATCAATAAACTCGCTTCCGGCCTTCCCGGCATCAATTCGCTCGCCTTCCGCAAGGACGGCAGGCTGTACGCCACCACCGTCTTCCTCGGCGACACGCTCTACGAGATCGACGTCGAGGGCATCAAACCGCCGCGCCAGATTATGGAGAAGATGGGCGGCCTCAACGGCTTCGAGTTCGGTCCCGACGACAAGCTCTACGGTCCGCTCTGGTTCAAGGGACAGGTCGCAAAGGTCGACGTCGACAAGGCCGAGCTGACCGTCGTCGCCGATGGCTTCAAGGTCCCGGCCGCGGTGAACTTCGATTCCAAGGGTAATCTCTGGGTGGTCGACACCGCGCTCGGCCAGCTCGTTCGGGTCGATCCCAAATCGGGCGCCAAGACCATGGTCGCGCAATTGAAGCCGTCGCTGGACAATCTCGCGATCGACGACAAGGACCGAATCTATGTCTCCAACATGGCCGACAACGGCATCCAGGAGGTCGATCCGGCGACCGGCCAGGCGCGGCAGGTCATCATCGGCAAGCTCGCCTTGCCCGGCGGCATCGGCGTCACGTCGGAGAACGGCAAGGATACGATCCACGTCGCCGACGTGTTCGCCTATCGCACGGTGGACGGTGCGACCGGCGAGGTCACCGAGAAGGCCCGCATGCACGCCGCCGGCGTCACGCTCGAATATCCGATGAGCGCAACGGCGAAAGGCAACGACGTGGTCCTGTCGAGCTGGTTCACCGGCACGGTGCAGGTGATCGACGGCAAGACCGGGGCCACCCGCGACATGCTGCACGGCTTCAAGGCGCCGCACGACGCGCTCGTGCTCGCGGACGGCAGCATCCTGGTGGCCGAGCTCGGCACCAAATCGCTGGTCCGCGTCAGCGGCGAGCACGGCAAGGACCGCACCCCGCTGATCGGCGGCCTCGAGGGCCCGGTCGGGCTCGTCGCCGGATCGCGTGGCGAGGTCTATGTCAGCGAGGCTTTTTCCGGCGTCGTCTCCATGATCGAGAGCAACGGCGAGAAGACCGTGGTCGCCAAGGACCTGAAAATGCCCGAGGGAATCGCACGCGCCAGCGACGGCAAGCTGATCGTCGCGGAGGTCGGCGCGAAGCGCTTGATCGAGATCGCGCCGGAGACCGGCAAGGTGACCGAGATCGCCGCCAATCTTCCAATCGGCCTGACCGGCGCGCCCGGAGGACTGCCAACCCACATCCCGACGGGCGTCGGCATCGGGGAATCTGGCACGATCTATTTCTCTTCTGACATCGAGAACGCGATCTACAAGGTCACGAAGAAATAAGTCGCCGCAGTAAGTTCGCCAACAACCCGCAAAACAAATCGCCCCGGAGAGATTGACCTCTCCGGGGCGGCTTGTTGCTCCAGGCTTCGAATGCCGGCGCTCAGTTCAGCTTCCGCTTCGACACCGGCGCCTCGAACTGGGCGATCTCCGCGGTCTGCGGCACCTTGCCGTTGAAGGTCAGCACGTTGCCTTCGGACGAGATCGCAACGCTGTCGCCGTCCTTGACGTCGCCGGCCAGGATCATCTCGGCGAGCGGATCCTGGACGTGACGCTGGATTACGCGCTTGAGCGGCCGCGCGCCGTAAGCGGGATCCCAGCCCTTGGCGGCGAGCCAGTCGCGGCCCGCAGCGTCGAGCGTCAGCACGATCTTGCGATCGGCCAAAAGCTTCTGCAGCCGCGCGAACTGGATTTCGACGATCCGGCCCATCTCGCTCCTCTGCAAGCGATGGAACAGGATGATCTCATCGACGCGGTTCAAGAACTCTGGCCTGAAATGCGCCCGCACCATGCCCATCACCTGCTCGCGCACGGCCGAGGTATCCTCGCCCTCCGGCTGGTTCACCAGAAACTCCGAACCGAGGTTCGAGGTCATGATGATCAGCGTGTTGCGGAAGTCGACGGTTCGGCCCTGGCCGTCGGTGAGGCGGCCGTCGTCGAGCACCTGCAACAGGACGTTGAAGACGTCGGGATGCGCCTTCTCGATCTCGTCGAACAGCACGACCTGGTAGGGCCGGCGCCGCACCGCTTCGGTCAGCGCACCGCCCTCGTCATAGCCGACATAGCCCGGAGGCGCGCCGATCAGCCGCGAGACCGAGTGCTTCTCCATGTATTCGGACATGTCGAGGCGGACCATCGCGGTCTCGTCGTTGAACAGATACTCGGCGAGTGCCTTCGTCAGTTCGGTCTTGCCGACGCCGGTGGGCCCCAGGAACATGAACGAGCCGGTCGGCCGGTTCGGGTCCTGCAGCCCCGCGCGCGAACGGCGCACGGCGGTCGCAACCGCACGCACGGCCTCGGCCTGGCCGACGACGCGCTTGCCGAGCGAGTCCTCCATCCTCAGCAGCTTGTCCTTCTCACCTTCGAGCATCTTGTCGACGGGCACGCCGGTCCAGCGCGAGACCACCTGCGCAATGTGGTTGGCGGTGACCGCCTCCTCCATCATCTCGCCGGAGTTCTCCGTTGTATTTTCCTTGGCCTCGATGTCAGCGAGCTTCTTCTCAAGCTCGGGGATCCGGCCATAGGCCAGCTCGCCGGCCTTCTGGAATTCACCGCGCCGTTGCGCGTTGGCGAGTTCGACCCGTAAGCCGTCAAGCTCGGCCTTCAGCTTCTGGGCGTCG
This sequence comes from Bradyrhizobium sp. WSM4872, assembly GCF_055811715.1. Taxonomy (NCBI): domain Bacteria; kingdom Pseudomonadati; phylum Pseudomonadota; class Alphaproteobacteria; order Hyphomicrobiales; family Nitrobacteraceae; genus Bradyrhizobium; species Bradyrhizobium sp. WSM4872. The sequence goes on along the minus strand of NZ_JBVVPT010000004.1, from coordinate 69,383 downwards.
GAGAGCTTGTTCTTCTCCGCGCTCCAGCGTGCGGTGAGCGCCGCAGACTTCTCCTCAAGATCGGCCAGCTCCTTCTCCAGCGTCTGCAGGCGGCTCTTCGAACCGGCATCGCTTTCTTTCTTCAATGCTTCCTGTTCGATCTTCAGCCGGATGATTTCCCGATCCATCGAATCCAGCTCTTCCGGCTTGGAATCGACCTGCATCTTGAGCCGCGCGGCCGCCTCGTCCATGAGGTCGATGGCCTTGTCCGGCAGGAAACGGTCGGTGATGTAGCGGTTGGACAGCGTCGTGGCGGCGACCAGCGCGGAATCGGTGATCCGCACGCCATGGTGCTGCTCGTACTTGTCCTTCAGCCCGCGCAGGATCGAGATCGTGTCCTCGACCGAGGGCTCGCTCACGAAGATCGGCTGGAAACGCCGCGCCAGCGCCGCGTCCTTTTCGACGTGCTTCTGGTACTCGTCGAGCGTAGTGGCGCCGATGCAGTGCAGCTCGCCGCGGGCGAGAGCAGGCTTGAGCAAATTGGACGCGTCCATCGCGCCATCGCCCTTGCCGGCGCCGATCAGCGTGTGCATCTCGTCGATGAACAGGACGAATTGCCCCTCGCTCCCGGTCACCTCCTGGAGCACGGCCTTCAGACGCTCCTCGAACTCGCCGCGATATTTTGCACCGGCGATCAGCGCACCGAGGTCGAGCGACAGCAGCTTCTTGTCCTTCAGGCTCTCCGGCACGTCGCCGTTGACGATGCGCAACGCCAAGCCCTCGGCGATGGCGGTCTTGCCGACGCCGGGTTCGCCGATCAGGACGGGATTGTTCTTGGTCCGGCGCGACAGCACCTGGATCGTCCGGCGGATCTCCTCGTCGCGGCCGATGACCGGATCGAGCTTGCCGTCGCGCGCCGCCTGAGTGAGGTCGCGGGCATATTTCTTCAGCGCGTCATACGCGTTCTCGGCCGTGGCGGAGTCCGCGGTCCGGCCCTTGCGCAGCGCTTCGATCGCCGCGTTGAGGTTTTGCGGGGTGACGCCGCCCTTGGCCAGGATCGCGCCCGCCTCGCTGGTCTTCTCCAGCGCGAGGCCGAGCAGCAGCCGCTCGACGGTGACAAAGCTGTCGCCGGCCTTCTCGCCGGCCTTTTCCGCGGCGTCGAAGGTGCGGGCGAGCTCAGGCGCCAGATAGATCTGGCCGGCACCGCCGCCAGAGACCTTCGGCACCTTGTTCAGGGCGTCCTCGGTCGCCTTCAGGATTGCGCGGGAATTGCCGCCGGCGCGGTCGATCAGACCGGCAGCGAGGCCTTCTGTGTCGTCCAGCAGCACTTTCAGGACGTGCAGGGTCGAAAACTGCTGGTGCCCTTCGCGCACCGCAAGCGACTGCGCGGACTGGACGAAGCCCCTGGAGCGTTCGGTATATTTTTCGATGTTCATATCGTGGTCTTTCCCTCGGCCTGCCCCTGGAGCCCTCTAAGGCACTCCAAACGGCATCTTCATTGGGTTTGCGATGACCGCATTGACGTTTCTCAACCGGCAACGGTCGTTATCAGCCGGCGCTGGCGCCGGCCTGACCCAGATGTGGGAAGCGAGGCCTCGGACCGGAAGAGGCGAGTTCACAATTTCGTGCGCGGATCCGCCCGCTTGGCGCCGGTGGGCCGAATCCCCTAAGTAGCGGCATGACACCTAGCGCAATGACAGCCAGCCAGACCGCCGAGATCACCGGCCTCTACCGCTATCCGATCAAGGGCCTGACGCCGGAGCCCCTGCCCCGCGTCTCCCTGCGGACCGGCCAGACCCTGCCCGCGGACCGCCGCTACGCCATCGAGAACGGCCCCAGCGGTTTCGATCCGGAAGAGCCCCAGTGGAAGCCGAAGATCCAGTTCCTGATGCTGGCGCGGAATGAGCGGCTGGCTTCGCTCGACAGCCGGTTCGAGGACGCGACCAACCGCCTGACCATCAGCAAGGACGGCCAGATCGTCGCCAGCGGCGATCTCGAGACCGCCGCCGGGCGCGCCGCCATCGAGGACTATTTCAGGGAAAATTTTCAACCGGAGCTGAAGGGCCCGGCCAAGGTCCTGTCCGGCCGCGACCACAGCTTTTCCGATGTCGCCCGCAAGGTCGTGTCCATCATCAATCTCGACAGCGTCCGCGCACTCGAGACCATGCTCGGCGGCGCCGCCGTCCACCCGCTACGCTTCCGCGCCAATCTCTACGTGAAGGGCTGGCCGGCCTGGTCCGAGCTCGAGCTCGTCGGCCAGACGCTGGCGATCGGACAGGCCCGGCTGCAAGTGGTCAAGCGCATCAAGCGCTGCCCGGCCACCAATGTCGATCCTGAGACCGCCAGGCGCGATCTCGAAGTCCCGGCCACGCTTTCGAGCAATCTCGGCCACATGGACTGCGGCATCTATGCTGAGGTGATCGCCGACGGCGACATCGGCGTGGGCGACGCGGTTGCGTTGGAAGAGCCGAAGCTGGTGTGAACGAGCGCCGGCTCTACCCATCCCGTCATTGCGAGCGCAGCGAAGCAATCCGAGAATGCGCCCGCGGAGACAGTCTGGATTGCTTCGTCGCTTCGCTTCTCGCAATGACGACCGTCAATTCGGCATCACGTAGGCATAGATCCGGCCGCGCGAGACCGGTGCTTCGCGAACCCGGTTGCCGTTATTGCCGGAAATCATGATCGGATTGCCCTGCGCGTCGACGCCGGTGATGATGCCGACATGACCGCCCCGGCCGCCGCGCGACATGACCGCGATGGCGCCGACCTGAGGACCGGAGACACGCGTTCCGTAATGCGCGAACGAGTTCGCCATGTCGGAGCCGGTGCCATGGTGGCCGGTTTTCTCAAGCACCATGTTCATGAAGCGCGCGCACCACAGGCTGCCGCGGCCGGTCGGATTGCCGCCGACATAGCGGCGTGCCTCGGACACGAGGCCCGACCCGCCGCCGAAGCCGCTGCTCGTCGCGCTATTGGCCACGCCGCCGTCATTCGCGTTCATGGCCATCCCACCGCCACGCCTCATGGTTCGACGGCTGGCGCGCGTGGTCATCTCACCGCTGGTAACCATTCCAGCGTTGCCGCTCATGGCCATTCCACCGATGCCGCCGCTATTGGCGTTCGGGTCATAGCTGGCGAAGGTGTTGCCGAAGCCGCTTGCCTGCAATTGCGCCGCGCCGCGCTCGAAGCGCGAGCCGCGTGCATGCCGGTAATGATGATGTCTGCTGGCGTGATGCGCGTAAGCGTGCCGCTCTGCGCTATGACGATGAGGTCGTGCTGACGCCGGAGAAGTGAAGGCGGCGACCGCCGCGAAGAAAACAGCCAGCGCGACTACACAGCGCGACAGGCGAGACGCAAACAACTCGAACATTCTTCATCCTTCGTTGACACCCCCACTTCCCCGTCGGCCCGTGCGGTGGCCGACATCCGCGGGCTGTATCAGTATCCTGATGTGGCGAGAACAAGACGCGGCCGCGAAGAATTTGGACGATGATTAATAGGTGTTAGGATCGTATGCGCTGACCGCAGGACGCCATTCCACAGCCGCAGCCACCTCTGGGAGAAAACCGGATGCCTCACGCCCTCACGAAAGACAATTGCCGCCTCTATTTCGAACAAGCAGGCGCGGGCACGCCGATACTTTTTCTGCACGAGTTCGCGGCCGACTACACCAATTGGGAGCCGCAGATGCGCTACTTCTCGCGCGGCCATCGCTGCATCACCTATTCCGCGCGCGGCTACACGCCATCGGACGTGCCTGATGGCGAGGTCTACGGCTACACGCATTTCTATACCGATGCGCTCGCGGTACTCGATCATCTGAAGATCGATCGCGCGCACTTCGTCGGCCTCTCGATGGGCGCCTATTCGTCGCTCCAGATCGGGCTCAACGCGCCCCAACGTGCGTTGTCGATGACGCTCGCCGGCGTCGGCTCAGGCTCGGAGATCGAGAACCTCGACGCCTGGCGCCAGCAGTGCCGCGCCAACGCGGAGCAATTCGAGATGCTCGGCTCCGCAGAAGTCGCAAGAGTCACGCGCGAGGCGCCGAGCCGGATTCCCTTCCTGGTGAAGGACCCGCGCGGCCATGCCGACTTCTACGCAGCCCTGGCGCGGCATGACGCCAGGGGATCGGCGCGGACGATGCGCGGTTTCCAGGCCGGCCGGCCCTCGATCTTTACGATGACGGACGCGATCAGAGCGGCCACGACGCCGGCACTCGTCATCTGCGGCGACGAGGACGATCCGTGCGTGGGCGCAAGCCTGTTTCTGAAGAAGCACCTGCCTGCGGCAGGGCTCGCCATGTTTCCGAAGTCCGGCCACGTGCTCAATCTCGAAGAGCCGGCCCTGTTCAACGAAACGGTGGAACGGTTCGTCACGCTGGTGGAAGCGGGAAGATGGCCGGTGCGCGATGCGCGGTCGCTGGCGGCGCATTAGCGCGAAGACGTCACCACACGCTCCGTCGCGTAGCCCGGATGGAGCGCAAGCGTAATCCGGGGCCTTCGCATCCGCGGATAGAATCCCGGATTGCGCTACGCTTCATCCAGGCTACAGGAATCCTACTTCCTGCCGCCCCGCGTCAGCAGAAACACGCCCTGCTCGCCGAACAGATTCCACACCCACCAGGGCATCCGCAGCCGCAGCGGGCGGCCGTAGAGGTCGAGCGCCTCGGCACGTTCCATCTTGACGTCGATCGCGTCGCAGAGCTCGACGAAATCCTTGATGGTGCAGAAATGGATGTTGGCGGTGTCATACCAGCTTGCCGGTAGATTCTCCGTGCGCGGCATGTGGCCTCCGATCAGGAGCTGGAGCCGCATCTTCCAGAATCCGAAATTCGGGAACGACACGATGGCGCGGCGGCCGATGCGTAGCAAATTCTCCAGCACCACTTTCGGCTGCCGCGTCGCCTGCAAGGTCTGCGACAGGATCACGTAGTCAAAGGCGTCATCCGGATAATTCACGAGATCTGTGTCGGCATCGCCCTGCACCACCGCAAGACCCTTGGCGACGCAGCGGTTGACACCCTCGCGCGACAGCTCGATGCCGCGGCCGTCGATGCCGCGGGTTTCCAGCAGTTGGAGCAGGTCGCCCTCGCCACAGCCGACGTCGAGCACCTTCGAACCCGGCTTGACCATCTCGGCCACCAGCACATGGTCGGCGCGAAAATCACCGGGCTGCCCGGTCGCAAGGCCGCCCAGCGGCAACGCTTCCTGTACAGACATGACTAGCCGTCCTTAAGCATTATTGGCGGTGAGCCCGCGCGCCTTGCCAGCCGATTGCAGGAAGGCACGGGCGATGTCGAAGAATTCGGGCACGTCGAGCAGGAATGCGTCGTGACCGCGATCGGTCTCGATCTCGGCGAACGACACCCGCGCGCTCGACGCATTCAGCGCGTGCACCAGCGCGCGCGATTCCGAGGTCGGGAACAGCCAGTCGCTGGTGAAGGAGACCACGCAGAACCGGGTCTGGATTCCCGCGAACGCCTTCGCCAGCACGCCGCCATGGTCGCCGGCGATGTCGAAATAGTCCATCGCGCGGGTCAGATAGAGATAGGAGTTGGCGTCGAAGCGCTCGACAAAGGACGAGCCCTGGTAGCGCAGGTACGACTCGACCTGGAAGTCGGCGTCGAACGAGAAGGTCGGCAGCTCGCGGTCCTGCATGCGCCGACCGAATTTGCGATGCAGCGCGGCGTCGGAGAGATAGGTGATGTGCCCGGCCATGCGGGCGACGGCGAGGCCGCGATGCGGATGGGTGCCGTGATCAATGTAGCGTCCGCCATGCCATTCCGGATCGGCCATCACCGCCTGCCGGCCGAGTTCGTGGAAGGCGATATTCTGCGCCGAATGGCGCGTGCTGCATGCGGTCGGCAGCGCAGAGAAGACGCGATGCGGATAGGCCGCAGTCCATTGCAGCACCTGCATGCCGCCCATCGAGCCTCCGACGACGCAGAGCAGCGTATCGATGCCGAGGCGGTCGAGCAGCATGGCCTGGGCTCGCACCATGTCGGGGATGGTGATGATCGGAAAATCCAGGCCCCACACTTTGCCGGTCGCCGGATTGGTCGACGCGGGGCCGGTCGAGCCCATGCAGCCGCCGATCACGTTCGAGCAGATGATGAAATACTTGTTGGTGTCGAGCGGGCGGCCGGGCCCCACCATGATTTCCCACCAGCCCGGCTTGCCGGTCAGCGGGTGCACATTGGCGACGTGCTGATCGAGCGTCAGCGCATGGCAGATCAGGATGGCGTTGGAGCGCTCGGCGTTGAGCTCGCCATAGGTCTGGTATGCGATCTGGAACGGGGTGAGATCGACGCCGCAATCAAGCGGCAGCGGCTGGTCGGCACCGAAGCGCGCGACCTGGGAGCTCGGATGATCGACCTCGTGCGAGCGCTCATCGGCGCTGATCGCGGGACTGGGAATTGACTTGATGCCCATCTCTGACCACTGACTCGTTTGCGATCGGGGTCCGACCGCGACTGACATCAGGCCATGAAAAACCCGGCCTGAACGATAGGTTCGGCCGGGATCGAAAGGGTCCCCGGCCTGTTTAGCGAGTTTTTTAACGTGGCTGCAAGCCGGCCGGCTCAAATGACCACGGAACAGGTAAAAACTACCGTCTTGGACGGTTTTCGTCAAGTCGCGGCCCGGATCAGCCAAATTCGCCTGTCGCGCCACGGGCGAAAAGGGCCCGATTTCCCTTTGCATTTCTCTTTGCTTTCGCCGCCCCGACTGCCTAATCAGGATATCCATCACGGCGGTGACGGCTCGACTGATCCGCATTGGAACGCCTCGCAACAGCACCTCACAGACATGTCCCAACGTCCGCCCGCGCCACCATCACTCCAGGAATTGCGCAAGGAGATCGACGCGATCGACGAGGGCATGCATCGCCTGCTGATGCAGCGCGGCGACATCATCGACCGTCTGATCCAGGTGAAGCAGACCCAGGAGGTCGGCTCGGCGTTTCGGCCTGCGCGCGAGGCCTCCATGATGCGTGACCTCGTCCAGCGCCATCGCGGTATCCTGCCGCTCGATACGGTCGAGAGCATCTGGCGCGTGATCATCGCGACGTTCACTTACGTTCAGGCGCCGTTCTCCGTGCATGCCGACATTTCGGCAAGCGAGCCCGCGATGCGCGATTCCGTACGCTTCCATTTCGGATTCACCGTGCCTTACGTCGCGCATTTCAGCGCGCAGGCGGCGGTCGAGGCCGTGGCGAAGTCCAAGGGCGACCTTGCGCTGGTCTCGGCGACCTCGAGCCGCACGCCATGGTGGCTGGAGCTGGAGGCAGGAGGCGCGCCAAAGATCATCGCGCGGCTGCCCTTCGTCGAGCGCGCCGACCATCCGGCGGCGTTGCCCGTGTTCGCGGTCTCGCGTGTCGCGGACAGTGCGCTGGTGACGGAGGTCGAGACCTTCAGCGTGCGCGTATCAGGGTGGAACGCCGAGGTCGCGCGCGCCCTGTCACCGCTCGCCGAGATCGTGGCGGTGCCCGATACCGCCTTCGACGGCGCCGCGCTGCTGGTCTCGGTCACCGCGACGAGCAGCCTCGACAAAATCAAAGCTGCCCTGATCGAAGCGGGGGCCTCGGTGCGCTCCACGGCCCTCGTCGGCAGCCACGCAACGCGCTATACGGTGCCCCCGACCGGGTCGAAATCGTAAGTCGCGAACCGCTTAAGCCACTCCGGAGTTGAAGATGTCCCGCCCCGTGCCGAATCCCGGCATTCTCGATATTGCGCCCTACACGCCCGGCAAGACCCCGGTGGCAGAGCCCGGCCGCAAGGTGTTCAAGCTCTCGGCCAACGAGACCCCGTTCGGGCCCTCACCGAAGGCGATCGAGGCGTTCAAGCAGGTGGCGGATCATCTGGAAGACTATCCGGAAGGAACCTCGCGCGTGCTGCGCGAAGCGATCGGGCGCACCTTCGGGCTTGATCCCAACCGCATCATCTGCGGCGCCGGCTCGGACGAGATCCTCAACCTGCTCGCCCACACCTATCTCAGCCACGGCGACGAGGCGATCTCGACCACGCACGGCTTTCTGGTCTACCCGATCGCGACCATGGCGGTCGGCGCGAAGAACGTGGTTGCCGCCGAAAAGGACCTGACCGCGGACGTCGACACGATCCTGAAGGCCGTAACGCCGCGCACAAAACTGGTCTGGCTCGCCAACCCCAACAACCCGACCGGCACCTATCTGCCGTTCGACGAGGTCAAGCGCCTGCGCGCCGGCCTGCCCTCGCACGTGCTGCTGGTGCTGGACGCGGCCTATTGCGACTACGTCTCCCGCAACGACTATGAGATGGGAATCGAGCTGGTGGCGACCACCGAGAACACGGTGGTGACGCACACGTTCTCCAAGATCCATGGTCTCGCGGCGCTGCGCATCGGCTGGATGTTCGGCCCCGAGCACATCATCGACGCGGTCAACCGCATCCGGGGTCCCTTCAACGTGTCGACGCCGGCGATGTACGCCGCCGTTGCCGCGATCGAGGACGCCGCGCATCAGGCCATGTCGAAGCAATTCACCGAGACCTGGCGCAACTGGCTCGCCGACGAGATCGGCAAGCTCGGATTGAAAGTGACGCCGAGCGTCGCCAATTTCGTGCTGATCCACTTCCCGACCGACAAGGGCAAGACCTCTGACGACGCCGATGCCTTCCTCACCAAGCGGGGCCTCGTGCTGCGCGGGCTGAAGAACTACGGCCTGCCGCATTCGCTGCGCATGACCATCGGCACCGAGGAGGCCAACCGCCTCGTCGTCGAGGGCCTGCGCGACTTCATGGCCGGACGATGAGCGCGACCCCGCACTTCCAGCGCGTCGCGCTGATCGGCTTCGGCCTGATCGGCGGCTCGATCGCGCGCGCTGCGAAGCTCCAGGGCCTGGCTTCCGAGATTGTCACCACCGCGCGCTCGGAGAAGACGCGCGCACGCGTGATGGAGCTCGGCATCGTCGATCGGGTCGTCGCAACCAATGCGGAAGCCGTGCAGGACGCCGATCTCGTCATCCTCTGCATTCCCGTCGGCGCCTGCGGGCCGGTGGCGCAGGAGATCGCCGCGCATCTCAAGCCTGGCGCGATCATCTCCGACGTCGGCTCTGTCAAGGGCGCCATCGTCAGGGATATGGCGCCGCATCTGCCGAAAGGCATCCATTTCGTGCCGGCGCATCCCGTCGCAGGCACCGAGCATTCGGGCCCCGATTCCGGCTTCGCCGAGCTCTTCATCAACCGCTGGTGCATCCTCACCCCGCCGGAGGGCGTTGATGCGGCGGCCACCGATCGCCTGCGCGCGTTCTGGGCGGCGATGGGCGCCAAGGTCGAAATCATGACGCCGGACCATCATGATCTCGTGCTCGCGATCACCAGCCATCTGCCGCATCTGATCGCCTACACCATCGTCGGCACCGCCGATGAGCTGGCGCAGGTGACGGAGTCCGAGGTCATCAAGTTCTCCGCCGGCGGCTTTCGCGACTTCACCCGCATCGCCGCCTCCGATCCGACGATGTGGCGCGACGTCTTCCTCGCCAACAAGGAAGCCGTGCTGGAGATGCTCGGCACCTTCACCGAGGATCTGGCCAAGCTCACTCGCGCGATCCGCCGCGGCGACGGCGAGGCGCTGTTCGACCACTTCACCCGCACCCGCGCCATCCGCCGCGGCATCGTCGAAATCGGCCAGGACTCGGCCGCGCCCGACTTCGGCCGGCCGCATGCGGCGCTGAAAAAGCCGTAGCACTGAAGTAGCCCGGATGGAGCGCAAGCGTAATCCGGGACCTCCGTCGCTTGAGGCAAGATTCCCGGATTGCGCTTCGCTCCATCCAGGCTACGAGCCCGCATGGCTCCGTGACTAGAACGGATAATAGCGGATCTGCGTCATGACGACGTTGTCGTCCGTCTTCGGCGCACCACCGACGCCATGACCGGGCCCAGCTCGCGACGGGCAAGTGGTGGATGGCGGCTATTTGCCCTTGCTCGCGCGCATCACCGTTGGGCGCGGTGATTTCGGCGAGGGGACGAATGCCATCGTCTCCCGCGTCGTGGGATTCGAGATGTTGCGATCACCATTCGGATACATCGAGGCGTATGCGGCCGGCTCCTGCGACTGCCATTGCCATTGCGCGAACGCGGGCGTCGCAAGCGCGGTCGAGATGGCGATGGCGGCAACGAACAGCCTGGACTTGGTCATGGTATCTCTCCTGCCTGGGCGACCGCCTCAACATGCGGCCGACATGGGGAGAGAGCGGAGTTTGCGGCTCCGTATTCCCGGCGCGCAATCACGATCCGGCGAAGCGGCCGTGAGTTCAGCTCGTAACCCGCATGGAGGAAGTTACGACAGCTGAGGGCGATGAAGGCAGAGAGGTGACTCTGAATTCATCTTACTGCTTCGCGCTGCGACCAAACTTTCCCGGCTTGAACAGATCGAGGTCGATGGCCTGTCCCATCGCCAGATATCCGGTGCGGTTGGGATGAAGCTTGTCGCCGGCGCCGCCAGTCGTGCTTTCGGGAACGAACTCCGGCTTGAGGCCACCCGAGGCCGGGTCGAGCGTCGCGCGATCAAAATCTATCACACCGTCGAATGTCCCCGAGCTCCGGATGAATGTGTTGAGCGCCTTGCGCTTGTCATCCTGCTCGGGAAGACCATGTGCCGCGCTGGTGCTGCCCAGTGCTGAAACGACGGTGGCGCCAATGATCCGGGCTTGCGGCCATTTTGCGCGTAGCCTCGCGACGCCGTCCTTCATCGCGGCGATGACCTGGTCGGCGGTAAAATTGCCGTTCTTGCTGAAATCGTTGATGCCTTCCAGCCAGATCAGGCTCGATATGCCGGACAGCGACAGCACGTCGCGATCGAGCCGCTGGCCCGAAGCGGGGCCGCCCGCGTAGGGTTTGTCGGGACCATATTCGGCGGGGCCTGCGATTTGGTTGCCACCGATGCCGCCATTCACGACGGCGACCTTGTTGCCGTAGACCGCCTTCAGGCGACGCGACAGCACGTTGGGCCAGCGATCGTCGCCATTCATGGTTGAGGCGGTCCCGTCGGTAATCGAATCGCCAAACGCCATGATGGCGAAGGCATCGGCAGGCGCAGTCATCTCGATCGCATCTAGAAAGAACCACGACGCAGTCGCATAGGGGAAGGAAGCCTCGTCTTCGAGGGCGCCCTTCGCGCCGGCGCCGGGCGCACTGACATAGGAGGTGGTCAGCGCTTTGGCGTGCCAGGTCATCGGACCGCTCTGGCCGGCGACATGAAAACTGACCGCAAGCCGGCGGCCGGCGAGCTCATCAGGCCGCTTTGCAAACGGCGGCGCGATCGCATCACTCCAGACCGAATTCCCCGGCGACACCGTAACGGAAGCCGTGCCGGCGAACGTGACCGGAGTGTTGGAGCCGCGAATCAACGCGGCACTGCCCGACTGCAGGCCGACGTAAACGCCGTCAAACGTGACGGGTTTGGTGCCGAAGGCGTTGCTGAGCCGGATGCGGACCTGACGGCCCCAGATATCCGGTCGCACGATCAGGCGAAAGGTCTGGTCCCGCGCACCGGCCGCAGGCTCGGGAAACGCGAATTTCTGTTCGGGCTGGGCAGACGGATTGCCGACGGGGTATGGGCCCTGAACCGCGCCCGTCCAGGACACCACCCAATGTTCGTTATCCCTGGCGGTTGCGGTCTGAAGCGAGGCGACGAGCAGCGATCCTGCCACGAGACAATTCAACGCGTGCATTGTTTCCCCCGAACCCCAGATAATTTGGGCGCGACCTTAGAGCCGTCAGTTGGCCTTCAATAGGGCGGCAGAACGCTACCTGTCCAGACGCCGCTGACGCATTCCTCGCCCGACGCCGGAGACGATCTCGCAGGTTGGATCACTGGCGCTAACAAGAAGCTTTTCGGAAGCCATCTGTTCACAGCTTCGAACGCGTCAGGCGGACCAAGCCGTCCGCCCGGCAAATTTATGAATTCACGACCTAATACAACGGTGGGATCTGGCCGACCTTGACCGGGCCGAGCAGCACAGCGCCGTCGACGAATTTCAGCGGGAAGCTGCGGGCCTTCTTGCCTTCCAGCGTGCTCTCGGTGCCAATCGAATTGATGCCGGCGGCAACGCCGGCATTGGCGTTCTGCTTGATGACTTTGCCGAGGCCGGGAACGGCGCGGTCGAGCGCACCGAACAGATTGTTGAGGTCCTGTGACTTCACGCCGGGCGCAATGCGATCGAGGGTCGCCTGCGGCACCCCCTCCTCCAGCATCTTCTCGATGCCGAGTGCGGGGATCACGCGATCGAGACCCGTCACCGTCATCTGCAATTCGCCGTCGAGGCGGCCGTTGGCCGAGAGCCCGAGCGTGCCGGCCGCAACCGCGATCATCTCGCCCTGCTGGATCCGGGACTGCACGATCTCGATATGGCCGCCGGCGGCCTGGATCTCGCGGAAGCGCTGCGGCCACGGCTTTGGCGTGAGGTCGGAGAGTCCGGTGATCTTCGCCCGCGTGTCGGCTTCGAACGGCTCGGCGAGCAGCGGATGAACGCCCTGGATGCTGCCCTGCGCGATCTGGAGCACGGTCTCGATCACGGGATGATCGGACGTCGATCCATCCGCAAGACGTCCATGCAGTTCGACCTGTTTCGCGCGCGCGAGCGGTACCTGCACGCTGCCGTCGACCCGATTGACGGTCGGCTCCTCGAAGACGATGGAAGCGCGCTCCGGCACGGCGGGCAGGCCGAACACGCTGCTGCGACCCTTGCTCCAGTTCACGACGAAGGTGCTCTGCGTGACGCCATCAGTGAGCGTCGCGGGTGCGGTGAATTCGGCGATGACGCGCTTGGGGTCGTAGACCTGGGCGACGACCAGGATGTTGTCGAGCTTCGCCGTGAACGGCGTCTTGCTGGCGTTCTGCGACACCAGGGCGACGCTGGCGCCGGAGCATTGGACCTCGAAGCGGAAGGGGAAGCCCGCGATCAAGCGCTTGGCGCAATCATAGATGCGGCCGGATTTGGCCTCCTGCGCGCGCCAGGCGTCGGCGGCGATTTCGGCCTGCGACGCCGCATAGAACCAGAAGCAGCTCCACGCCACCGCGAGGATCAGGAGGATGACAGGGGCGATGAAAAGGCCCCAGCGGGAGCGCCGGCGCGCGGCAACGGTCATATCGGACATGCGGCGATCCTTTGACCCCTGATTTTGTCAAATGTAAGCGAGGTTGGCTTGCTCCGAAAGGCGGAGAATTCGCTTCGCTTGCGGGCGCGGTTCTGGTAGCCGTGCCCGAAATGTCGGAAATCACCCTCCCCTCCGTCACAACCGCCAAGGGCGACCTCTGGGTGTTCGGCTACGGCTCGCTGATGTGGCGGCCGGGCTTCGAATTCGAGGAGCGCGTCCCGGCGCGGCTGGTCGGCGAGCATCGTGCGCTCTGTGTCTATTCCTTCGTCCACCGTGGCACGCCGGAGAAGCCGGGTCTGGTGCTCGGCCTCGACCGCGGCGGCGCCTGCCGCGGCATCGCCTTCCGCGTCGCCGAAAAGAACCGCGCCGACGTCGTGGCCTATTTGCGCGCGCGCGAGCAGGTGACGTCGGTCTATCGCGAAGTCATGCGCTCGCTGTGGCTGGAGAACGAGGCGCGGCAGCGCGTCTCCGCGCTCGCCTATGTCGTCGACCGCGGCCATGTGCAATATGCCGGCCGGCTGTCGCTCATCGACCAGCATCGCCACGTGCTCCAGGGCCACGGCCAGTCCGGCGCCAACCGCGACTACGTGACCGCGACGGTGAAGGCGATCGAGGCCGAAGGCTTTCGCGATGCGCAGCTGCATCAGCTTGCCATGATGCTGCATGGGGATGCGCATTCTCCGCACGCGCCGGCTCCGATGCACGATCGGGAAAACCGCTAGCTCTCCGACGGCGCACAGCTCGGCGCCGAGCCGATCAGCTGCTCCTGCTCCTTGCGGCCCGCTTCGACGAGGCGGCCGGTCGCGTCTTCGATCACCGTCTGCACACGGGAGAGAAACTCGTCCTTGGGCAAGCCTGGTGGCAGCGGATCGAGGAATTCCACCACCAGCGTGCCGGGATAGCGCATAAAGGTGCGGCGCGGCCAGAACAGGCCGGAATTGAGCGCGATCGGCAGGCACTGTGCACCGCAGGACGAATAGATCTGCGCGAAGCCGCTTTTGTAGTCCGGTGGCGCGCCCGGAGCGCGGCGCGTGCCTTCGGGAAAGATCACGAGCTGCCCACCGCTGCGCACCGCCTCACGCGCCCGCCGCGTCATGTCCAGCAGCGCCTTGACGCCGGCATTGCGGTCAATCGCGATCATCCCGGTCTTGACCAGGAACTGGCCGAACACCGGGATCTGCATGAGCTGACGCTTGAGGATGAAAATCGGACGGTCGAAAAAACCCGGCAAGACGAACGTCTCCCAGAACGACTGGTGCTTCGCCACGACGACCAATGGTCCCGTCGGGATCTTTTCGAGGCCGCGGAATTCCACCTTGATGTTGCAGACCGTCCGCATCAGAAACAGCGTCGCCTTCGCCCACCATTGCGCGACCGTGAGCATGGCGCGCGGCGGCAATGCGAAGGTCGGCAGCGCCACGATCGCGAGGCACACCAGCACGGTATAGAACAGCACGTTGAACACGAGCGATCGCAGGAAAATCAAGAACATCGAGGATCCGATCAATTGCCGATCAGTTGCCGATCAATTGGCCTGTGCGGTGGCGGGCCGCTTCGACTGCAGCCCGGAAGGCTGCTCCGACATCTCGGGCGAAAGGTCAATCCCGAAATCCTCCAGCCGCACCCTGACCTCGGCCGCGATGTACTTGACATATTCCGACAGCAGCAGCCGCAAGGTGGACGCCGAGGTCCACCACGGCTCCTCGCGCCATTTGTCGCCGACCACCACGAACGGGATCAGTGTCGTCTCCGGCATCGCATGCGAGAATTCCACCAGCGCGCGCGGCATGTGATAGTTCGAGGTGACCACGATCAGCGACTTGAAGCCGCGCCCCGCGGCCCAGCGCCGCGCTTCCGCGGCATTGCCGCGGGTCGAGACCGCCGTGCGGTCGAGATCGACGCAGCAACGCATGAAGGACTGGTTCTCCGGCAGCGTCCGGGAGATGTCGCTCGCGGTCGAGGTCGGATGCACGCCGGAGATCAGGAGCCTCTTGCCGTAGCCGGCAGCGAGCAGCTCCATCGCATCCGACACCCGCGAGGAGCCGCCGGTCAGAACCACGATGCCGTCCGCCTTGCGGTCCGGCGCGATCTCGGCGCCGCGCAATTGCGACAGAAACGCGATGAAGCCCGCCGCCGCGCCGACGAAGGCGAGCGCAATCGTCGACATCACGGCCGCGCGCAGCCAGCCGCGCGGCAGTTTCGGCGATCGATCGTCGGTCGGCGCGCTCATGCGATGTCGGTGATCCCTTCCCAGAGGTGATTTTAGGACGTTTTGAGGCGAAGTGGAGTCCGCTTTGTCGGCCTCAATCGATGTGGCGAAGCACTGGGGCCGCGAACTAGATTTCCCCTCTCCCCTTGTGGGAGAGGGTGGCTCGCCGCGATAGCGGCGAGACGGGTGAGGGGTATGTCTCCGCGAACTGGCATCGACGTTCGTGCACGTGGATAGAACCCCTCATCCGGCGCTTCGCGCCACCTTCTCCCACAAGGGGAGAAGGAAGAAACCATTTCAATCGACATCATTCAGCGTCGCGAACAGCGTCTGGCGCGAGGCGACCGCGGTGATGGCGCCAATCAGCACGGCCTGCACCGCGAGCACGATGTAGCCGGACGGCCGCAGCGAGAAGGTGCCGAGCAGCGCGGCGAACTGATCGCCGACGGGAGTGCCGGAAAACCAGCCTGCAATCGACTCCGAGAAGCCGAATACCAGCATGGCGGCGCCGCCGCCGATCACGCCGCCCTCCAGCCCCAGCCTGAGGAAATGCCGCAGGAAGCGGTTGGCGATGTAGCGGTCGCCGGCGCCGACGAAATGCAGCACCTCGACGATCGGACGGTTCGCCGCCATGGCGCCGCGGGTCGCGAACGACACCGAGATGATGGTGGCGACGATGACGAGCGCGAGGATGCCGAGACCGGCGAGCACCGTGGCGTTGGTCATCGAGCGCATGCGCTCGATCCAGGCGCGGTGATCGTCGACGCTGGCGCTTGGTGCCACCTGGGTCACGCGGGCACGCAGAGCGCCGAGATCGAGCGCCGTGCCGGGCTGCACGCGCGCGATGATCATGCGCGGCACCGGCAGATCGTCCATCGACAGGCCGGTGCCGAGCCAGGGCTCGAGCAGCTTGCCGCTTTCGTCTTTCGTGAACGGCTTGACCTCGACGATGCCGGCTTGCGCGCGCATGGCCTCGGTCACCGCCGCGGTGTCGCGTTCGAGATCGCGGCCAGTCTGCGGGCGGACCTGGATGGTGATTTCGCTCGCGACATCCGACTGCCATTCGGCGGCGGAGGCGCTCACCAGCAGCACCGTGCCGGTCGTCATCGACGCCAGGAAGGTCATGATTGCGACGACGGCGACCAGCGCGCGGCCGTGGATCGAGGCGCGCGGCACGATCGGCGACATGTTGCGCGCCCGGGCCGGAAGCGGCGGCCCCTCCTGCCCGAGATCGACCAGCACGCCGCGCTCGTCGGGCCTACTCATAGACGTGCAGCCGTCCCTGGTGCAGCACGAAGCGTCGCGCCTCGTACTGGTCCATCAGGGCGATATCGTGGGTGGCGATGATGACGGCGGTGCCTGACTTGTTGAGCTCGATGAACAGCCGCAGCAGGCGACGACCGAGCGTCGGATCGACGCTGCCGGTCGGCTCGTCGGCCAGCAGCAACTGCGGCCGCGAGATCACGGCGCGCGCGATCGCCGCGCGCTGCTTTTCGCCGCCGGACAGGATCGGCGGCAGCGCGTCCATGCGCTCGCCGAGCCCGACCCATTTCAGGAGGTCGATGACCTCCTTGCGGTAGCTCGATTCGCTGCGGCCCATGACGCGGAACGGCAGCGCGACGTTTTCATAGGTGGTCATGTGGTCGAGCAGGCGGAAATCCTGGAGCACGATACCGATGCGCTTGCGCAAGCCTGCGATCTCGTCCTTGCCGAGCTGCGAGATGTCGTGACCGAACAGATTGACGAGGCCCCGCGTCGGGCGATGCGACAGGAACAGCAGGCGCAGCAACGAGGTCTTGCCGGCGCCGGACGGGCCGGTGAGAAACTGGAATGAATGCGCCGGGATCTGGAAGTTGAGGTCGCGCAGGACCTCAGGCCCCAGGCCGTAGCGCAATCCGACATTTTCGAACCGAACCAAGCTCAGCTCCGTTCGAGAGAGGCCGCGGGCCGCACGGCTGTGCTCCGCCACACGCGATCAGCGGGTTTTGCGGCCGTTATGGTTTCCGGTTCGTTAACGGTCGTCCTGTAGCATAATTGATAGCATCTTTCCCGCTCGGTTCTCCGCGACCGTGTCACCGTCAAGACTTGTCCGTGCATCAAGGCTCGTCCATGCATATCGTCTGCCCTCATTGTACGACATCCTACGCCATCAAGCCCGCGAGCCTTGGGGCGAACGGCCGGACCGTGCGCTGTTCCCGTTGCAAGGAAACCTGGGTCGCCCATGCCGAGGATGCCATCGAGGAGGCATCTGTCCCGGCCATGGCCGCGGCCAGCCGGGCCGACGACCAGTCCGATCTCGCCGAGCAGTGGAACTCCTACGCGCAGGACGACGGCGCCACTGACGCGCCTGTCGTTGACAGCCCCTCGATCGCCAGCGACTGGCCGGACCAGGAAACCAGCGACACCGAGGACGAATGGTCGGCGGCCGCCCGGTCCGCCGAGGAGGAAGTCGTCGGCGAACAGCACCAATCCTGGTTCCGCGGCCTGTTCGGACGCCGCCGCGGCGCGCGGGTGCGCCGTCCGGTTGCCACGGCGGCCCCGCGAAAATCCCATTTCGGCCTGCCAACTGCCTGCGCCGCGATGGGCGCGCTGGTGCTGGCGCTGGTGATCTGGCGCGGCGACATGGTGCGGTTGCTGCCGCAGACGGCCGCCTTCTACAGGATCGTCGGCCTCGAAGTGAACCTGCGCGCACTGGCGTTCAAGGACGTCAAGCTCTCCAGCGAGACCGTGGACGGTAAGCAGGTGCTGGTGATCGAAGGCGTGATCGTGGGCCAAGGCAAGAAGCCGCTCGACATTCCCCGGTTGCGCTTCGCGGTGCGCGACGCGCAAGGCGCGGAAATCTACGCCTGGAACGCCGTTCTGGAACAAACGGTGCTGCAGCCCGGCGAGCGCGCCTTCTTCCGCTCGCGCCTGGCCTCGCCCCCGCCGGAGGGCCGCAATATCGACGTTCGCTTCTTCAACCGGCGCGACATTGCCGGTGGCAGCGTATAATCGATTTCGCAGGTCTCGCAGGCAAAGTTGGTCGCGAGATTGATCCCGAGGTTCGTCTCATGTCCAAGATCCTGATCGCCGACGACGAGGATTCGATGCGCCAGCTGGTGGCGCGCGCCATCGCCATGGACGGGCACGATATCGTCACCGCGCAAGACGGCGCCGAGGCGCTGGAGATCCTTACGCGCGCCGACGGCGGGTTCGACCTGCTGCTCACCGACATCCAGATGCCGGTGATGGACGGCATCGCGCTGGCGCTTTCCGTCGCACGCGATTTCCCCGATTTGACCATTCTGCTGATGACCGGCTTTGCCGACCAGCGCGAGCGCGCCTCGAACCTCAATGCGCTGGTGCATGACGTCGTGACGAAGCCGTTCTCGGTCGCAGACATCCGCACGGCGGTGGCGGATGCGCTTGCGGCGAAGAAGGGGTAGCGAGTCGGGTTCGTAGTTTGTAGCCCGCATGAGCGCAGCGACATGCGGGACCGGCGGGCCCCGGATATCGCTTCGCTCATCCGGGCTACGAGAGCTGCGTCAGCCTCAAAAATCCTTCAGCAGCCGCTCAATGTAGTCGAGTTCGATCTGCGGGCGCGAGCTGTCCCCCAAGCGGCGGCGGAGCTCCTCGAGGATGCGGCGGACGCGCTGGGCGTCGATCTCGCCGGGGATCTTGACCGTGTAGTCGTCGCTCAGATCGCGGCCGTGAAGCGGGCGGCCGAGCGGATCGGTCTGATTGCCGCCGCTCTGCTGGCGGCCGGCGCGGTTGCCGGGACCATCGCCCTGCCCGTCGCCATCACCCTGCTGCATCGCCTCGGCCATCTTCTGCGCGCCCTTGCGCAGGGCTTCGAGCGCCTTCCCCTGCGCGTCCACGGCACCGTCCGAATTGCCTTCGCCGAGCTGCGAGCCGGCATCGCCCATGGCCCCGTCGGCGGCGTCCAGACTGCCGTCGTCATCGCCCTGGTCGCCGTCCTGATCGCCATCCTGGCCCGGCTGTCCCTGCTCGCCCTGCTGACCCTTTTGCCCCTTCTGGCCCTGGCTCTTCTGGCCCTTTTGCCCCTTCTGCGTGAGGCCGCGCTTGGCGAGTTCATCCTGCAGCTTCTTCAGGCGGTCGCGCAGCGACTGCTGATCCTGCTGGAGGTCCGACATCGACTGGTCGCCCTGCTGCTTGCCGCGCGAGCGCTCACGCCGGGAATCCTGCCCCTGCTTGAAAGTCTTGTCGCGCAATTGCTGCTGCTTGCGGATCATGTCGCTGAGCTCGTTGAGCGCCTGCTCCATGTCGCTGTCGCCGGATTGCCCGGGCTGCGCCATCTGGAGGTTTTCCATGATCTGCGCGAGCTGCTCGAGCATGCGCTGGGCCGCTTCTTTGTTGCCTTCGCGCGCTGCCTTCTCGATTTGCTTCAGCAATTCGTCGAGGTCGCGCTGCGTGATGACGGAACGATCGCGGTTGGAGGATTGGCTCTTTTCCGTCGCGCGCTTGTAGTCCTCGAGCTTCTGAATCGCATCGGATTGATTGTTCAGGCTCTTGCCGGATTCCTTCTGCCTGAGGCTATCGCCAGAATCCTGCATCGCCTTTTCAGCGCCATCGAGCAGGGCATCGACATCCTGATCCTGCTGGGCAGCCACGGGCGAGACACCTCCCAACAGGAAGGCGAGGCAGGCGATCGAGATCGCCTTCAAGACTGGCACGCGTGCTAGCTTCCGCATTTACGGTCTCGCGTCGACTGGTTGGCACCGTCGTTGCCCGGCTTCGCCCGGTTGTTGGCCGACTTGCGATAGGCCTGAAGCTGCTCGCGCAACGCGTCCTGCTGCTTCGCCAGCTCTTCGAGCTGCTCGGGCGTGGCGTTCTGGGTCTTTTGTTTCAGCTCGACGGACTTGTCGAGGATGAGCTGAACCTCTGCGGGGAACGGCTGCCGGGGTCCAAGCGGGTTCTGCTCGGCGCGCCGGGCGAGATCGCGCACCTTGCCGGCCATGGCCTCGCGAAGCTTTTGCGTCAGCGCCTTGATCTCGTCCTCGCTGGCGCCGCGTTCCAGCGCCCGCTTGAGCGCATCCTGGGCCGAGCGCAGCGCGGCGTTGACGCTGCCGGCGACACCGTCGTCCTCGATGGTGACGGCGAACGCCCACATGCTTCCCACCACATCGCGCAGCGCCTCGTCGGTGCGGGCAGCCTCCAGCTGCAGCGCCAGGCTGCGCAGGCCGAGATAGCAGCCCGCATCCGGCGTGAACAATTCGGGTGCGATCATCAGCGCGTCGAGCGCGGCGTAGACATCCGAATTCTTGTTGGCGTCGAGCGCGAGGATGCGGCGCTGCTCGACCAGCGCGCGCGCGAGCGAGTTGGTGAACAGCCGCTCGGGCAGGCGCATGTTGAACGGCTCGCTCCTGGCCTCGTTGCCGGCCTCGTCCTTTGCGCTGAGGGTCAGCGTGACGTCGGCGCCGGCATAGGGATCCTCGCTCAGGTCTTTCACCGTCTGGCCGACACCGTTGCGGGTGCGCGCATTCGGCAGCACGAGCGGGAATTGCGGCGGCTGGAATAGCGGCCGCGCGGCGGCCTTGGTGTCGGCCTCCTTGCGGCCATCTTTGGCATCGGCGGGACGCAGGCCGATTTGCGCGTCGGCGCCGGTGACGCCGTAATCGTCCTCGACCTTGTAGGTGAGCTGGAGTCCGCCACGGGCCTGGCGCTCGGGATCCTTGGCCAGCGCGATCGTCGGCGGGCGGTCCGGTGTTGCCGCAAACGCCCATTGCGGCTGGCCGGAGGGCGCGCGGACATGCGCGGTGCCGTCGCCGCTGATGGAAAAATGCTTCTCGTTGGTGCCTTTGGGCGCGGCTTCGGTAGGCTCGACTTCCTTGAGGCCGCCGGAGACGGCAACATCAAGACTGCCGCCGGAGGAGCGAACGATCAGGGTCGAGCCTGCGGGAACGGCAAGCGGCCCGCTGGCCGGTAGCGCCGCGGCCTCCTTGTTCGCGGCCGACAGGATGACCGGCGGCTTGCCGGTGTAGAGCGGTGGCGTGACCCAGGCATCCACACGAACATTCGTCGGGGCCATCATGCCGTTCCAGTGGAAGGCAGCCACGAGCCGCATCGCACGCTCGTCGCCGGCGGCTAAGAAGGTCGCAACCAGCATCACCATGACCAGCGCGCGCAGCGCCCAGGGGTCATGCAGAGCGAGCCGGGGCTTCGGCAGACCGGCGCGGATGCGCTTGATCGAAGCCAGCGTGCGCTCGCGCTGCGCCCGCCACAATGCCTGCGCAACCGGGTCTTGCGAGCTCAGCGTGTCCGTCAGCGTGGTGGCCGGCCGATGACGGATGCCAGAGCCGCGGTCGAGCCGAGCCAGAGCCTCCTCGCGGCTCGGCCAGCGGAAACGACTCAATGGGAACAGCACGGCAATCGCAACGCCGGCGAAAACGACAAGACCGATGGCGCGGGCAATGGACGGCAGGGCCAGCCAGAGGCCGGCCCAGGACACCACCAGGAACAGACCGACGACGGTGAGAAGCCGCGCCAAATTTGGCCAGGCACGCTCCCACGCGATGGCATAAGTGGCCCGCTGCAGGGCTTGCGCCAGCTTCAGCCGCGACAGAGCGTCGCCATCGCGGATCGGGTCTGACGGGTCGGGGGTGACGCCGTTCAATCAACTCTCCAGGTTGCCCGGTAGAGAAGCGTACCACAACGGCAGCACTGAGGCATCCGTTCCTGTACGGGAGACACCCCTTTTCCCGCATAACACGAGGACGTGACTGGCACGCCGCAACCCCGTAATTTCCGCGCCGCCAGCCAAGAAAAACGCAAGAGAAGCAAAGGAAACGCCATGGACAAGAAGATGCACGACAAGGGCCTGGAAGTCCGCAAAGCGGTGCTCGGCGAGGCCTATGTCAACAACGCCCTGAAGAGCGTCGACGATTTCAACCGCCCGTTCCAGGAGATGCTCAACGAATATTGCTGGGGCACGGTGTGGGGCCGCGAGGAGCTGCCGCGCAAGACCCGCAGCATGCTCAACATCGCGATGATCGCGATCCTCAATCGTCAGCACGAATTCCGCGCGCATCTGAAGGGCGCACTCACCAACGGCGTCAGCCGCGACGAGATCCGCGAGATCCTGATGCAGGTCGCAATCTATGGCGGCATGCCGGCCGCGGTCGACAGTTTTCGGATCGCGCGCGAGGTGTTCGCGGAGATCGACGCAAAGGCGTGAGGGGGGGCCGGTGTGAGGGACGGGGCCGTGACGTCCCTCCTCCACGTCGTCCTGGCGAAAGCCAGGACCCATAGCCACCGGCAGGCGTGGTTACGGGGGACTGGGAGTTGCCACTTCGCGTTACAACCTCTCCCTGGGGTAAATGGGTCCTGGCTTTCGCCAGGACGACACCGAGGATGGATGCGCGCCGATCAACAACAACGAATATTCAACACAAGGAAACACCATGGACATCGGATTCATCGGCCTCGGAAACATGGGTTTCCCGATGGCGCGACGGCTGATCGAGGCCGGCAACCGGCTCGTCGTGTTCGACACGCGCCAGGAGGTCGTTGACAAGTTGGTGGCGCGCGGCGCCACTGCGGCGACGTCGCCGAAGCAGGTCGCCGACCAGGTCGAGACGGTCATGGCGAGCCTGCCTTCGCTGCAGGCTTCGCTTGCGGTTGCGACGGGGCCGAACGGCGTGATCGAGGGGAGCAGCGTCAAACGCTTCATCGATCTCTCCACCGTCGGCTCGGCGATGGCGGTGAAGATTCACGGCCTGCTCGCCAAGCATGGCATCGTGCAGATCGACTGCCCCGTCTCCGGCGGCGTCGGCGGCGCCGAGAAAGGCACGCTCGCGGTGATGGTCTCGGGGCCGAAGACCGAGTTCGAGCTGCTCAAGCCCGCGCTCGAGATCATCGGAAAGGTGTTCTTCATCGGCGAGAAGCCCGGCGCGGCGCAGACCATGAAGCTCGCCAACAACTTCTTGTCGGCCACCGCAATCGTGGCGACCTCCGAAGCGGTAGTGATGGGCGTCAAGGCCGGACTCGATCCCGCCGTGATGATCGACGTCATCAATGCCGGCTCTGGCATGAACACCGCGAGTCGCGACAAATTTCCGCGCTCGGTGCTGCCGCGCAGTTTCGACTTCGGCTTCACCACGGGACTGATGGTGAAGGACGTGCGGCTGGCGCTGGAGGAGATGAAGCAGCTCGGCCTGTCGATGGAAGTCGCGGATGCGGTCGGCCGGTTGTGGGAGACGGTCATCAGCGCGGAAGGCGCCGAGTCCGATTTCACCGCGGCGATCAAGCCGATCGAGAGGAAAGCGGGCGTTTTGGTTGGCGGCAGGCCACCCAGCTAGCGCCAACACGAGAACGCAGCGCCGATGACCGGCGCTGCGCTGTCCTCCTTGGATCGATCTGCTACGAGCGGCGTCTGCCAAGGTCCGGAAGGTCGATCGGCTGTTCCAGTTGAAGGGAGGCCGAGCCCCCGCTGCATTTGATATACTTCTCGTCGCACCTGCGCATGCACCGTCTCTCGCTCGAGCATTTCGCAGAGGTATTGTTGCAGCTGACCCACGTAATGTCGCACCGCGTGACCCGGGCCGACGCAACGCCGGAAAGTCCGAGCAGGAAGGCCACGCCGCAAGCTACGAAAAGCATGCGAAGCAGGCCGACGCCGGCGAGTGAACCGTTCATTCCAATCTCCTATGTTGGCCGGGCACGTCTGCGCCTGCCGCCGAGTGTTTGACGAAGACGCAGTTCAAGCCTTGGCGAGATAGGGGATCGTGCCGGCCAAGTCCGTATCGTCGATCAACTGGAAGCGGCTCTCGCTGCCGCCCCTGCGCGCTGCCGCGAAGCGGCCGTAGGCGGGATCAGCGACGAAGGACTCCGCTGCCTTTGCGGTTGGAAAGGACATGATCGCGATCAGCGAGGTGTCGAGAGGGGCACCTTCAAGGGTTTTCACATTGCCGCTGCGGGAAAGATACTTGCCGCCATGCTTGTGCACCAGCTCGTGGACGGACGCTGCGTAGTCCGGCACCCACTTTCCGTCGGTAACTTTGATGTCCGCGATCAGATACGCTGTCATGTCGTGTCTCCTGGCTCGAGTTCAGCTCCGCGTTGATACAGGCGGGCATCACTTGGGTGCCAGAACACGGCCGGGGCTCGCCAGTACGGGAACTGTAGCGGGGCGATACAAATACTGAATTGCGCTGCCCTGGATCAGCTCGCCAGCTTGCGTTCCTTGGCGAACGGGCTGAGGCCCAGCCAGCTTTGCATGGCCGCGGCAAGCTGCCGGTCGCCCGTGAGGAGCATCCGCCGGCTTGCGACGGCCGCGCGCACGGTATCGAGTCCCATCCAGATCGCCGTCATCGTGCGCAGATCCACCGACACGTAAAGATCGACGTCGAAACCGGGATCAATCGAGCAGAGGTCGACGCTGTCGTCGGGATCGACGATCAGCCACCACGATCGCTGCGTCGAAGGCAATTCCGGATACGCGAACTGCAGAACACTGCGGCGGGTCGGCATCGGCGTCGTGTTCAAATTCCGCCGCATGTCCCACATCAACAGCTGGACATCGAGATGCTGAAGCGACAGATGCGACTCGATGCGGCGCTGGCCCCAGATGCCGAACGCCTCGACGATGGGGCCGAGTTCGCGTCCGGCGGCGGTCAGCTGATACTCGATCACGCCGCGCTCGGAAGCCGACGGCTGGCGGATGACGATGCCTGCGGCTTCGAGTTCCTTCAGGCGCTGGGAAAGCAGCGCAGGCGACATGCGGGGAACGCCGCGGCGCAACTCGTTGAACCGGGTCGAGCCGGCGACGAGTTCACGTAGCAGTACGACGGTCCAGCGCGTGCATAATATCTCGGCCGCCATCGCGACCGGACAGAACTGCCTGTAGCTGCCGATGGTCATGCGGGCCTCCGTGACAAGCGAAGGTGCAACCTTAGGGCCGCGGCGCGCGGCTTCCTAGTTCAGTTTCTGTATCAGCAGCGATTCATTCCCTGAACTGGCCGCGGACCGTGGTGAGCGTCTATTCGACCTGCATTGGCAAGCCGGCCGCCGCGATCACGGCCCGCCGGACACAGGAGATTACCATGAAGAAATACGATTCAGCGGCTTCCAGATTGCTCGTTTCGGTTCGCAGCGCCGCGATTTGTGCCCTCGGCCTGGGCGTCAGCGTCATGCCGGCGTCTGCAGCCAATCTGACGAGGAGCATCGAGGTCAGCAGTGCTGCGGCCGAGGTGTGGTCCGTCATCGGCCCGTTCTGCGCGATCAAGGATTGGCTGCCGCCGGTGGGGCAGTGCATTGCAGACGGCAAGTCGCCGCCAACCCGGACGCTCGTCACCAGGGACGGCAAGGCCTCGTTCGTGGAGACGCAGACTGCGCGGAACGACAAAGACTACAGCTATTCCTACGCGTTCCTGTCGAGCCCACTGCCGGTGAGCCAGTACAAGTCGACCATCAAGGTCACGGCAAAGGGTGAAGGCGCGTCGGTGGTGACATGGACCGGAATCTACACGCCCGACCCCGGGCGGGAGAAGGAAGCGGTCGATGCCCTCGGCGGCGTCTATGATTCCGGTCTCGCCGCGATCAGGGACCGGTTCAAGAAGTAGGAGTCAATGCAGCGATGGGCGCAGCGGTAGCTGCGCTCATCGTGGACGGTCACAGCCTCACAACCAGGGCGCCGGCTTATCCATCGCGATCAGCTGCTCGACCTCGATGCGCGGTCGCACGACGGCGTACTGGTCGCCCTTCACCAGCACTTCGGGCACCAACGGCCTCGTATTGTAGTTGCCGGCCTGCACTGCGCCATAGGCACCTGCGGTCATGATGGCGATGAGGTCACCGGGCTTTGGCGTCGGCAGCGTGCGGTCGAGCGCGAGGTAATCGCCGGTCTCGCAGACCGGGCCGACGACGTCGGCCGTGATCGTGGCCGCGCCCTTCGCCGGCTGTCTCACCGGCAGAATATCGTGATGGGCCTCGTACAGCGTCGGCCGGATCAGATCGTTCATAGCGGCATCGATGATGACGAAATCCTTGCCGTCGCCGTGCTTCACATAGATCACCTTGGCGACCAGGATGCCGGCATTGCCGACGATCATGCGGCCCGGCTCGAACATCAGCGTGCAGCCGAGATTGTGGCTGACGCGCTTGACCATCGCGGCATACGCATCGGGCGCCGGCGGCGCTTCGCGGTCCATGTAATAGGGAATGCCGAGGCCGCCGCCGAAATCGACATGCGAAATGTTGTGGCCGTCGGCGCGCAGCGTCTGCACGAATTCGGACAGGATGCGGAACGCGATCTCCATCTTGGAGAGGTCGGTGATCTGGCTGCCGATATGCACGTCGGTGCCTGTGACCTCGATGCCCGGCAGCTTCGCGGCGCGGGCGTAGATCTCGCGGGCATGCGCGATCGGGATGCCGAACTTGTTCTCGGACTTGCCAGTCGAGATCTTTGCGTGAGTGCCGGCATCGACGTCAGGATTGACGCGGATCGAGATCCGCGCGGTCTTGCCCATCTCGGTCGCAAGGCGCGACAGCAGCTCGAGCTCGGGCTCGGATTCGACATTGAGACAGAGGATGTCGGCGGCCAGCGCGGCACGCAGCTCGGCTTCCGTCTTGCCGACGCCGGAGAACAGGATCTTGTTTGCGGGAATGCCGGCGGCCAGCGCGCGCTTCAATTCGCCGCCGGAGACCACGTCCGCGCCGGCCCCGAGCCTCGCCAGCGTCCGTAGCACGGACTGGTTGGAGTTCGCCTTCATGGCGTAGCAGACCAGCACCTTCTCGCCCGCGAAGGCGTCGGCGAAAACGCGATAATGCCGCTCGAGCGTCGCGGTCGAATAGCAATAGAACGGCGTGCCGACGGTTGCAGCCAGCTCGGACAGGTTCACCGCCTCGGCGTGCAGCACGCCGTTGCGATAGTCAAAATGGTTCATGGCGTTGGCTCAGTTGCCCCAGCCTATCGGCTGGGTCTTTCGTCCAGGAGCGGGTCGAGGATAAACGGTTTCTTCCTGCCCTTGGTCGCCGCCGGTGCGGCGTCCGCGCCATAGGTGGGATTGAACACGCTCGGCGTCTTCTGGGCTTCGGTCTCGGTATCGGTCGGCGGCGCGACGTTGGCCGTGGACGCGCTGGAGGCTGTCGGCGGCAGATCCAACGGGCCCTTGCGGCCACAGCCGGCAAGCGCGAGCGCCGTCAGGCTCAAGACAATGATGGCCCACCCCGAGCCGGCCGGGCGAAACTTTGACGTCACGACGAAATCCCCACTACGCGCGGCGCACCATACAGAGATTGGCGCGCTCTGGCGAGACCCGGATGATCATGAAACATAAGCGAAATTTTGCCCTCAGCCCAATTTTCGCTGTTTTTCCAGCCGCCTCAGCCAGGCCTTGGCCTGCGCCGCCACGTTCTTCGGCGCGGTGCCGCCGAAGCTGGTCCGGCTCTTCACCGACGATTCGACCGAGAGCACGCCGAGCACGTCCTTCGTGATCTTCGCTTCGATCGCCTGCATCTCCCTCAGCGGCAGCTCGTGCAGCGCCACGCCGCCCTCGGCGGCTTTCGCAACGATGCGGCCGGTGACGTGATGGGCCTCGCGGAACGGCATCTTCAGCGTCCGCACCAGCCAGTCGGCAAGATCGGTCGCGGTGGCGTAGCCCTCGCCTGCAGCAAACTTCATCTTCGCTTCATCGGGCACGAGATCGCGGACCATGCCGGTCATGGCGCGGATCGCGAGCGACAGCGCGGCGAAGCCTTCCATCGCGCCCTGCTTGTCTTCCTGCATGTCCTTTTGATAGGCGAGCGGCAGGCCCTTCATCACGATCAGCAACCCATTGAGCGCGCCGATCACGCGGCCGGTCTTGGCGCGCACCAGCTCGGCGGCATCAGGATTGCGCTTCTGCGGCATGATCGAGGATCCCGTGGTGAACTTGTCGCTGAGGCGGATCATGCCGACCAGCGGCGAGGTCCAGATCACGATCTCCTCGGCGAAGCGCGACATGTGCACGGCGCAGATCGAGGCCGCCGACAGGGTCTCCAGCACGAAGTCGCGATCGGAGACCGCATCGAGCGAGTTCGCCATCGGACGATCAAAACCGAGCGCCTTCGCCGTGGCGTGACGGTCGATCGGAAACGAGGTCCCGGCGAGCGCCGCAGCTCCGAGCGGGGACTCGTTCAGCCGCTTGCGCGCGTCCTGGAACCGGCCGCGATCGCGCGCGGCCATCTCGACATAGGCGAGCAGATGGTGGCCGAAGGTCACCGGCTGCGCGGTCTGCAGGTGCGTGAAGCCCGGCATGACCGTTCCGGCATGCTCCAGCGCGCGCTCGACCAGCGCCTGCTGGAACGCGGCGAGCGCGGCGTCGGTCTCATCGAGGACATCGCGGACATAGAGACGGAAATCGGTCGCGACCTGGTCGTTGCGCGAGCGCGCGGTGTGCAGGCGGCCGGCGGCAGGGCCGATCAGCTCGGACAGGCGGCTCTCGACATTCATGTGAATGTCCTCGAGCGCGCGCTTGAATTCGAAGCCGCCCTTGCCGATCTCTGACAAAATCGTGTCTAGACCTTTGCCGATATTTTTCGCATCAGAGGCCGTGATGATGCCCTGTGCGGCCAGCATCGCGGCGTGGGCCTTGGACGCGGCAATGTCCTGGGCAAAGAGGTGACGATCGACGTCGATGGAGACGTTGATCTCTTCCATGATCTCGTCGGGACGTTCCGAGAACCGGCCGCCCCACATCTTGTTGCTCATGATCCCCTGCTCACGCCTTGCCTGTCGCCGCCGCATGTTTGCTGACGGCTGCCAGCCGTATTAAGAGGCCTCTGATAGCCATATCTGCGACCGGATGACAAACGATATGCTCGACCCCAACGATAGGCTCGACCAAAGGAAAGCGCGGTCGGCCACGCGCCGTATCCCTGTCGTCATCGCCACCGTGGTGGTCGGGGGCCTGGCTGGCTTTGCAGCGCTGTACGGGCTGGGTCTGGGCCGGGCCCCATCCGGCGATCCCGCCTGCCGGGCGGCGGTGAACACCGCACAGAAGATCGCGCCGCTCGCCCATGGCGAGGTGGCGGCGCTGACCATGGCGACCGCACCGCTGAAGCTGCCGGATCTGGCCTTCGAGGACGCCGACGGCAAGCCGAAGAAGCTGTCGGATTTCCGCGGCAAGACGCTACTGGTGAACCTCTGGGCCACCTGGTGCGTGCCCTGCCGCAAGGAAATGCCGGCGCTCGACGAGCTCCAGGGCAAGCTTTCGGGCCCGAGTTTCGAGGTGGTGGCGATCAATATCGACACCCGCGACCCCGAAAAGCCCAAGGCGTTCCTGAAAGAGGCCAATCTTATCCGGCTCGGCTATTTCAACGATCAGAAAGCCAAGGTTTTTCAGGATCTTAAAGTGATAGGCCGGGCTTTAGGCATGCCCACCTCGGTGCTGGTCGATCCCCAAGGCTGCGAGATCGCGACGATCGCGGGGCCGGCGGAATGGGCGAGCGAGGATGCGCTCAAGCTGATCCGGGCTGCGACGGGCAAAGCCGCCGCTTCGTTCTAGGCGATGATGTTTAGGCCGTGACGTTGAGGTTGCCGCCCATGCCGGCGCCGACATTGGCAAGCGAGGGCTGTCCGGCGCCGAGCAGCGTCAGGACGGTGGATTTCTCCGCATCCGCGTTCTGCTTCATCAGCGTCGCCGAGATATTCGACTGCAGCGCCCCTTGCCGAGCGGCCAGCATGCTGCTGACCATCGCCATCATGTCCATTACGCAAACCCTCGTACCGCGCGTAACCTAGACGCGACCGGTTAACGAGACCTGAATTGTCAGGAAGCACCGTAGGGTAGGCTCGTCCGTGTTCCGGACGCGGCACGGCATGAAAGTGACGCACCGCAAAGCCGGGGACGAGACGCCTTATCTCGTCGGAACCGGCTTGGCGCCGCGGTAGTCGTAAAAACCGCGCTGGGTCTTGCGACCGAGCCAGCCCGCCTCGACGTATTTCACCAGCAGCGGGCACGGGCGGTACTTGGAGTCGGCGAGACCTTCATGCAGCACCTGCATGATCGACAAGCAGGTATCGAGACCGATGAAATCGGCGAGCTCCAGCGGGCCCATCGGATGGTGCGCCCCGAGCTTCATCGCCGCGTCGATCGCCTCGACGTTGCCCACGCCTTCGTACAGCGTGTAAATCGCCTCGTTTATCATCGGCAGCAGGATGCGATTGACGATGAAGGCCGGGAAATCCTCGGAGACCGCGACCTGTTTGCCGAGCTTGCCGACGAATTCCTTTGACGCCTCGAAGGTCTGGTCGTCGGTGGCGATGCCGCGGATCAGCTCCACCAGCTCCATCAACGGCACCGGATTCATGAAGTGAATGCCGATGAAGCGTTCGGGCCGGTCGGTGGCGGCGGCGAGCCGCGTGATCGAGATCGAGGAAGTATCGGAGGCAACGATCGCCTCCGGCTTCAACACGGCGCAGAGCTCGTGGAAAATCTTGCGCTTGACCTCTTCCTTCTCGACCGCGGTCTCGATCACGAGATCGCAGTCCGCGAGATCGTCCAACTTTTCGCCGGCCACGATACGCGCCATCGCCTTGGCTTTGTCGTCCTCGCTGACGGCCTTCTTGGAGACCTGCCGCGTCAGGTTGCCGTTGATCGTGGCCATGCCTGATTTGAGGCGGTCGGTCGAAATGTCGTTGAGCACCACGTCGAAGCCGGCCAGCGCAGCGACATGCGCGATGCCATTGCCCATCTGCCCCGCGCCGATCACGCCGACCTTCTTGATTACTGCCGCCATAATGTCATCCACCGGAACGGCGCGCTGTCAACCGCGCCTGCCTATCCCCCGAGCCGGGAGATCCGATTTAATCAGAACCCGGCCTCGAAACCTAGATTGGATCGCTTCGAAGGCGTGTCCCGCGCCAAAGAAAACGCCTCAAAAAGCAATACCGGCCGGAGTTTATAGCTCCGGCCGGTGTTTTAGCGCGTTTTACTTGCCGAGCTTGCCGAGTTCGGCCGTCAGCTCCGGAACCGCCTGGTAGAGGTCGGCGACCAGGCCATAATCGGCAACCTGGAAGATCGGCGCGTCCTCGTCCTTGTTGATCGCGACGATCACCTTGGAGTCCTTCATGCCGGCCAGATGCTGGATCGCGCCGGAAATGCCGACCGCGACATAGAGCTCGGGGGCCACGACCTTGCCGGTCTGGCCGACCTGCCAGTCGTTCGGGGCATAGCCCGCATCCACCGCGGCACGCGATGCGCCGACACCGGCGCCGAGCTTGTCGGCGAGCGGCTCGATGTACTTTGCGAAGTTCTCGCGGCTCTGCATGGCGCGGCCACCGGAGACGATGATCTTGGCCGAGGTCAGCTCGGGACGATCGCTCTTGGCGACTTCCTCGCCGACAAAGGACGACAGGCCCGGATCGGCCGCCGCCGCGACGCTCTCGACCGACGCGCTTCCGCCTTCACCCGCTGCGGCGAAGGTGGAGGTGCGCACGGTGATGACCTTCTTGGCGTCCTTCGACTTCACCGTCTGGATGGCGTTGCCGGCGTAGATCGGACGCTCATAGGTGTCGGGCGCGACCACCTTGGTGATCTCCGAGACCTGCATGACATCGAGCAGGGCCGCGACGCGCGGCATCACGTTCTTGAAGCGCGAGGTCGCGGGCGCGACGATGGCGTCGTAGCCGGGGGCCAGCGAGACGATCAGGGCGGCCAGTGGCTCGGCCAGATCGTGCGCGTAAAGCGCGCCGTCGGCGAGCAGCACCTTCTTCACACCGGCAAGCTTGGCGGCCGCGTCCGCCGCGGCCTTGGCGTTCTCGCCGGCCACCAGAACCTCGACGTCCGCGCCGAGCGCGGCCGCGGCGGTCAGGGCCTTGTTGGTCGCATCCTTGAGCGACGCATTGTCGTGTTCGGCAATCAGAAGCGTCGTCATCAGAGCACCCCGGCTTCGTTCTTGAGTTTCGACACCAGCTCGGCGACGTCCTTGACCTTGACGCCCGCCTTGCGGCCCGCCGGCTCGGTCGTGTTGAGAACCTCTAGGCGGGGGGTGGGGTCGACGCCGTAATCGGCCACGGTCTTGTCCGCAATCGGCTTCTTTTTGGCCTTCATGATGTTCGGCAGCGAGGCGTAGCGCGGCTCGTTGAGACGGAGATCGGTGGTGACGATCGCCGGTCCCTTCAGCTTCACGGTCTGCAAGCCGCCGTCGACTTCGCGGGTGACCTTGAAGTCGCTGCCTTCAACCTCGAGCTTCGAGGCGAAGGTCGCCTGCGACCAGCCGAGCAGCGCGGCCAGCATCTGGCCGGTCTGATTGCTGTCGTCGTCGATCGCCTGCTTGCCGAGAATGATCAGGCCCGGCTGCTCTTCGTCCGCGATCTTCTTCAGGATCTTGGCGACGGCGAGCGGCTCGACCGCGCCCTCGGCCTTCACCAGGATGCCGCGATCGGCGCCCATGGCGAGACCGGTGCGGATCGTTTCCGACGCCTGCGCCGGTCCGATGGAGACCACCACGACTTCGGTCGCCTTGCCGGCTTCCTTCAGGCGCAGCGCTTCCTCGACCGCGATTTCGTCGAACGGGTTCATCGACATTTTGACGTTGGCGAGTTCAACGCCCGATCCATCGCTCTTGACGCGGACCTTGACGTTGTAATCGACCACCCGCTTTACCGGCACCAAGACCTTCATCGATCCTCTTTCACTCAATCTGGGAGGGGATTTATCAACTGGCGCGGAACCTAAAGGCCTGATCCGGCCCGGTCAACGCGCGAAGGGGTCTAATTTTGGCGCCCAGAAATGCGCCGCCTGATGGGTCAGCGATTCTGGCCCGGAACCCAAAGCACGTCGCCGGCGCCGTCGTCGTTACTGGCGCGGCTGGCCACGAACAGGAAGTCTGACAGGCGGTTCATATACTGGATGCCAGCGGCACCAACAGGCTCTTCCGGCCGGGCCGCCAGTTCCACCATCACGCGTTCCGCCCTGCGGCAAATCGTACGGGCGACATGGAGGTAGGCTGCGGCTGGCGTCCCGCCCGGCAGCACGAAGGAGGTCAGGGGTGCCAGCTTGTCGTTGAGCGCGTCGACGTCGCGCTCGAGCCGCTCGACCTGGCTCGCCACCACCCGCAGCCGCTCCGCCTTGCCCTCACGTTCGGGCACCGCGAGGTCCGCGCCGAGGTCGAACAGATCGTTCTGGATGCGGCCAAGCATCGCGTCGAGCTCGGGCGCATCCCTGGTGTGAAGCCGGACCACGCCGATCGCAGCATTGGTCTCGTCGACCGTGCCATAGGCCTCGATGCGCAGATCGTATTTCGGCCGGCGCTCGCCCGAGCCGAGCGCTGTCGTGCCGTCGTCACCGGTTTTCGTATAGATGCGGTTGAGCACGACCATGTTAACGCCCCATCGCCCACACGGCGACCATCGCGATGACGATCGCCACGAACTGAAGCAGCACGCGCCAGCGCATCAGCTTCTGCGAGGTGTTGGGCGAGCCGCCGCGCATCATGTTGATGAGACCGAGCAGCAGCACCAACGCCACGGCGCCGGCCGCGATCGGCAGGATGAAAGTACTCAGGAGAGATGCCATTCGAGGGTAGATAACACCCTGCGCGCCGGTCCGCCATGGCGTTCCCGATCTGGCTTTTAAGCCAATAATATCAGAAGCTAGCTGGATGAATCCGGATTTGCGCGAACTGCCCATCCTCTTCGCCTCTCCCGACTTGCGGGAAGAGGCCGGAATACGCTCCCCGCGCGCGGGAAGCGGCAGCGGCAACAGCAGTGCAGGTGGCGCGTGAAGGCAGTCCGCACCGTCTACCTTGTCGTAATGGACGCGTTCTACACGTTCCTTGCCGATGACGGCTGGGCGATCGCGAGCCACATCGCGCTGTCGACGCTGATGGCGCTGTTCCCGTTCCTGATCGTGCTGACCTCGCTCGCCGGCTTCTTCGGCTCCAAGGAACTCGCCGATCAGGCGGCCAGCCTGATGCTCCAGGTCTGGCCCAAGCAGGTCGCGGATTCGATCTCGGGGGAAGTCCACGACGTGCTGACCACGACCCGCACCGGCCTATTCACCATCGGTGCGGTGCTGTCGGTCTACTTCGCCTCCAACGGCGTCGAGGCGCTGCGGGTCGCGCTCAACCGCGCCTATGCGGTCGTGGAGATGCGGCCCTGGTACTGGCTACGGCTGGAATCGATCGCATACACGCTGATTGCGGCCTTCACCGCGCTCGCCATGGCATTCCTGATCGTGCTCGGGCCGCTGCTCATCGAGGCCGCGCGTGCGCACATTCCGCTATTCGTTGAATCCAACGAGAGGATCCTCACCTGGCTGCGCTACGGCATCACCGTCGCCGCGTTGGTGGTGGCGCTGATGATCCTGCATACCTGGCTGCCGGCGGGACGGCGCCGGTTCCTCCAGATCCTGCCCGGCATCGTCTTCACCATCGTGGCGTCGCTGATCTCGGGCATCGTGTTCGGCCAGTACCTCGCGCGCTTCGCCAACAATTACGTGACGATGTATGCGGGGCTCGCCTCGGTGATCATCGCGCTGGTGTTCCTGTATTTCATCGCCGCGATCTTCGTTTTCGGCGGCGAGCTCAATGCCGCGATCATCAAGTCGCGGCTTCCTCACGGCGTGTCGCTGCAAGCAGCGCAGTCGCTAGCGCCCGCGGAGACACAGGCTTGACCAGAAATGCGTCGGCGCCGGCCTCGCGTGAAGCGACTTCGTCTTCGCCGCGACCGGACACCCCGATGATGGGGATCTGAGCCAGCGGCGTCGCCATGGTGCGGATCCGCCTGATCGCCTCGACGCCATTGATGCCCGGCAGCACCATATCCATCAGCACCGCGTCGAAGGCGCCCTGCGCGAGCCGGTTCACCGCGTCCTCGCCGCGCCCGATGAATTCGGCATGATGACCGAGCTCGGTCAGGATGGTGTTGAGCACGACGCGGCCGAACGGATTGTCCTCGACGCTGAGCAAGCGCAACGCCGGGACCGCATCCATCTCGGCTTCGCCCTTCGACTTGCGGGACTTGCCCGATCCCGTGGCACACACCGACACCGTCAACGTGAAGGTGGCGCCGCCGCCGGGCCGAGGGGCAACCGTGATGTCGCCGCCCATCGCGCGCGCCAGTTGCTTCACCGACGACAGGCCCAGGCCGGCGCCGCCGAAGCGCGAGGCAATGGTGACGTTGGCTTGGGTAAACGGCCGGAACAACCGCTTGATCTCGGCCATGGTGAGGCCAATGCCGCTGTCGGACACCGCGAAGGCGACACCGACGCTGCCTTTGCCCTTGGCTTTGCCTCTGCTCTTGGTCTTGCCCTTGGCGGAACGCCAAGGCGCGACCGTGAGCGCCACGCCGCCGTGCTCGGTGAATTTCACGGCATTGTCGATCAGGTTCTCGAGTGCGGCGCGCAGGCGCACGGGATCACCGACCACCAGCCCGGGCAGATTCTCTGAGATATCGACCTCGGCTTGGAGACCCTTGGCTGCGGCGCGACCGGCCAGCGAATCGCCGGCGTTGCGGGCAAGGGTCCGCAGGTCGAACAAATCCTGCCGCAGCGTGCTTCCACCTCCGACGCCCTTGCCGGTCCCCTTGCCGGTTCTGGCGGCATCGACGAACAGGGTGGCAAGGTTCGCCAGATGCTCGGCACCGGCCTTGATCGTGTCGGCCCAGCGTCTTTCCCGCTCACCGAGATCCGAAGTCGCGAGCAGATCGCTGATCGCGAGAATGCCGGTCAGGGGGGTGCGGACCTCATGGGCAAAGGCGGCAAGCGCAGCCTGGACGACGTCCGGCTCGACCCGCTTGGTGCTGCGCTTGCGCAACCGGGCGGTCGGCCCGGAGCGCTTCCGAGCCACTCGCTTGGACGTCCCCGTAGTGCGCGCTGCGCGCGTTTTCGCCGCCATAGCTCCCCTTCGAAGTATCCCCTTCGAACCCGGGCCGTCAGGTGAGCATGGCACGGCGGAACACCCGGAGTCACGGCGGCGTTTGGCTAACCCCCAGAGAAACTTAACCTAATCCCACCAGCTGGCGGATACCGGCCGGCGTGGCGCCGGCAGCACGCAATTCACGTAGGCCGGTCGAGCTGGTTGATTTCGACAGCTTCCGGCCGGCCTCGTCACGAAGTAGCCCATGGTGGCGGTAGACGGGTTCCGGCAGGCCGAGCAGAACCTGGAGCAGACGGTGGACCGAAGTGGCGTGGAACAGGTCCTGGCCCCGCACGATCTCGCTGATGTCCTGGAGCGCATCGTCGACAACGACGGACAGATGATAACTGGTCGGCGTCTCCTTGCGGGCCAGAATGACGTCGCCCCAGGCTTCTGGCCGCGCCGGGACGACGCCACGCTCACCATCGGGCCCCTCGCCCAGTTCGTTCCAGCTCAGGCCGGCGGCGCGGCGGCAGGCCGCCGCCATGTCGAGCCGAAGCGCATAAGGCGCGCCGGTGTCGATGAGGCGGTCGCGCTCGTCGGCGGACAGCGATCTGGCGGCGCCGCGATAGAGCGGCGCGCCGTCGGGATCGCGAGGCCACGGCCCATCCGCTTCACGCGCCGTAACCTGCCTTGCGATCTCGGCGCGGCTTTCGAAGGCGGGATAGACCAGGCTGAGCGCCGAGAGCCTGTCCAGTGCCGCCCGATACGCGTCGAGATGCTCCGACTGCCGCCGCACCGGCATCTCCCAGGCGATGCCGAGCCAGGCGAGGTCTTCGTCAATCGCTGTCTCATATTCCGGCCGGCAACGCGTCGCGTCGATGTCCTCGATCCGCAGCAAGAGCCGCCCACTGGTCTCGCGCGCGCGGTCGGAATTCAACAGCGCTGAATAGGCGTGGCCAAGGTGCAGGTAGCCGTTCGGACTGGGGGCAAATCGGAAAACGGGTGGCGACATATGCACAAATCTCGTCATGACCGGACTTACCCGATCATCCATCTTCCAACACTCTGTTACGATAGGAGATGGATGCGCGGGTCAAGTCCGCGCAGGACGAGTTGAGCAAGCAATGACCATCCACCTCGAGACCCAGTCCGACCTCGAAGAAGCCGTCCACGCGCTGGTCAAGCGCGATCCGCGCCTGAAGCCCGTGCTGGCGACTGCCGGCATGCCGACGTTGCGGCGGCGCGAGCCGGGCTTTGCGGGGATAGCGCACATTGTCTGCGGGCAACAGCTCTCGACCGCGAGCGCCGCGGCGATCTGGGGACGGCTGTCGGCTGCCTTCGATCCGTTCGACCATGACGCGGTGCGACGCGCGCGCACCGACCGATTGGGGCGGCTCGGCCTGTCCGCCGCCAAGATCAAGACGCTGAAACATCTCGCGCGCGAGATCACCGCACAGCGGCTGAACCTCGACGTGCTCGCCGAAGAAGACGCCGATGCCGCGCATCACACGCTGATCGCACTGCCCGGCATCGGCCCCTGGACCGCGGACGTCTATCTGCTGTTCTGCCTCGGCCATGGCGACGCCTGGCCGGCCGGTGACCTCGCCGTGCAGGAAGGCATTCGCATCGGGCTCGGCTTGCAGGCGCGGCCAACGGAGAAGCAGATGGCGCCGCTCGCCGAATCCTGGCGCCCCCTGCGCGGTGCGGCGGCGCATCTATGGTGGAGCTATTATCGCGCGGTGAAAAAACGCGAGGGCGTCATCGCGGGATCAGCTTAGCCCCGCAACCCAACGCGATCGGTCCGGGCGCAATCGGCGACGAAGTCGACCACGGCCCGCACCGCCGGCAGATCGACGAGGTCGGGATGGGCGAGCAGCCAAAGGTCCGCCACGCTGGCGAGCTTCTGCGGCGCGACGCGCACGAGATCGGGATAGCTTGCGGCGACAAAACACGACAGGGCGGAGATTCCGAGTCCGGCGCGGACCGCCGCCAGCATGTCGCCCTGCGACGAGCAGCGCATCACCACCCTGGCCTGACGCGTGACGACGTCGCTCCAGCGCGCAAGCTGGACGTTAGAGGTCTGATCGGCGAAACCGATGACGCTGTGCCCCTTCCACTCGCCGCGCCGTTCCGGCAAGGACCGCCCGCCGGCGTAGTCGCGTGAGGCGTAAAATCCCGTGCCGAGACGGCCGATCTTGCGGCCGACCAGATTTTCCTCGCCGCTGTCAAAGGGCCGCAGCACCACGTCCGCCTCGCGCCGGCGTACGCTGGCCGGAAACGGATGGGTGATGATCTCGAGCTGGACGTGATCATGCGCGCGCAGGAAAGCAGGCAGGCGCGGCATCAGCCAATGCGAGGCCAGCGTCGCGCCGATCGACAGCTTGACGGTACCACGCGCCTTGTGCCCTCCGGCCGAGACGGCCGTCTCCGCCCGCAGCGCGGCCGCCGCCATCGCCTCGGCGTGCTCGCGCAGTGTCCGTCCATCCGCGGTCAGCGCCAGACCGTCGGCGGCGCGTGCCACCAGCCTGGTGCCGAGCTGGGCTTCCAGCGCCGCGATCTTGCGGCTTACGGTGGGATGGCTGCTGTGCAGCCGGCGTGCCGCGCCGGTGAAGCTGCCGGTCTCGGCGACCGCGACGAAGGTCTTGCAAAGGTCCCAGTCCATGCGCGGCCTCTGTTCAAATCTGAATAGTCATGCGTTCAATATTGAACGATCGGAGGCCGCACTCCAACCCTATAATGGCGTCAAATGAACATGGGCGGCAACTCGCCCGCGACGATCAACAGGGAAACGCCTCGTGATCCGCCTGCCGGCGGGCTGCGTTTCCGGGAGGACATCATGGCGCTGCCGGCTCTCTTGAAGGATTCGCTCGAGCTGCCCGTGGTCGGCTCGCCGCTCTTCCTCGTCTCCGGCCCCGAGCTGGTGATCGCGCAGTGCAAGGCCGGTGTTGTCGGCTCGTTTCCGGCGCTCAATGCCCGTCCGGTGGAAAAGCTCGACGAGTGGCTGAGCCGCATCGAGGACGAACTCGGCGAATACAAATCGCGCAATCCCGGCAAGAAGGTCGCACCCTACGCCGTCAACCAGATCTGCCACGCCTCCAACGACCGGCTGATGAAGGACATGGAGACCTGTGTGAAGCACAGGGCGCCCATCATCATCACCTCGCTGCGGCCGCCCGCCGAACTCGTCGAGGCCGCACATTCCTACGGCGGCCTCGTGTTCCACGACGTCATCAACGTCAAGCACGCGCGCAAGGCCGCCGAGCAGGGCGTCGACGGCCTGATTCTGGTCTGCGCAGGCGCTGGAGGACATGCAGGAACGCTCTCGCCTTTCGCGCTGGTACGTGAGGTCAAGCAATGGTTCGACGGCGCGATCCTGCTGTCGGGCGCAATCAGCGACGGCTTCGCAATCGCCTCCGCGCTGACGCTGGGCGCCGACCTCGCCTATATCGGTACGCGCTTCATCGCGACGAAGGAAGCCAACGCTGACGAAGCCTACAAGTCCGCGCTGACACAGCACGCCGCGCACGACATCGTCTACACCAACCTCTTCACCGGCGTGCACGGCAACTATCTCGGCCCTTCGATTGCCGCGGCCGGGCTCGATCCGGACAATCTGCCGGCCGCCGACAAGACGAAGATGAATTTCGGCTCCGGCGGCAACATGAAGTCCAAGGCGTGGCGCGACATCTGGGGCTCGGGCCAGGGTATCGGCCAGATCGCCGACGCGCCGCCGGTCGCCGAGCTCGTCGACCGGATGAAACGGGAATTCGACCAGGCCCGACAGGATTTCCTGATGCGCGCCAGCGCCTAAAGGCTCGGACCGACAACAAAACGGGAGGACACCATGAAGCTGACAGCCGCACTGATCGGCATGTCGTTGCTGACGCTCGCTGGCGGTAGCGCCCATGCCGAAGGCAGCGACGAGATTCGCATCGGGCAGACCCTGCCCTATAGCGGTCCGGCCTCCGGCTTCGGCGCGATCGGACGGACGCAGGAAGCCTTCTTCGAGAAGGTCAATGCCGAAGGCGGCATCAACGGCCGCAAGGTCAAGTTCATCACGCTGGACGACGCCTATTCGCCGCCCAAGACCGTCGAGCAGACCCGCAAGCTGGTGGAGCAAGAGGAGGTGCTGATGATGTTCGGCTCGCTCGGCACCGCTACCAACAGCGCCGTGCAGCGCTATCTTAACGCCAAGAAGGTGCCGCAGCTGTTCGTGCTCTCGGGCGCCACCAAATGGGCGGATCCACAGAAGAACCCGTGGACGATGCCGGGCATGGCGGCCTACGAATCCGAAGGCGTGGTCTATGCCAAGTACATTTTGCAGACCAAGCCGGATGCCAAGATCGCGATCCTCTCGCAGAACGACGATTTCGGCCGCGACTATGTCGCGGGGTTCAAGCGCGCGCTCGGGACCAAGGCCGCAAACATGATCGTGGCGGAAGCAAGCTATGAGACCAGCGCGCCGACGATCAGTTCGCAGCTCTCGACCTTGAAGGCATCAGGCGCCAACGTGCTGTTCGGCGTCGTGCTCGGCAAGTTCACCTCGCAGATGGTCAAGGGCGTGGCCGAGATCGGCTGGAAGCCGGAGCTGTTCTTCGTGCCGACCTCGGCGTCGTCGATCTCTTTCCTGGAACCGGCAGGGCTCGACAACGCGGTCGGCCTGATCTCGTCCAGCAACCAGAAGGACACGATGGACCCGCAATGGGCCGACGATGCCGGCGTGAAGGAATATTTCGCCTTCATGAAGCGCTACATGCCGACCGCGGACCTCTCCAACTCCAACTACGCCGCGGGCTATCACTATGCCACGCTGCTGATGACGGTGCTGAAGGCGTGCAGGGATGATATCAGCCGCGACAACATCATGCGACAGGCGGCCTCGTTGAAGGATGTGAAGCTGCCGCTGCTGCTGCCGGGAATGGCTGTTACGACCGGCCCCGACGACTATCTGCCGTTCCAGCAGCTTCAGCTCCGGCGCTTCAACGGCAAGAGCTGGGTCGGCTTCGGCGACGTGCTGGATGATCGCTAGACGAGCGGGATGAGGAGACGCCATGATCATCAGCGGCGAACGCCAGATCAGCTATGACGACATCCGGGCCCGGATCAGGCGGGCGATGAGCGGCTTCCGCGCTCTGGGGCTTGCCGAGGCCGCGCCGGTCGCGATGATGCTGCGCAACGATTTCGCCCTGTTCGAGGTGGTTGCGGCCTCGGCCGCGCTGGGAAGTCCGGTGGTGCCGATCAACTGGCATTTGAAGGCCGAAGAGGTCCGTTACATCCTGGCCGACAGCGGGGCGAAGATCCTGGTCTGCCATGCCGATTTGCTGCCGCAGATCCGCGACGGCATACCGGCGGATGTCCTTCTCCTGGTCGTCGCGACCCCGCCCGAACTCGCAGCGACCTTCTCGATCCCTCGGGAGCTGACCGAGATCCCGGTGGGACTGACCGATTGGGACCGCTGGCGCGACGACCATCCGCAAGCGCAGGAGCCGCCGCGGCGGGCCGCAGCGATGATCTACACATCGGGCACCACGGGCATGCCGAAGGGCGTGCGGCGCATGCCGATGCAGCCCGAACAGGCGGCCGCCTCGGAACGTGTGGGCGGGATCGCCTACGGCATCAAGCCGCGGGACAACCAAATCGTGCTGATCAACGGGCCGATGTATCACTCGGCGCCGCATTCCTACGGCATGCTGGCGTTCCGCAGCGCTTGCACCATCATCCTCCAGGCGCGGTTCGATGCCGAGGAGCTGCTGGCGCTGATCGAGCGCCACCGCGTCACGCACATTCACATGGTACCGACCA
The DNA here is from genome assembly GCF_055811715.1 of Bradyrhizobium sp. WSM4872. Lineage (NCBI taxonomy): Bacteria > Pseudomonadati > Pseudomonadota > Alphaproteobacteria > Hyphomicrobiales > Nitrobacteraceae > Bradyrhizobium > Bradyrhizobium sp. WSM4872. The sequence continues at coordinate 27,480 of NZ_JBVVPT010000004.1, read as the reverse complement.
TGTTCGTCCGGCTGCTGCGGTTGCCCGACGCGGTCAGGCAGCGTTACGACCTGTCGTCGCTGCGCTTCGTCGTGCACGGCGCCGCGCCCTGCCCGCCGGACGTCAAGCGCGCCATGATCGACTGGTGGGGACCGGTCATCAACGAATATTTCGGCTCCACGGAGACCGGGATCCCGGTGTGGCACTCGGCCGAGGAAGCACTGAAGAAGCCCGGCACGGTCGGTCGCGCCATCGAAGGCGGCATCGTCAGGATCTTCCGCGACGACGGCAGCCCGTGCGGCGCCAACGAAGTCGGCGAAATCTACATGCGCCAGACGGCGGTGCCCGATTTCGACTATCACGGCAGGTCGCAGGCAAGGGCCGAGGCCGGCCGTGACGGCCTGGTCAGCGTCGGCGACGTCGGTTACCTCGACGCGGACGGCTATCTGTTCCTGTGCGATCGCAAGCGCGACATGGTGATCTCCGGCGGCGTCAACATCTATCCCGCCGAGATCGAGAACGCGCTGATCGGAATGCCCGGCGTGCGCGACTGTGCCGTGTTCGGCATCCCCGATGAAGAATTCGGCGAACGACTGTGCGCCTTTGTCGAGCCTGAGGCGGATGCCGAGCTCTCGGCCGACGCCGTCCGATCGTTCCTGCGCGGGCGGCTTGCCAACTTCAAGGTGCCGAAGAACGTCGAGTTCCGCGACGCGCTGCCGCGCGAGGCAACGGGAAAGATTTTCAAGCGCAAGCTGCGGGAGCCCTATTGGGCGACGTGAGCCGGGAGCTCACTTTCAGCTCACGACAAGAGCCAGTCTTCTCGGGCGAAGTGCAGACTGCATAAACGGGAAAGAGCGGCAATCGTTCCTGGATTCTTGAGAATTCTAGAACGTTGAAGCCACGCGCTTCGATTTCCGAGCTGCCGCAACCAATTCGAATCTCGTCTGTTGTCGACCGGCACAATCACTGCCGGAGGATAAACTATGTCACGTCTCATTTCGCTCGCTGCGGCTGTCCTGCTGCTCGGATCAATGCCCGTAAGCGCACAGTCGCAAAAGGCACAAAGCGGCCCGGGCAACAACGCCGTCAACAGCTCTGATCACAACAACTCCAACGCACCGGTTGCAGGCCGCAACAGCTTCACCGAGGGACAGGCGAAGTCGAAGATCGAGAGCGCGGGCTATTCCAATGTTTCTGGCCTGCAAAAGGACGACAACGGCGTCTGGCGCGGCAAGGCCGACAAGGCTGGGGCCAAGGCGGACGTGAGCGTCGATTTCCAGGGCAACGTGAACCCCGCCAAGTAAGGAGGATAAAACATGACCACCACCATTTCTCGACTTTATGACACCTATTCGGATGCGGAACGTGCGGTCAGGCGTCTGGAGGCCGCGGGCGTGCCGCACTCCGACATCAGCATCGTCGCGAACAACTCCGATAATTGGTACGGCTCCTCCACCGGCAAGGTCGACCGCGACCGCGACGGCGTCGACGATCGCGCCGAAGGTGCCGGCACGGGCGCCGGCATCGGCGCAGGCCTCGGAAGCGCGGCGGGCCTGCTTGCAGGACTTGGCTTGTTGGCTATTCCGGGACTCGGCCCGGTGGTTGCTGCCGGATGGCTGGCTTCGACCGCAGTTGGTGCCGCAGCCGGCGCCGCGACAGGCGGCATCGTCGGCGCGCTGACCGAAGCCGGCGTCTCCAAGGACGATGCGTCGCGCTACGCGGAGGGCGTCCGGCGCGGCGGAACGCTGGTATCGGCGCGGGTACCCGACCAGGACCGTACGCGTCTCGATGCCCTTCTGCACGAGAAGGCCGTGAACCTGCAGGAACGCAGCACCGCCTGGCAAAAGTCCGGCTGGAACGGCTTCGATGCCGCAAGCCCGCCGTTGTCGCCCGACGATGTCGGCCGTGAGCGTGAGTTGTACGGCGCCGGCACGCGGGTGAGATAGGGATGTTCCGCTCGCCCCACGCGAGCGGCTGTGAATCCTAAGCGCGAGGGGGGCTCCACCAAGGTGGAGCCTTTTTCGTGTGCCCCTCCTCGAACACCACGAGGGTGCCGCAGGTCTCTCTCAACGGGCGCATTCCGCTGAAGCAGGGGCACATGTTCTTACTGCTCGGGTAATCGGCTATTGGCCGTCTGCGAAACAGTATAGCTTTCGACCCTAGAGGAAACGCCGCGAAGACGGCACGAGGTCGCGCATGCTGGACAGGACGAAGGATATTGCGGCATCCGCGCAAGCCTGGCTCGACGAATTTGAGCGCACGCTTGACGCACCCCATGACGCTGGACTGGATCGTCTGCTCCTCGCCGACAGCTATTGGCGCGACGCGCTGGCACTCAGCTGGAACCTGCAAACCATCGCCGGCGGCGACTCGATCAAGCGGGAGCTGACAACGCTCGCGGCAAAGGTCGCGCCGGGCAGCTTCAAGATCGCGCCGAACCGAGCGCCACCGCGCTGGGTGACGCGTGCCGGGACCAACACGATCGAAGCGATCTTCGATTTCGAAACCGCACTGGGGCGCGGCAGCGGCATCGTCCGGCTTGTGCCCGACGCCACCGACGGCGACCGCCTGAAAGCGTGGACGCTCCTCACCGCGCTCGACGAGCTCAAGGGCTTCGAGGAGCAGCTCGGCACCTCGCGGCCGCGCGGCCAGGCCTATTCGCGCGACTTCCGTGGACCGAACTGGCTCGACCTGCGCAACGCCGCGCGCGACTACGCCGATCGCGATCCCGCCGTGCTGGTGGTCGGCGGCGGCCAGGCCGGGCTCGCGATTGCGGCGCGGCTGAAGCAGTTGAACATCGACACCCTGATCGTCGATCGCGAGGCACGGATCGGGGACAATTGGCGCAAGCGCTATCACGCGCTGACCCTGCACAACCAGGTGCAGGTCAATCATTTGCCCTACATGCCGTTTCCGCCGAGCTGGCCGACCTATATCCCCAAGGACAAGCTCGCCAACTGGTTCGAAGCTTACGTCGACGCGATGGAGCTGAACTTCTGGACCGGCACCGAATTCGAAGGCGGCCCCTACGACGATGCCAAGGGCAATTGGACCGTCACGTTGCGACGCGCCGACGGCAGCAAACGGACCGTGCACCCGCGCCATGTGGTGATGGCAACCGGCGTCAGCGGCATCGCCAATGTGCCTGCTATTCCGACCCTCGATAACTTCAAGGGCACGCTGCTGCATTCGAGCCGCTACGAGGACGGCGAGACCTGGGCAGGCAAACGCGCCATCGTCATCGGCACCGGCAACAGCGGCCACGACATCGCGCAGGATCTTCACTCCAGCGGCGCCGAAGTGACGCTGGTGCAGCGTTCACCCACGCTCGTCACCAATATCGAGCCGTCGGCCCAACTCGCTTATGCCACCTACAACGAGGGCACGCTCGAGGACAATGATCTGATCGCCACCTCGATGCCGACGCCGCTGGCGAAGAAGACCCATGTGATGCTGACGGAGCAGTCGAAGCAGCTTGATAAGGAGCTGCTTGACGGCCTCTCCAGCGTCGGCTTCAAGCTCGATTTCGGCGAGGCCGGCACCGGTTGGCAGTTCAAATACCTCACCCGCGGCGGCGGCTATTATTTCAACGTCGGCTGCTCCAACCTCATCGTGGAGGGCGCGATCAAGCTCAGGCAGTTTTCTGAGATCGAGGGCTTCGTCGCCGAGGGCGTCCGGATGAAGGGCACGACCGTTCCAGCTGACCTGATCGTGCTTTCGACCGGTTACAAGACGCAGGAATATCTGGTGCGGAAACTGTTCGGCGAGGCCGTCGCCGACCGGGTCGGCCCGATCTGGGGCTTTGGCGACGGCCTCGAACTGCGCAACATGTATGTGCGCACTGGGCAGCCCGGCCTCTGGTTCATCGCCGGCAGCCTCGCGCAATGCCGGATCAACTCCAAATATCTCGCGCTCCAGATCAAGGCGATCGAGGAAGGGATTCTGGGGCGGACATGAACACAGCCGTCATTCCGGGGTGCGCGCAGCGCGAACCCGGGATCCATTCCTCCTCGAAAATGCCGTACGATGGATTCCGGGTTCACGCTTCGCGTGCCCCCGAATGACAACAAGAGAGGACATTCAATGCCAGCCATTCTCGGCACCGGCGAGCACCGCTACCGCGTCGTTGAGAACTTCGCAAAGCTGCCGGACGGATGGCAGCTCACCGACGTCGCCTCGGTCGCGGTCGACAGCAAGGACCGCGTCTACGTCTTCAACCGCGGGGCCCATCCGATGGTCGTGCTGGACCGCGAGGGCAATTTCTTGCGCAGTTGGGGCGAAGGCCTGTTCTCGCGCGCCCACGGCTTGCACATCGATGCCGACGACAACCTCTATTGCACCGATGACGGCGACCACACCGTGCGCAAGTGCACCACCGACGGCAAGGTGCTGCTGACGATCGGCATTCCCGAGAAACCGTCGCCGTTCATGAGCGGCGATCCCTTCCACCGCTGCACCCACACCGCGCTGTCGCCAAAGGGCGAAATCTACGTCTCCGACGGCTATGGCAATGCGCGCGTGCACAAATTCACACCCGATGGCAAGCTGATGACAAGCTGGGGCGAGCCCGGCACCGATCCCGGCCAGTTCAACATCGTGCACAACATCGCCACCGATGCCGACGGCTTCGTCTATGTCGCCGACCGCGAGAACCACCGCGTGCAGGTGTTCGACGGCAACGGCAAGTACGAGACGCAGTGGAACAATCTGCACCGCCCTTGTGCGCTATGCTGCTGCGGTGGGGCTAAGAGCCCGACCTTCGTCATCGGGGAACTCGGACCTGGCCTCGCGGTCAACCGCAAGGTGCCCAATCTCGGCCCGCGGTTGTCGATCGTGGACGCCAAAGGCAATCGCATCGCGCGGCTTGGCGGTGAGGCAGGCCCGGGCGTTGCGAGCGGAAAATTCCTGGCACCGCACGGCATTGCACTGGATTCCAGGGGTGACATCTATGTCGGAGAGGTCGGAGTCACCGACTGGAAGACCAGCTTTCCGGACGAGGAGATGCCGGCCGCGGTGCGCGCGACGCGATGTTTGCAGAAGCTGGAGCGGGTGCGGGACTAGCTGCCTCGGCACATCCACGTCGCGCTGTCAGGACGACGCTGCCTCCGCGGCCTCGGACCTGGAAATCATGGCGTTTTGCGCGGTTTGCCACCCCCCGGCCGCATTGCTTGCGCCGGAATAAGTCGCTCAACGGGCTTCACAATCCCGTCACGCTGCATGTAGTATGTCAGTTACGTGCTGCTTCGCAGCGTACATTGGAGGCCAGGAGCGTTACTTGAACGCACATGTCTCGCAAGGCCATTGGCCGGTGTTGGTGCTGAATGCGGACTTCCGGCCGCTGAGTTACTACCCACTGTCTTTGTGGTCGTGGCAGGACGCGATCAAGGCGGTATTCCTCGACCGCGTCAACATCGTCGCGCATTACGATCAGGCGGTCCATAGTCCCACGCTGCAAATGCAGCTGCCGAGCGTCGTCTCGCTCAAATCCTTCGTCAAGCCGACCACGCACCCTGCGTTCACCCGATTCAACGTCTTCCTGCGCGATCGTTTCGCCTGCCAATATTGCGGTTCGCCCGAAGACCTCACCTTCGACCACATCATCCCGCGCAGCAAAGGCGGCCAGACCACCTGGGAGAACGTGGTCGCGGCGTGCTCGCCCTGCAATCTGCGCAAGGGCAATCTCACGCCGGTGCAGGCCAAGATGTTTCCACGCCAGCACGCGTTCGCGCCGACCGTGCACCAGCTCCACCGCAACGGCCGCCTGTTCCCACCGAACTATCTGCACGACAGCTGGCTGGATTATCTCTACTGGGATACGGAGCTGGATCCGTAGGGTTGACGTCTGGCTGTGATGCACCTTATAAGAGTGTCAAAACACACATAAGTGCGTCACGTTTTGCCGCCTGATCTAGTCAAAACACCGCCATCGGACCGAGCGAGATCCAAGAACGAGTCGTCCGACGCTATCGCTCGGTCCATCGTGGTTAAATCTTCGTCTACATCAACGGGCCCGGCGGCCGTGGCCTGGCCCCCGGGAAGACGATGGGCAAATTGGCCGACTAGGCCACAAGTGTGCTAGAGGGCGAAAATGAGCGCCTCTGAGCCGCCGCCTTCCTCCCTTCGGCTTTCGGACATTTGGTCGATATCCGGTCCATCGGACTACAAGCTCCATTTTGCGCGCTGGAACGGGCACAGCCAGCCATTAGAGGTGTGGGCCCGCGACAGGGGAGAATGGCAAGGTTGGCAGGAGTACCGCCCTTCGCGCGACGAGTTCAATCGTCAGAAGATCTTTTCACTCATCCAGTTTTATCACGAACCGGACGCTTGGCTCTTCGGTGGTGTGTTCTGCGTGTTGGAACGATTGTCAGATCGCTATGTGGTGACGCTGAGCGAAGAAGGCGGCGGCTTCATCGGTCGCCTAAAACTTCGTTCTTCGTACCGGGAGCGCGCGACGCGAGTGAATTTCGAAAACCATTACTCCAGCTTCGAGGTCCTTGAGCTTCTTCGGGAGCCCTATACTGGCCGCAGCTTTCCGGGCTTTGAGAATATCGACCTTTCGTTCGAGGAGCTTGAGACGCTTGTCCGGACAGGCCGCCCCGATTGGAAAGCAGCTCTAAGTAGCGTCAAAGGCATCTATCTGATCTCCGATACGAGTACCGGAAAGCGGTATGTGGGCTCGGCTTATGGGTCGGAAGGGGTATGGGCCCGCTGGTGCAGCTACGCTTCCACGGGTCACGGCGGCAACGTCGAACTCACCGCTCTGGTTCGCGACCCTACGCTCGAATATTGCCGAAACAATTTCCGGTTTGCCTTACTCGAATATCGTGCGAGCCCGACTCCTGATGAGACCGTCCTTGAGCGAGAGGCCTTCTGGAAGCGAATCCTGCTGACGCGCGGTGAGTACGGCCTTAACCGCAACTGAAGCCCGTCATCCCGTACGTCGAACGTGGCGCCGCAAGTGGTGGAGTTCGGGAGAGGCTTGCGCAAGTGCTGGCGGAGACGTCCGTGCGGGCCCGGGATGTCGGTGATCAGAATTGGGCGTTCGGCCAGTCGGCGTCGGACCCAGGTAAGACGTTCCTCGACGCCTAGATGTCCCGGAGACGGCTGCGCCGCATCCGGGCGTCACTCTCTCCAGGAAGAGACGTCGACCTCGACCGTCGTATCGGCGGCATCGAAGGCCTCCGGCGTCGTCGCCGCCGCCGAGGTTTCACAGTCGAAAGGAAAGCTGTTGCGGAATTCAACCGCGTCGTGCCTGCCGCCCGCCATCAGCGTGACGCCGACGGTCCCGGTGAAGCGGCACAGGATCCGGTCGGCATCCAGGCTCAGGATCTCCGGATCGTCAATTAGGACGATGCCTGTCTCATACCGTCCGGAGATCTCATCGAGTTCGGCGATCGTCTGGTTGATGAACGCACCGGTGGCGGCACCGCTCAAGGCTCGCGAAAGGGCCGTCGCGACACGACCCTTCATCTCGTCGATGGTCTCGAACAGATCCTCCAGCGCGGCCAATGCGGTCTCCGCGAACTCTTCGATCTCCTCTTCCGTCTTCAATTCGGTGTCCGGGCGGACATGGGTCCGCTTGTTCAACTCCTGAAAGGCGGGACCCAAGCCAGCATGCAGCGTTTCAGGCTTGATGCCGACCCTGTCCTTCAGGAACTCATCGGTCAGCCCACCGCGGCAGGCGTACAGCGCACGCTGCCGTCGCGTCGGTCCTTCGGCGTTCTTGTCCTGCTTGAACCACGTGCACCGCATCACGTCCGCGTCCGGCGCCATGGTCTCGAGCACGTGCGCGGTCAGTTCGCGGAACGAACTCGCGGACTGGTTCGCCCGCGCCGGATTATTCTCCTGAGTAAGCACCGCCAGCGCGCCATCCAGCTGCCGCCTGGAAAAATCATCGGGAAGGCGGCTTCGTACCCCGTCGATAAGCTCCTGGCTCGGCACTGCTTCGCTCCATTCCGATGCGGTCGAAGTCGCACTACTATCGAAGCCGCGGCAATCGAGATCGGGCTTCGACCTCATCGCGGATATTATCGCCCCAAGGTTGTCTGCATCATGTGGTTGAGCACCGTCAATTCAGTTCCGAACGCGTCGGAAAGCGGGTTCTCATGCGAGACCGGAACAACGGTGCCGACCTTCAGGGGCATGACCACCTGCTTGCCGGTCTGAGGGTGAAAGGCGACGGTCGGACAGAATGCGAGACAAAGAACCGAACCGGTCGCCTTCTTACCACGAAAGAGAGCGTCGATGGCCGGCCGACCGTTGTCGATGACAATCTGATCGACCATTCGAGCGCAACCCTGCACCACGGCCGCCGCGGGCATGTTCCAGTCGAGAAAACATCCGCCATGAGGCCAGATTGAGTGCTCCTGAAGCAGGCGCGGCGTCAGATTGAAAGCGACGATCCCCTCGGTGCTCGACGACACCTCGATCTGCTCGATGCCCTTCTTGAGGTGATCGAGCATGTTCTGCGTGTGCGGCGACCGGACTGTCTTCAGCGCGTAGCCATGCTTGGATCGCCTCAGTTCGGCGCTGGTGATGATGTCCGGGTTTTTCCCGTCGGATTTGATCGGATGATCGAGCTCGATGGTCAAGCCGGCGCCGAGGCAGAGACCGGCCCAGTAGAGTTCGATCAGCTTGTTGTACCCGTCCGGATAGGCCGGCGGCAATTCGGTCAGATGGATCGCCCCCTTGGTCAGCAGATCGAGATGAGGCACCAGATCCGCGAATTGCGGGAGTTGGCACACGTCGAGCATCTTCGCCGCCAAGTCGTGGGCGGCCAGACCGGTCGTGTATTCTTGTCTGAGCTCATCCGGACTTCCATTGAAGCCGGCCCGAACACGCTGCAACACTTTCCACATCGAGAGCATGTCCGCGCCGGTCTGCGCGTGCTTCGGAACGCTGATGCCGCATGACGACAAAAGTTGTTCGAAGCGGTCAATCAGTTCGGACGCGGATTCGACGGTTACGTCCATGTCCGTCCTCCTAACCGGCCAAGGCGCGCGGGGCGCGCATGTCTTCAAGAATTCGACCGGGCATCTGCACGTTGCCGACCGAGGCGACCATGACGGGCAAAAGGTCGACCAAGTCCGGCAAGCCGACGATGCCGTAGGAAGCCAAGCGGTCTTCTTCTTCGCGCAGCCGCCCGACATCGTCCCAAGGCGCAGATCCATCGCCCCAGAACCAGGTCTGCCCGACGTGCTTGATCCATTCGGTTGCTGGCACCTGGACCGGAGGTTGGCCCTCCCGAAGGCGCCATAACGGGGCATAGTCGCGGGAGAACAGCACGGTGCTTCCATCCGGCTCGACCCATGCGCCGTAGGCGAGGCGTAGGCGATGGGGAACGAACAGGGGGAGCGGGTCACGCGGGACGGCGATCTCGCTTCGGACGCAAATCCCGCAGCGATTGTCGCTGATGATCTGGACCAGGTCGCTTCTTCCGGCATCGAAATTAGCGGTCAACAAGGCGACGCGCCGCGAAACCCCGAACGGGACACGAAGTCGGACGACGGTGCCGGCCATACCGGTCGAAGGCCAGCGACCGGACGCCTTCCAACATAGCGAGCGGATCACGAGATGGTCCTCGAATGTCGCGCCGTCGCCCGTCAATCGGGAGGCAAGCAGGGCCTGCTGCGCCAAGCCGTCGCCGATCCCAAGCGAGGCCGCGAGCCTGAGTGCCACGCCGGCGGCCCGACCGTGGAACACGTCCGGAGGCAGTTGCTGATCCAAAGGCGTCGCCGCGCCCTGCGCGTGCGAATTTTCGAGTTCATGCCAATCGCGGTAGCCGACCGCTACCGCGAGACCGTTCTGCACCTTCGACAGCGGAATTGCACCATCGAGAAGGCGAACGAACTTTTGGGCGGCCTTCTTTGGCCGGTCGAGATTCTGAAAATGGAAACGCATGACGTCCTCATCGCGGGCGCGCGACTTAGAGTGGCTGGTTCACTCGGCCCCAAGGCGCCCTATGAAAAGGATGTCCATGAGGGATGAAGACGCGAAGATCGCGATCCTGCCCGAAAGGCTTCGCCAGCGTGAACGGCGTGGCCGGATCGGCCATCCGTCAAGATGTGGGCGATCCCCCATGATGTCAACCCGACGGGCGTTGGAGGTCCTAAATCGGTCCTTCCGCTTGCGGACCTCGATGCGGTGCGGCGATCATTGCAGCACCGGGCCGGCGATGGCGGTGGCCTTGCGGATCCGGAAGGTGGTCTCGACCTGCTTGCCGGGCCAGTCCGGATGGGCAGCCTTCACGGTGAGGAGCTCGGACACCTTCATCGGTTTACCCCGCATGTTCGTTTCGAAGAAACGCTCGTCTTCGTCTTCGCAGGCGGCGCCCCAATCTCCGCGGCCGTCCTTGTTGATGAAAAACGGCCACCGTTCGGAACTCTTCATCTCGCCGCCGACGCCGGTGATCATGATACCGGGGGCCGGCATGCACGACGGCTCGCACAAGACGTACAGGATCGCTTCTTGGATTCCGGGGTCGTTCGCGGTGGGCAGACTTTCAATTTCGACAACGAGCATGGTCCTTGACGGCATGGCATTCATTCGAACCTCCTTCGCGTGCTTGGCTGAGGCAAAGTCCGACCGTTCGCGCCAACGGTAAGAAGGCGTGCCCGGCGGTTTCGCTTCGGTTTCTTCAGTCCTTGGGCAGTGAACGGATGTAGAGTGCCAATCGATCTGCTTCCCGTTGAGTGAGATCGCGTGGCAGTTTAAAGATAACTTGTTCCTCATCCTCCCGAAGGGGGTACGAGTATTCCCTGAGATGGTCGCTTGCGAACGGCGTGTCGCTTCCGGTCTCGACCAGGATCTCGGTCTCGCCCCGCGCGACCTTTTCGATGCTACGCAAAGTGAAGAGCCAGCGGAGTCGTGTCTTGCTGCCGTGCCGGCCGATGATGCGAGTGCCGATCTTCACCTCGGTGATCCCGCTGACTAGGTCCGCCATCTCGCGGCGGCTCGCTCCGATGGCTTCCTGGATCTCCTCGACCGTGGTCTCACGCGGCGTCGTCTCCTGCTCGCCGCACCATTTCAGAAAATCCAGAGTGGTCTTCCACGCCTCTTGATAGGCGGCGCGCAGTTGCTTGACCTCGTATTGATGCTTCACGGCCATCGACGTTCAAGGACCATCGGCTTGCCGCGTCAATGCACGGCTGCAGCTTTATCCATTATGGTAGCCAAATAAAAGAAGACCGTCAACAATCCTTTTTGAAATCGTTGCTATGTAGAGAAGACGCGGGCTTTCTCCAGTCGGCCGAACCGGACGAAAGCGCCGTCGCGGTTTAAGCGCGCTAGATGCGGGCGGAGAATCGCGTGAACGCCGTCAACGTCTGCCCGAGAGACTTGGAACCTGGGCTCCAATTTTCCCACCGGACGTTCCGATCGGAGGTCAGCTGCTGTCTATTGGCGCGAAACGCACGCCGGATGCCGAAACGATCCGTACCGCTGCGTCCCTAGTGCAGTAGTATCCTGCTAGAATTCGAGCGAACCGGAGCTTGAGGGCGGGGGCCCCTGAGCACGATCAATGGCGCGCGGAATGGGCTGCTGGAAGTCCACATCGACCAAATCGTCGGGAACGACGCGCAAAATGGGTGTCTTTTGGAGACCCGAACCCCACATCTGCGCAGGCGTGCAATCCAAAGCGGGGTCAAGCCGCTGGTGATAGATGTCGACGATCCATTTCGTGACGATCCAACTGGCCTCTCCGAGCGATAGCGCTCTACGGCTTTTGCCGCCGGGACGTTCGAGAGAATTGAACCAGCTTTCGATCTGGCCCGTAAGCCACGGCTTTTTCTGCGGCTTGAAGTGAAGGCTGAACTGCAACACTTCACTCGCTCCGCGAAGCTTTTCCGAGTGTGAGCCTCGCCCGGCATCTGTGGTGACGGCGGCTGGTACGCCGTGGCATTCCCAGGAATTGGTCATGCCGCCGAGGCGGGTCAGCATCTTATCCTTCCGCTTGATGCCCATACGCACGGCGTCGAAGATGGCGTCCCCTGAAGGCGGGGTTGTGCAAAGCGAAAATCCGACGATGCAGCGCGAATAGCGGTCCACAAGAAACGTGAGCCACGGACGGGCAATACGGATAGTGTCGCCGTCGACTGTTTCGAAGTCGAGAAGCAAGTGATGGCTATCCCAGTGGCCGTTGAGCATGCGTCGCTCCCTGCGAGGTCTCGAACGCCAAGAATCCAGATCGGCCGTATCAAACCGTTAACTCGAGCCGTCGGGCCTAACCGCCACCGCTTTATCGATAACAAAGAGTTTTCCGGGCAAGCGAAGATCAGGGTCTCGTTCGGCAAGATCGCCAACCGACCGCAAGAGACAGCGGACAGTTCGACCGCCACGATCTCTCGACCCGCGTTGGTAGTTTGACGCAAACACCCGATCGACGGCCACCAGATGTCCTTGGGCGAGACCGAAATGGCCTTCTTGCGATCCAAGTCGTCCACTAAGTCCGCCCACGCCATCTTGCCGACCCGCACCGAGCAATAGGCACCCGCCATCGCCGCGAAGGCCTTCAACACAGTCAGCAGGTCGTCGATGAAGCCTGTCAACAAGGCCGGCACGGACGTTCCGTATGCGAGGTAAATAGCGTCGCGGTAATTGCCTTTCCACGATATCGGGATGCCTGGTGGAGGAACGCGATGCCCCGCTTCTCATAGGCTGCATCACGCAACTCGCGCGCGGCCTTCGTCCTGAAGTCCGAAACCTGTAACGCCTTGAACGTAGAATTCTCCCGTACTCTCTCCTCGACGTTCCATCGCTCTCAACCCGCCGTTCCGGAAAGATATTCAGCGCAGCAACCCCAGGCTTCCTGTGCGGTGGACGGAGCGTTGACCAAGGAATGACGACCCCGCGCCCTCATTGGAGCAAGCTCGGCATCAGCCGTGGCGGGAAGGATGCTAGAGAGGAAGTCGGCAAACGGATGAATCGCCAGATTTCGAGCGGGGAAGCGCCCCTGCCACTTTCGCGCGGTCTCGCTGTGGTTATCCCGAAACGAACCGTCCATCGCCGCCGTCATCGCCGAGGCGGCACTGTAGACGCCGTAGTACCAGGCGACGATCGCGGTTCAGGTCACGTCGGCTTTGTTCGGGGCTGTCGCCAGAACCTGCAGAGCTCCGATCTGATTCAGGACGAACAAAAGCTGTTCGCAGACGGTATTGAACTCGCGTTCGGGCAGTCCACGCGCCTGCACCTTGGCGTAGAAGGTCCTCGCCGCGGAGTAATCGATCCTCTGATCGACGGTGAGGATCGCCAATGCACGCATCCAGTTGATCGTCGACGGCAGCGCGAAGCGCGCGTCTGGAACGTCGCGCGGCTCTTCCGTTAGCGTGCCATGGGCCTGCATGCGCGAATAGAGTGATGGCGTCTTCGGAGCGGAGGCCATGATGCATTCTCAGATATAGAACTTGAAGGGCAGCGGCGCGTGCGGCGTGATCGGACCTGCCGTCAGGATTTCGCCAACCAGATCGGCGAAGCGTAAGGTAACCGGCAGGCCATCGCAGAACTCGGCGCCGTTGAAATTAAGCTTCGTCAGCGACATCACATCCCGCATCACCTGCTCGATATCTGCGTCACCGCGTCTGATCTCGACGGTGAGCGGATTCGGCACTTCGCGGCCCGGGTACGTCCGAAGTCGCGGGATGTATCCGCGCGTCCAGAGGTAACCCGACGTTTCGGACGTCACGACGGCCGTGCCGCGCAGCACGGCGTTGGCGCCGTATCGGAAAACTTTGACGTCCGCGTTGTCGCGGATCTGGATGCCGACCAGCTTGGTCGACTGCGGAACCGCGCTGGCGAATCCCGCCCATTCCTTGGATTCGAAGTTTGTCTTGCCGTGGATGAACAGTTCCTTCGGCGCCTCGCCGTGATTGTCCTTGTACGCGCGGACGATCATCTCCATCAGCTTGGCCGCCTGATCCTGATCGAGATGGAAGGCGTCATTCGTCTCGGAGTACCAGGGGCCCACGGCACCCCTAAAAACAAGACCATCGCCGGATCCGAGGAACATCTGCGCGCCGCAGCAGGCGTTATCACGCCCGCTCGGCCGATCGATCCGCTTGAACACCAACCCCACGTAGCAAACGCCGTCGCGCAGATCGGCGAGGCGCCACGGGCGTCCGCCGATTTTGTAGAAGCTGGTGGTCGAGAGATTCCAGGCGATGGTCGCCGGATCCTGCATCTGCGCCTTGGCCTTCTCGGTCGGCGGATCGAGCGTGACTTCCTTGACGACTTGGATAACCTGGCCGGTGTCCATGACCCGCGCCTTGAGCTGGTTGTGGAAGTTCAGTTCGTATTCGTAGACGGCCGCCGCCTCCCTCTCCTCCTGAAACATCGAACCTTCCGTCAGGATCGCGCGTGCCGCCTTCATCCCGAGCTTGCGGGTACCCGGCGTACGCAGCTTGACGGGCACCGTCGATTTGGGCCGGCCGTACTTGTAGACGTCGTCGGGCACCACCGCGAACCACAACTGCGGGCGCGCCTCCTCCTCGCGGAGATACTTCCTTAGTGCCTCTTCATACAACGCGACCGCGGAATAGATCGCCTGGTGCCGGTCTGCACCAAGAATCCGCTTACTGAGTTCGACGGCGTCGATCGTACATGTCGCGAACGGCTTGCTCGGCCAGGCGGCGCCATAGACCGCCTCGAAACCGGGCCAAACGAAGGTATTGGCGTCGTTGCGCTTGCGGTTCGGCGCAGGCGGCGGCACGTCGATGAATTTCTCGATCGAAGCGATCCACTTCGAATACTTTTCGAGACCGGCCGGCGTCCCGATCACACCGACGTCCATGCGGGCCGGGTTCTGTCCGGACGCGACAGGGCCGAACAGGAAGAGCCCATCCTTCGGATGCTCCGCGCATTGGTCATGCCCAAACGACAGCTGAGGCTCGTCGATGTGGATCGCCCGCCACGTAGCCGTCATTCCTCATCCCCCTCGTCGATCCCGTCGTCCGACTCCTCGTCGTCTTCGGCATCGTCCGGCTCCTCGGGCTCGCCCTCCTCGTCGGCAACATCCAGGTCGAACGGCATGCGCATGCCCGCGGTGAGTTTCAGACCCTCGCCGGCTACGGCCCAACTGCGATGCTCGCCCAACGCGATCGGCACGCTCTCGGAACCTGCGCCGAAGAATTCGAAGAACGCCTGCCAAAGCGGTCGCCAAACGTGGTTGAACCAACTTTTGCAGAAGCGCCGCCGCAGCTTGCTCATCTCGTCGGCGTCCTTGAGGGGCGTCTTGCCGTCCCTGGTGAAGACGACGTAGGGGCGTAGCCGCACGGTGGGTGCATCGCCGAGGCGAACGACCGCCCGCATGCCGAGATGCCATTGAGCCTTGAGCACCTTGCTTTCGCCCACGACCTGCTTGTAGGTCCGCTTGCCTTTCGCGTTCGTGTAGTAGACGCGATCGTCGGCCAGCAGCCTCTTTGGGAAGAACATGACCGTCCCGGCGGACGCGGCATAGGGGAGCAACCCCCGCATGGCGAGGTGCGCCTCGAAGGACTCCCGCAGCATGCGGACCGCCCAGGAGTTAGCGTCGCGACGTTGCGGCCCCACCGGGTCGGTGACCTTGCCCTCCAAAAACAAAGGGAAGCTTGCGGTCCCACGGAGCGATACGGTCAGTTCGGCAGGTAGATGCGTCTGGATCTCGTGCACAGCGGCGAAGCTGACGAGCAGCCTGTTATGCATCGCGTGCGGATGCGGCACCGTCTCGATCGCCTGCTCGAATTTCTTGTTTTCACCCTCGTACTCGTAGAAGGAGATCTCGTCCGGCAGCCGGACTATCGGGATGATGCTGGTCAGCAACGGCTCTGCGCCGCGCTCGACCACGACGTCGGACCGCACGGATGCCTGCCGCCACCGGTCGAACTCGGCCGACAGATCGGTCACCGCTCGCGGCACGTTTGCCTTGGTGAGTGTGTCGACGAGATCCGCAAGCTTCCCGCCCCATCCCGTCGTGAAGTCGATCGCGTTCAGCCGATGGATCTGAATAGGCAAATCGCCGAAGGCGATGTCGTCAATCCGAACGGGGATGATGAAGTCCGGATCCTTGAGGGACTTCTTGACCGCGTCGGCCACTGAAATCTCGTTCTGGACACCCGTGCGGTTCGGGTCGCAACTGGCCTTCGAGACCACAAAGACCACCTTGATGGTCCGCTTCCGCAGCGCGTCCTCGATGCTCGTCCAAAACGGCGTACCGCCAGCCAGATCGAAGATGTCGGCCCAAACCTTGTACCCGATGCCTGTTAGCCTGGTGCCGAGCCAGCGGACGAACTCGTTGTCGTCCGGCGTCGCGTGGCTGATGAAGATGACGTCGCGCTCCGACAATCCGAGGACTCCCGCCCGACCTTCCCGTCGGAGTAAACGTTCCGTGGGCGATGTTCGCGCGTGCCCGCCCAACCCCTGCGTCTTCTTGCGCCCGACTTCGTCCAGCCTTCGCTTCTGCCGACGAGAGCCGCTGCTGCATCAAGGTAGTACCGCGGCCTAGGCGCCATCTCTAAGGTCCATTGTCCCCAACTGGCGGGAGATTCGGCAACCGTCGATTTTGGCTTTGCCCGCTTTTGTTTACGGCGCTCGCAGAGACGTGAGGGAAATACGGACTCGACTCTTTTGTTCTTGATATGTTCTAATTGGCCATGACCGACCACCCCGCCAGCTGGCGCATGCCGACCCGAAAGCAGATGGATCTGATGGCCGCCACCGTCCGCAGAAGGGCACCTACCGAGCGCGGATTGGCGCCGGACGACGATCTGCCGCGCGAATATTGGCAGGCGCTCCTGGATGACCCACGCGCCGATGGCGCCAATCCGGGGCCCGGCCCATCCGGACGCTCTCTGCGGCTAGACCAAATTCCCAGACACTTGCTGAGGGTGGAATGCCGGCGCTGCGGTCGGACCCTCGAGATCCAAAAGGCGGATGCCGTCAGACTCTACGGTCCGGACGCGGCTTGGCGGAACGTCGGCCAGCGCCTTCTGGACAACACATGCGCTCAGCGCACCGGGCGCCACGAGGAGGACGGCTGCTGGCCGTCGTACGAAGTTTAGCGGGCGGAAACGGCCATGGCGCCCAAGCACCATCCGACGCCGCTTTCCGGGGTCGACCGCAAGGCGATCTGGCCAAAAGTCTGCTACAATCCTGACAAGTGGGGGGCCGTCCACATCTGCAATCTGTACTCGATCACCACCAATCAGGCCGCCATCAGCGCGCTGTTCCGGGTCGTCAACCGGTACGTCGGCAACCTGGCGCCGATGCCAGGCGTCTTTCCGGACTACCGGGCGCCGATCGTCCGAACGGGCGCCGAGGGGCGCGAACTCACGACCGCGCGCTGGGGCATGCCCTCCTCGTCAAAGGCGCTGATGGATGCCACCAAGAAGCGCGCCGAGAAGCTGCAAGCGAAGGGCAAGACGGTCGATTTCAAGGAATTGCTCCGGATGGAGCCGGACGGCGGTACGACCAACATCCGCAACGTAAAGTCCAAGCACTGGACGAGGTGGCTGGGTCCGGAGAACCGCTGCGTCGTGCCGTTCAACTCGTTCAGCGAGTTCAACAAGGCCGAAGGCGGCGACATCTGGTTCGCGCTCGATGAAAGCCGGCCATTGGCCTGCTTCGCCGGCATCTGGACGAACTGGACGTCGGTCCGGAAGGTCAAGGAGGGCGAGACCACCAACGACCTCTACGCGTTCCTGACGACGGAGCCGAACGCCGAAGTCTTCGCCATCCATCCGAAGGCGATGCCGGTGATCCTGACCACGCCCGAGGAGGTCGAGGCCTGGATGACCGCACCTCCGGACGAGGCGCTGAAGTTACAACGGCCGCTGCCGGACGGGGCGCTGCGGATCGTCGCGCGGGGCGTGAAGGAAGACGCCGCGCCGGCGACCGCCGAAGTATTCGGAAGTGGTCACCTGTAGCCGTCGAGCCGCTTGACTCTGAGGACGGCACTAGAACAGAAATAGAACTAACGATTCCTTCCGCGAAGGTCCGCTTGGCCAAATTGCCTCAACTGCCTGTCTACTATTACTTGGACCACTTCGCCGAAATGCTCGGGTTCGTGCAGCGAACGTACGAACCCGTTCTTGGCCCGGATCATCACGCTTTCATAGCGCGCTTCGAGGGCCTTTCGAGAGATGCCCGATGCCTGTTGATCCGCATGATCAACCGGCGTGGTGCGATATTCAATCGGTCCCTGTTCGACTACCCTGAGATCGACGATATCGAGCAGGCGACGTCGGATCTGATGATGGTCGGTCATGCCCGCGTGATCGGTGAAATCGACTACGCTGGGTTCGTCGTGTGTCTTCCCAAAGATGTCCTCTTCACCGGTGCACAGGCGGCTGGGCGCAAAGACGTCCGCAAGTCTTGGGCCAAAGCCAAGTTCATCGACTATTATCTCGAACAGATCCCGTTTTCGACGGCCGCGCAGCACTGCGGCGCCCGGAAATTCATCGCTCTCGACGGCACGCGGCCAATCGAATTCCTGCTGTATCTCTACTTCGGCAAGACCGAGGTGAACCTCAAGAATTTCGCGCTGCGGGACTTGGGTATCCTCCGCACCAATCGCGAGACCGCGTTCAGCGCACGCTTCACCGATGCCGAGGAGGCGCTTGCCTCGTTCCACTACAGCCAGATTCTCGATAGCCTTGAGAACGGATCGGAGCCTGTCCACAGGCGGGCCGCCATCGACGTGCTGTCCGGGCCTGCATGCGGGACACAGTACGGCAAGGACCTCCGCAGCCGAGCGGCTCATCAGACCGGACTTTTCTTCGAGAAAGCGGGCGAGAGCGATCTTGCCCGTCAGCTCTACCGGCTGGGGTGCTCGCCGGACTGCAACGAGCGCCTGGTCCGCCTGCTTTACAATACCGGGGATCGCATTGGGGCCGAAGACCTGCTGCAGCGGATGATCGATGATCCCGCCAGCGACGGGGAGCACGTTTTCGCAACTGACTTTTACGCTCGCAAGTTCGGAGGGAGGCGCACAGGCGTCTACACCGAACTGCTGCGGTCCGGGCGAACGATCACCGTCGACGATACCCATCGGGGCAATCCAGAAGCAGGCGTCGCCGGCGTTCTGCGGCGCGAGGGCACCAAGGTTTTCTTCACCGAGAATGTGCTGTGGCACACCCTGTTCGGCCTTCTCTTCTGGGACGAGCTCTTCGAGAGCACCCGAATGCCCAGCGGGTTCGACTGGCTACCCCATTGCCTGAAGGACCGCAGCTTCCGTCGGCTCTTCGCCGTGCCGATCGACGAGAAACTGGCCGCCATCGCATCCGGAGCTTCTCTTCCGTTGATCCTCCGCACCGTCGCAGCAAAATGGGGCCGCCCGAATGGGGTGTTCAGCTGGGATCATGTGCAAGTGGAGGCGCTGCGCGCGCTGCTCGAAGGATCCGATTCGGCCGGCATCGCCGGCATCATCGGCAGTATGTGCGACGATTTCCGCGGCATGCGGGACGGTTTCCCCGATCTGATGCTAGTGCAGGACGGCAAAGCGTCCTTCATAGAGGTCAAGGCCGAGGGGGACGTGATCCGCCGCAACCAGCTGACCCGCCTCCGCCAGCTAGGCGCCGCCGGCATCATGGCCGAGATCGGTCGGGTGGATTATCGTTTCGACCCCGAGCAGGACTACGTGGTGGTCGATATCGAGACGACCGGCTCCTGGTCGAATGGCGATCGCATCACCGAGATCGGCGCGGTGAAGGTTCGCAATCACTGTGTCGTCGACGAGTGGCATTCTCTCGTCAATCCTCAGCGCTCCATTCCCGCAAAGATCGTTCAGCTGACCGGCATCACGAACGAAATGGTTCGGGACGCACCCTTGTTCGCGGAGGTAGCCGACCGTTTCATGGAGTTCATGGGGGACAGCATTTTCGTCGCCCATAACGTCAGCTTCGACTACGGTTTCATGGCCTACGAATTCGATAGGATCGCGCGGCGCTTCAGATTCCCGAAGCTCTGCACGTGCGCCGGAATGCGGCGGCGCTATCCAGGACACAAGTCCTACGGACTTGGGAAGCTTTGCGAGATATATGGCATCTCGCTCGACAATCATCATCGAGCCTTATGCGATGCGCGGGCCACCGCGCAGTTGTTGAACCTCATCAACAAGAAGCGGAGCGAAGAGGGGTACCGCGAAGCGGCCTAGCAATTCATAATCAAGCAGGTGGCCTGGACTGCGGCCGCATCTGAGAATTCTAAAGCTTCCGGCCAAGTTCCACTGCGATCATGTTTTTTCTGATAAGACGAAATACCACTTGCGCCGTCGGGCAAAACAGTGGTTCATAAGGCGCTGGTCCTACCAAGACGAAGGAGCCAGCCCGATGGCAAATGACGTCGAGACGTCCTCGGAATTGTCCAAGATTGCACAATTGAATGGTGACTTCCGAAGGAACTACGGCACGCTCATCGGAGCGGTTTTGTATCTCCGCACCGTGAGCGCCGCCCGTCGAAGCCCTTGGCTTTGGGCCGGCCTGATTTCGATCGCTTTTTCGACGGTGCTGAGCTGGTTGGGGCGGCACGGTTGGTTTTTGCCAGCATTGTCTTGATGGCACCGAACAATGCCCCCTTTTCCTCGTAAAACGCGCCCCGACGCCGACGAAGGGAATCGGATGAGAGCCAGACGTAGCGTTCCGAACTCAGCGGGGCAGGCAACAGCACGTAGTCCTCGATCGCCCGATTCGCCGCATCCAACCGCATCACGGCGAGCAGGCCGGATGAGATCTTCCTTCGGTAGGCTTTCCATTGCGCCGCGTGGTCCTTTCCACGATGCGCCAGTCGTCGCGCGACGAGAAACGAAACTACGCGTGAGCCTCCGACGTCAAGCCCTATGCCGTCCGGAACAACAGCAGCCTTGATGTCAAATTCCGTTCGCAGGTCCTCCGCGAGTTCGGTGGCATGCCTCGATTGTTCGGCGGCCCAAGAATCCCGGGTATCAATCCAGTCGCAGTCGCGCGGGGACACATATCCGATCAGCGCATAGGCCTTCCGCAGCGAACCGAAGTGCTTCATGTACGAGGAGACGTGATTGAGACCCAGCGTCGTATTGATGATGTGCGAGTTGAGTTTACCGCGCCGGCGGAGCGTGAGACGAAGGCGCAGCAGCATCTCTTCTTCCGGAATCCCCACGCGTCGATCGGCCAGCAGCTTCTGCGCGCGAGCGAAGATGCCTTGGTCCACGATAGGCTCGATCGCCGCAGCACCCCGAACCCAAGCGTTATCCGGATTCTTGACCAGCTTCTGGCCCAAGCGTCTTGAGGTGCGATTGTAGACGGTCTTGCCGATGTAGTTCTCGTTCCCGAGAATGGTGGGTATCATGCCGTCGGTCCAGGGCCGACCGTTGTGATTGGCGATGCCGGCGTCATTCAGTTGGCGACTGATCTCGCTGTAGGATTTTTGGCAGTTGACGAACTGATCGAAGATTTCCCGGATGACGGCGGCCTCTTCGGCCGAGCCGTGCTGCAGCCGAACGCGATCCGACTGCAGAGCCTTGAATTGCCCCTTTAACAGAAGAGCCTTCGGATGCTCGCCTTCGTCGACCATCAAGCGTCGGGGGCCGTAGCCGACTGGAGCGCCAACGCGGTACCCAAGGCTCGCGACCCGGCAGTGTCCCGCGTGCACCTTGACGGAGAGCTCCCGGCTCCACTCGGCGGCCATCCCGCGCTTCAGGTTTTTTGCGATCCCGGAAACAAAGGTGCCGTCGTTCTTGAAGATCTCCGCGCAGTATTCGACCTGGACGCCGCTCCGCTTGCACAGGAATTCGTAGTAGGCACTCTCGTCGACATCCTGGAATCGGGGCCCCAGCGACTCAGTTCGATGAGACCAGGACGCCCCTTGATCCCGAGCCCGCTGCGGCCCTCGTCGCGGTAGGTGCGCACAATCGTGAGCGCGTTCGTCTCGGCATAGGCGGCAATGGCCGCCATCTGGTTCGCGATCGAGTAGCGCTGGAGCTCCCTCGACATTCGGACGTACTGCGCCGCGCGGCGCGCCCGGGTCCGCCTCGCCAAGCTTGTCCCTTTCGGAACAACGAGCCAGTTACCCATGCACCCCTCCTGCCACTTCGGAGGTACCTGCGAGTGCAATTAAACCTTCCACGGTCGGGATAGCAATGCCGAGCAGCCTGCAGGGCACTGGGACGCGCCTCATGCCGGCACCGGACGGTGGGTTGTGCACAGCCCCGCGGAACACGGGGACAAACCTCAGCCCTGCCGTTGCGAATCCCTGCTGCGTGCTGACCGCCCGGAACGAGAAGACGGGCGAAGGGATTCGTTCCGGCAGGAGCAAGCTCGATGCTGATGACGAAGGAAAGACGCCCGGCGATCAGAACTTTGCGCGGATGGGCGCTCGGCGTGCTGCAGGAGGCGGGCGCCGTCCACGAATGCGAGGAGCATGGCTGGGCAAAGGACCGAGCCGACCCTCACGCCCGCGAGCGCGCGTTGGACTTCGCAAGACAGGAGCCTCCGGACGGCTTGTCTCCGGACCAGGCTGTCGCCGAGGTCCAAGACGTGCTGGAGTCGATCGGTGATACTTGCCCCGAATGCACCTGTCGCCAACTGCCGGCAAACCATTAGGCTTGCTGCGGCTGAGCCATCGATGACGAGGGCGAGCGCTCTGAACCAATGACGCCTGCTTTCTCGATCAATGCCGACCTCGGCCCAATTGTGGCCATCAGGCCGCCGAGCTTCGACCCGGAGAGCTGCAGTCCCCAGTCGTAGGCGTCCAAGACGTCCTGCACGATGGCAAGGCCAAGGCCGGCGGTCCCACCTCGCTCGTCGAGGCGCGCGCCGCGCTCAAGCGCACGCGCCAAATGGGTTGCATCGATGCCTTTACCATCGTCTTCGATCACGATGGAGGGCGGACCGCCCTTTGTCTTGATCCGGACCACTCCCGCGCTGTGGCGAGTCGCATTCTCAAGCAGATTTCCCAAAACTTCGGCGAGGTCGGTCCGGTCGACCGGAACCCGGAGGTCGTCGCCGATGAGGTTGTCGAAGCTCACCCGCGCCCCGTCGGGCGTGCGGGACAGGGTCGCGATGATCGATTGGACGAGCGGACTCACCGAAACGGATGGGGCGATGCCTCGGGCGCGACCGCGGACCCTGGCCCGCGCGAGTTCGCGGTCGACGTGGCGCCCCATAGCTTCGCCGACGGCTTCGATGTCACGCGCGATCTCCCCCTCGCCCCGCCCCCGAAGACGCTCGGCATCGGCCGCCAGCGCCGCGAGCGGCGTCTTCAATCCGTGCGCCAAGTCGGCGGCGCGTCCGCGGGACCGTTCGATCTCGGCTTCCTGGGCGTCGATCAGCGCGTTCACCTCCTCGACGAGAGGGTGAACCTCGGAAGGGACGGACGAGGGCAGATGGCGGGTCCGCCCCGCCCTGATGTCGGCCACGCCGCCGCGTAGCGCGACCAGCGGGCGCAGGCCGACACTGATCTGGACCCAGCTGGCAACTGCCAGCACCCCGCCGAGCAAAACGAGCGCAACCGAAAGATCCTTCGCAAAGGCCGAAGTCGCCGCCGAGACCCTCGCCAGGTCCTCGGCGACCGCAAGACGGACGATCACCGGCTTGCCCTCCGCCGTGAGCGTGACGGCGCGCTCGGCCACGAGCACGCGCTGCACGCCCGGTCCCACCGCTTCGTGCTGGTGAGTCTCGCCAGGCCCGAGCCGATCCGCCGGTAGCTTCATCGCGGAATCCCACAGCGAGCGCGAGCGTAGAAGCTGCCCGCGATCGTCTCCCACCTGCCAGTACAGCCCGGAAAGAGCATCCGC
This sequence comes from Bradyrhizobium sp. WSM4872, assembly GCF_055811715.1. Classification (NCBI taxonomy): domain Bacteria; kingdom Pseudomonadati; phylum Pseudomonadota; class Alphaproteobacteria; order Hyphomicrobiales; family Nitrobacteraceae; genus Bradyrhizobium; species Bradyrhizobium sp. WSM4872. The sequence goes on along the minus strand of NZ_JBVVPT010000004.1, from coordinate 3,767 downwards.
GAAGCGCGGATCGACTGGCGTCTGCGTCAGAACCAGCTTGCCTTGCGGATCGAGATCGATGTTCGCCATGAGCTGTTTGAGATGGACCTCGAGATCCTGGGCCAGCGTGCGGGACACATGCCGCTCGAACAGGACGACGAGCCCGCCCCCGGCGACGGCAAGCGCGATCAGGATGGCGATGATGCCGCCGGCGACCAGCCGTAGCCGCAAGGAGTGCCTGATCATTGGACGGGCTCCGGGACTAGGTACCCGAAGCCGCGGCGCGTCTCGATCGCCTCTGCGCCCAGCTTCTTGCGGACGCGGCCGATCAGCACCTCGAGAGTGTTGGAGTCGTGATCTTCGCCGTGACCGTAGACGTTCTCGTCGATCTCCTGCTGAGAGACGACCCGGCCGCGATTGCGGAGGAGATGGGCGATGAGCCTGTACTCGAGCGGCGAGAGCGCGATCGGCACGCCGCGGCGGGTCACCCTCATCTGCCGTTCGTCGAGGGTGATCTCGCCCGCGGTCAGAACCGAGGACCCGTGCCCCGCCGAACGCCGCACGATCGAGCGCAGACGCGCCAGCAACTCCTCCATCCGGAACGGCTTCGGCAGGTAGTCGTCCGCGCCGGCGTCGATGCCGTCCACCCGCTCGGCCCAGCTTCCCCGAGCGGTGAGGATGAGGACCGGCATCTGACGGCCGTTGGCGCGCCAGCGCTTCAGCACCGCCAGGCCATCCATGCCCGGGAGCCCAAGATCGAGGATGACGGCCCCGAAATCCTCGGTGTCCCCGAGAAACCAGGCGTCCTCGCCATTCCCGGCTGTTTCAACTACGTAACCGGAAGCCTCGAGCGTGTGCGAGACGTCGGATGCGATCCGAGGGTCATCCTCGACAAGAAGCACGCGCATCACTTCTCCTTCGTCCGCTCGACTTCGCCGCTCTTCGCATCGACGTGGATGTCGAACAGCCGGCCCTTGCCGTCGAGCACGCGGAATTCGTAGGTCCATGCGCCGCCTTCGCGCTCGAGCTTCACGCCGACTACGTCGCCGGGAAGCTTCCCCTTCACCAGGTCGAGAACGTCCGCGAGCGGACGTATCTCGCCGGCCTCCACGGCGCGCCGCGCCTCGTCGTGGTCGCGGCCGGACGCGGGCACACCAGCCGAAGCCAGAAGCGAGAGGGCAAGGATCAGGGGCCGAAGCCGGTGCAAGCGCAAATCCATCAGGACACTCGTCATGCGAAGCATATGGATGCCAGATCCAACCTGACAAATCGCTGACTTGGGTCAACAGGCGGCAGTCAGGCGACTTCTGGCAGGTTGAGCGCATGGCCGGGGCATGGTGTCCCGGCCACCCTCAGGAGATACCCATGCGCAAGATCGCCATTTTGACTGTCGCCGCCGTCGCCCTCGGGGCGGCTTCCGCCCAGGCCGGCAGCTTCGGCAAGCCCTGCACGTCGGCACCGGAGTCCCAGTGGCTGCCGATGCCTCAGTTGCAGGCCAAGGTGGAGGCCCAGGGCTACAAGGTCCAGAAGGCCAAGCTCAAGAGCGCATGCGGCGAACTCTACGCCTTGGACAAGAACGGCAGCCGGATCGAGCTGTTTGTGGATCCCACCAACGGCCAGATCATCGGCCAGATGTGATCGTCGCAAATGAAAACCGTTAGCAACACGATCCAGGCCGGCGGCGCGAGGCCGCCGGCGATGGTCAAGGTCTGGGATCCGTTCGTCCGGATCTTCCACTGGTCGCTGGCGACCTGCTTCGTGCTCGCCTACGCCACCGGCGACGAGATCGAGCGGGTGCACATCGCGGCGGGCTACACCATCGCCGGTCTGCTCGCGGCACGCATCCTCTGGGGGTTCGTCGGTCCGCGGCATGCGCGATTTTCCAACTTCGTCCGACCTCCGCGAGAGGTGCTCGCCTACGTCCGCGACGTCGCGCTGCTCCGGGCGCCGCGCTACATCGGGCACAACCCCGCGGGCGGGGCCATGATCGTGGCACTCCTGGTCGCGCTGGCCGGGACCTGCGTCACCGGCTACATGATGATCACGGACGCCTACTGGGGCTCGGAGATGCTCGAGCATGTCCACGAATTCCTGGCCAACTCGACGATCGGCCTGGTCGTGGCGCATGTTCTCGGCGTGCTGATCGCGAGCTTCGAGCATCGCGAAAACCTGGTCGTCTCCATGATCTCCGGTCGCAAGAGGGCTGCCGACTAGGCAGCCTTCTTCGGACTCGACCATCAACTCCGTCAAGCAGGAGCATCACCGTGCCCGCCACGCCCCATGTCGAAAAGCACTTCACCGCCACCGAAAGCGTCCGCGACGTCGTGATCGGCATGGCCGACGGCTTGACCGTCCCGTTCGCGCTGGCCGCAGGTCTCTCGGCGGCCGTCGCCAGCACGGACGTGATCGTCACCGCCGGGCTCGCCGAGGTCGTCGCCGGCGCCATCGCGATGGGGCTGGGCGGCTATCTCGCGGCGCGCACGGACGCGGAGCACTTTGCGGCCGAGGAACAGCGCGAGCACCACGAAGTCGAGCACCTGCGCGAGCGGGAGATCGAGGAAGTCGAGCAAGTCTTCCGCGAGTACGGACTCGAAGGGGACGCGTTGAACTCCGTCGTCGGCGCCATCGCGTCCGACAGGCAGCGCTGGGTCGACTTCATGATGCGCTTCGAACTCGGGCTGGAGCGCCCCGACCCGAAGCGGGCGCCGATCAGCGCAGTCACCATCGGCGGCTCCTACGTGGTCGGCGGTCTGATTCCTCTGGTGCCCTACATGTTCACGAAAGACATCGGAGCGGCCCTGCAGATCTCGGTTGCCGCGACAGGCATGGCCCTGCTGTGCTTCGGAGCCGTCAAGGGGCACTTCACGGGCGTCAACAAGCTCAAATCCGCAGCGCAAACGCTGCTGGTCGGCGGCTTGGCCGCAGGAGCGGCGTACTGGCTCGCGCACCTCTTCGGCTAGGCGTCGCATCAGCGCCGGGCCGCGAAGCGCGTGCCTGCTCGCTCGGAATGATGACCTAGCGCGCCTGCGATGCACTTGATCAGCGTCAAGCAGTGCTCGCGTGGCCATGACAAAGAAGGTCAAGTCGGTTCTCATGGGCCCATCGGCGACCAAAGAAAATGACCACTGAAACACGGCCGAAACTGATCCGCTCACTAACGCTGACGCATGCGGTGCTCTATGGGCTGGGCGTCACCATCGGCGCCGGAATCTACGTCTTGGTCGGGGCGGCAGCGGCCCGGAGCGGCATGCACGCGCCTCTCGCGTTCCTCGCCGCCGCGGTCGTGATGGGCATGACCGCAGGAACCTTTGCCGAATTGGGGACGCGACTGCCGGTCGCGGCAAGCGAGGCAGCTTACGTCCAGGCAGCCTTTCACCGGAAATGGCTTAGCGGCGCCACAGGACTGCTCGTGGTGGCCGCGGCGACGATCTCAGGCGCCACCATCAGCGTCGGGAGCGCCGGTTACATCGGCGTCTTCGTGCCGCTCCCTGCTGCCTGGATCATTGCCGGCGTCGTGCTCGCGATGGGAGCCATCGCCTGCCTTTCCGCGGTTCAGTCCATCAGCTTCGCCGGGCTGATGACGGTCGTCGAGATCGGAGGGTTGATCCTCATCCTCGCCGCCAGCCTGTTCAATGGCGGCGCGCTCGTCTCTCGTCTGCCTGAACTTTGGCCTTCGCTGGATGACCCGGGGGCCTGGTCGGGCATCGCGCAAACTTCGCTGCTCGCAGTGTTTGCGTTCATCGGCTTCGAACACCTGGTGAACATCTCCGAGGAAATGAAGAATCCTC